>VAZV01000046.1 GCA_005884765.1 Alphaproteobacteria bacterium
TCGCCGGGCTTTCGCTCGCCCGGCCAGCCGTGGCGGCCGAAGTGACGTACGATCCAGGCGACAAGGTTTATTTCACTTACTGCTATGCTCATCCGCCGGCCTTGCGCATCAAACCCGGGGACTCGGTGATCACCAGCACGCGTGATGCCTCCAACGACGCGTTCTCCGTCTCCGACACATCGGTCGCGCCAAAGCTCGACCTCACCAAGGTCAATCCGCAGACCGGCCCGTTCTACGTCGAAGGTGCCGAGCCCGGCGACACGCTGGAGGTCCATATCGACAGCATCGAGCTCAACCGCGACTGGGGATGGGGTGCTTCAATTCCCAACTTCGGGCTGCTTGCGCCCGAGTACAAGACCGCAATGGTGACGCCGCCTGTCCCCGACCGTCTGTTCATCTGGCGTCTCGATAAGAGCCGCAAAGTCGCCACTCTTGACATGCCGAACAGCAAGATCGGCAAAGTCGAGGTTCCGATCAGGCCGTTCTTCGGCACCATCGGTACTGCTCCGGGAGGGAAGGAGTGCATCAGCTCGCTGTATCCTGGTCCCTATGGCGCGAACATGGACTTCAACGAGGTCGTCGCGGGCGTCACCATGCACTTCCCGGTGTTCGAGCCGGGGGCGTTGTTCATGCTGGGCGACGGACACTCCGCGCAGGGCGACGGGGAGATCGACGGCGCTGCGATCGAGACGCCATTCACCGTCAAGTTCACCGTGAACCTGATCAAGGGCAAGAAGATCAACTGGCCGCACCTGATCAACGACAATGAGATCATGTCGATCGGCAGCACGCGACCTCTGATCGACGCCTTGCGCCTCGCCTGCGCCGACATGGTCACCTGGCTCACGACTGACTATGGCTTCGAGAAGTACGAAGCCGTCGAATTGCTTGGTCAGGCGGCTCACCTTTATATCGCCAACGTGGTCGATCCGCAGTTCTCCGTGGCCTGCGCATTGAACAAGAAATATCTGCCGAAGTAACGCGGCCGCGTCGCGGCGGTGTCCGCGCAAGGCGCCGCCGCGGGCAAAGCGGTTGGGACCGGACCATTCGGCCCCCCGTCAGCCTCGAAAACGGGACCATGATGATCAACTTTCTGTTCGCTGTCCTTCGGGAAGCCTGGGGAATCCTGGAAGACGCTTCTGTCTTCCTCCTCTTCGGCTTCCTGCTCGCCGGGGCGCTTGCGGTCCTTGTGCCGGGCCGGCTGCTCACCTGGCTCGTCGGGGGCGGAAAGATCAAGTCGGTGCTCTGGGGGTCGGTCCTCGGCGCGCCATTGCCCTTGTGCTCCTGCGGCGTCCTGCCAACAGCCCTTGGGCTGCGCAAGCAAGGGGCGACGCCGGGCGCCGCCGTGGCGTTCCTGGTCGCGACGCCGGAAACCGGGGTCGACAGTATCAGCCTGACGTACGCGCTGACCGACCCTCTCATGACCGTGTTCCGCCCCTTCGCCGGGATTACAACGGCGATTGCCGCCGGCCTCGCCACAAATCTGTTCGGCGCCCCGGGCTCCAGCGCGACCGAACGGCCCCTGAGGCCCGCCAAAAATCCCGCCGCGGGTAGCGACGGCGACCAGTGTCAGCATGGAGGCGACGCCGCTCAAGGACTTGATCACGCGCACGGACAGGATCACCACCACGACCACGCCCGCGAGGCGAATTCGCACCCCGACTCTGGAGCCACAAGCGGCAGTGCGGCGGTTGATGCGACAAGGCGCATCATCCGTTATGGCTTCGTCGAGTTGCTCGATGACATCAGCTGGTGGCTCGCTCTGGGCATCGTTCTGTCCGCCGTCGCCGTCGTCGCAGTTCCAGCGCAGCTATTCGACGGCGTGTGGGGCGGCGGAATTGTCTCGATGTTGCTGATGCTCATCTTGAGCATCCCTCTCTACACCTGCGCTTCGTCCTCGACGCCCATGGCGGCGGCGCTGGCGCTCAAGGGATTGAGCCCAGGCGCCGTTCTTGTTTTCCTTCTCGCCGGGCCGGCCACGAACATCAGCAGCCTGGTCGTCCTCATGAAGGTGCTGGGCCGCCGCGCGGTGGCTGCCTATCTGGTTGCGGTCGTCTTCATGACGCTCGCCGCCGGTTTCGCCCTCAACATGATGTACCACGCCTGGGGGCTCGACCCTCGAACGACGTTCGGGACCGCGGCCGGCTTCGTGCCGGACCTTGTCAAGGACGCCGCGGCCGTGCTGCTCAGCGGCCTGCTGATCCTCAGCATGCGCCGGACGCGCGTTCCGGACGAATGGGTCTGGCTCCGGGACAGAGCCGCGCAGCTGACCGGGATTGCCGTTACCCCGCGCAGCCTCGGCTACGCTGCCGCCGGCGGCGTGGCGCTACTCTGGCTCGGGAGCGGACTCTTCACGGTCGGGCCCGGCGAGGTCGGCATGAGGCTGCGGTTCGGCCGGATCCTGGCGTCGGATCTCGAGCCTGGCCTGCACGTCAGATGGCCCTGGCCGTTCGAGAGTCACCGCCTCATCGTGCAGAATCTGGCGCAACGGCTCGAGTTCGGACTTCCACCGGAACTGTCGCGGGCGGAGGCGACGCGCGCGAAGCTTCGGAGCCGGCTGGCCTTTGGATCGAACGCAGCGCCGCAGCAGGCGAGCGGCGTCTGGTTCCAGAAGGAGACGGCGCCCGGCGACTCCTTCCTGCTCACCGGCGACGGCAACCTCATAGACCTGAGGTCCACGGCCCAGTACCGGGTCAACGACGCGCTGGCGTTCGCCTATCACCTCGCCGAACCAGAGGCACTCGTGCGCAGCACGATCTTGGCAGCGCTCCGGGGTGCGGTCGCGACCCGCGCCATCGATGCGGTCTACACCACAGCGCGCGAGGAGATCGAACGCGAGACGCGTGCGACCGCCCAGTCGATGCTGGACCGCTACCAGGCCGGAATCGAGGTGCTTTCCGTCAGCCTGCTTTACGACCACCCTCCAGACGAGGTCCACGACGCCTTCCGAGACGTCGCCAGCTCGGTCGAGGACAAGCTGCGTACGATCAACCTGGCGAACGTCTTCGCGGTGGAGAAGATCAACCAGGCGAAAGGCGAAGCCGCAGCGATGACTGAGGGGGCGATGGCCTTCAAGGAGCAACGGATCGCGGGCGCTCAGGCTGACGCGAACGCTTTCGTGCTGCGGCTCGAAGCCTACGAGCAGGCCCCTGGGCTTACAAAATTCCGATTGCAGCTTGAAACGCTGGAAGACGTGCTGCCGGGCATGCGTAAATTTGTGCGGCCCGGCAGCGGCGAGGTGAAAGACTTCGACATGTGGCTCGTGCAGCCCTTCGGCTCGGGACAAATCAAGTAACGAGGCCGGTTTCGCGCGGATCACGTGCCTCGAGAAGGAGCCAATCAGGCGAGAGCAGGATTGACGAGGACTCTTGGTCAAACGGACAGGATCTGAGATCGGCGGCAGGCGAGAATGGCGGAACAAGCCACGACAGCGAACAAACCATCGAACATCGTGCTTCGGCGTGCCCTGCCGGCACTGATGGCGGCGTTCGCAGTCTGGGCGCTTGTTTCCTCGTTCTTCGCCCTGGACATCACCGAATATGGACTTGTCACGCGCTTCGGGCGGGTGGTTCGCGTCCTCGCGAAGCCTGGCCTCCACGTCGTTGCGCCGTTCGACCGCGTTGTGCGGCTGGACAAGCGCGTCCTGTTCTTTCGGCCGGCGGCTTCCGAGTATCTGACGATCGACAAGAAGAACCTCGGCGTCGACAGCCTCGTGACGTGGCGGATCGCCGACCCGGTACGCTTTCTCGCCGCGGTCGCGACCCCGGCAGCGGGCGAGCAGCGGCTCTCCGACATTATCCTGGCGGAGATCGGCGCCGTCGTGGGGCGGTATTCGGCGTCAGTTCTCATCTCCACCGACCCGGCAAGCAGCAACTACCAGGGCATGACGGCGGAAGTCGTTCGCCGCGTCGCAGAGTTCGCCCGAACGGCCTATGGCATCGATGTGGTCAGCGTCGACATCGGCCGCCTCCACCTGCCGGAACTGAACCGGGAGCATGTCTTCGAACGCATGAAGGCCGAGCGGGCCAAGATCGCCAAGGAGAACCGCTCCGCGGGCGAGTTGGAGGCCAAGAGGATCATCGCCGAGGCTGACCACGAGAAAATCCGCATCGACTCGGAGGCTGCCGGACAGGCCGAGCGCATCAAGGCCGAGGCCGACGCCGAGGCTTCGCGCACCTATGCTGCAGCCTTCCGGCAAGATCCAGGATTCTACCAATTCCTGCGGACCTTGCGGGCCTACGACAAGTTCCTCGACGACAAGACGACCCTCTTCCTTCCCGCAGACGCTGACGTTCTGCGGATGCTGCACTTCGACACGCGACCGCTCCGGGTCGGACCGTCCCCTCCGCCGCCCGGAGCAATTTCGACCGGCGCCGATCTACTCCTGAACAAAAAACTCGAGGAGGAGGAGGTCCGGTGACATTCGCGTACGATCAAGGCCCGGGCGGCGACGCGCGGCGAGAAGCAGACCAAGCCGCAAAAGATCTGGGGCACGGCGTCGACCTGCGGTCGCGTCCGGGACTAGCGCGCCTGTGGCCTAGCTATCGCTATTGGATCCTTGGCGTTCTTGTCCTTTTTCTTGGAGCCCATCTGGCCTCGGGATTCTACGTCGTCGCGGCGGACGAGCGCGCGGTGGTACGCCGGTTCGGTAGCATCGAGGCGGAGGTCAGCCCCGGCATGCACTACCGTCTCCCATGGCCCGTTGATCGCGTGGACGTCGTCAAGACGACGAGCGTGATAAAGGTCGGCGTGGGATTTGCGATAGCCACCGGGGATTCGGCCGCGCCGTCCGGCATGGAGCTGCTGACCGGGGACACCAATATCGTCAATGCTGCCCTCGCTCTGCAATATGTTATCCGCGATCCGGCGGAGTTCCTTTTTCAGATCGAGGAGCCACAAGCCTTCGTCGAGGCCATTGCCGAGGGGGTGCTGACCGAGACGGTCGTCGGCATGCCCATCGACGAGGTACTGACCAGGGGGCGGGTCGCAGTGCAGGAACGGGTCAAGGCCAAGACGCAGGAGCTCCTTGACCGCCGCCGCAGCGGCATTCGCATCGTGTCTGCGAGCATCATGACGATCACTCTCGACAGATCGGTTGTCCAGACTTTCCAAGACGTGGCGGATGCCATGGCCGACCGCGAGAAGGTGATCAATGAGGCCCGCGCCTACGCGAGCAACCTCATTCCCAAGGCAAGGGGCGAGGCGCGCACGCGGCTGAGCGAGGCGGAGGCCTACAAGCAACAGCGCGTCGCCGCTGCCATCGGCGAGACGAGCCGCTTTCTCGCGCTGCAGAAGGAATATGAAAAGGTACCGGACGTCACCAGGATACGACTGTATTTGGAAGCCATGGAGAAGATCTTGCCCAAGCTACAGCTCTATATCATCGACTCGGACAAGGGGCGCGTGCCCCTGCATCTGAGGGTGACCGGCCCGTAATCACAACTTCAATCATTCTCCGTTCCAGTGCATTCGGACAGCAGATCGCCGGACGCCGAGTGGCTGACGTCGCCCAGACTCCGGTGCTCGTGCATTTTCCAAGGGCATTGTGCCGGCCGCATCACAGAAGGCGACCACCCGGCGATCTGCTGTTTGGGTGCCGCGCGCTTCGGCAGAACGGGCTGATCAAGCTGATACTCGCGCGGCGTCTTGAGAAGACTAGGCAACGTCCCCTGCGGTCTGCGGCGGTAACGTTGACCGGTTGGGTTAAGAGGCGAGTTTCGTTGCGCTGTGGCGACCAGGCGCTATCTTCGCTCAAATGAATTCAAACTTTTGTTTTGTTTTAATGTTTGATCGCGATGAAAAGACCGCGTGAAGTTTTAACTGAAGTTATTTGCCCCGCCTGCGATGGCACGGGGTTTCAGAAGGTCAAACAGCAAACACAACCGGGTCGCAAAATCTATCCCCCGAAATGCACGGAATGTCTCGGCAAAGGCCGGATAAAGAAGCCCGCCGCAACGTGAGTTGCGTCGCTTCAGCGCAGATATTCCACGTCGTGACGAACACCTGGCATATTAGCCAGTCGGCCCGACCGATCAGCAAAAATACGACGCACTTTGGTGAAGAGGGAGGGATTGCCGCGCAGATTTCAGAAACCAAGCAAAATCAGGCACTTCCTGCTCGCCCGAGGAGGCGATGTGTACCAGTCCTGTGTCCCGAGGTCGACCGATTTTTCGGCAAAGTGCATCCAGATCGATCGACTGAGGCGATCAAGATGACTCCTGCTACATCGGCTCGAGGAGTCTTCGCTGTCTGCCCCAGCTAGCCACTTGGCCAACCTACTACGCCACTCGAAGCTTTCCTCTCGGACTTCCGCTCTACCTCAATGAACAGACATCCTTAGAGCCGGCCGGCATGTCTCAAAAGTGCCATTTCCGGACTCACGCTAGTCTAGCGGACCGTGCTCAAAAAGAATCGAATAGGCCGATCAGCTAGGATGGTGGACCCGCCCCTCGCGATGCCCCCGTTATGCACAGCATCATTCCTGTAGATATACGTTTGTTTGTATTGACATCCTCGAAAAAATTTTGAGCGGGAGTCGCAAATCGAACCGACAGTACCTCCTTTCGTCGGGCATACTTACATTCGGGCTGGATTAAAGCTCATCGAAAAACTGATCGAAACACGGGAGCGGGACAACTCTCCGCCTCCACGAACTTTCGTGACGCAGATAGCGTCTCGGGAAATGGTTTCGCTTGAGAAGGGTAATGTGCCGTGACTGAAAGTGAAGTGAAAGCTGGAACGAACGGAACGAATGGTTTCGCGATGCCGTTGCTCGGATTCGCCAAGATCGCATTGCCTGGCGTGATCGGCGAGCTTGCCGAGCAGGGTGTCGCCCGCGCACAGCAAGGCTGCGAGAAGATCAAGGTCGCGTCGGAGGAGATGACCGAGGCGCTGCGCGAGACGTATTCGAGCAATGCCACGAGCGCGACCGACTACGGGCTCAAGGTGTTCGAGATCGGAAACGCCAATACCGCCTCCGCGATCGATTTCCTCGCCCATCTCTTGGGCAGCAAGTCAGTCACGGATGTCGTCACCTTGACGGTGGAGCAAGCGCGCAAGTCCTTCGATACGGCATCCGCCCAGAACAAGGAATTGTGGGGGCTTTGCCGAGAAGCTCGCAACCGAAACGGGCGAGCCGATCAAGAAGCACTTCGCCAAGGTTCTGCACCAAGCCAGCTAAAAAAGCGGCACTCAATTAACGTCCAAGGTTCGTCAAGAGGGAATCCGGCCGGTTGGAGCATCGAGCATGGCGCCCCGTGTTCGATCAAACAAAGGGTCAGGTGCGCGATGCCCCCCAAGTAACCGCACCGACAACAGGCGCAATCCAACCGGCCGGTCTTTTTTCGAAAGCGACAAAACCAAAAAACCACGTCCAAGAAAAACACGTTCGAGGGAGGCTCACATGGGTATGGTGATGGTCAAATGTCCGGAAACCGGACGCGCGATCCCCACCGGCATGAAGACCGATCGCGAGAGCTTTCAGCGCAGCACGGTGTTTTTCGGGCGCACCCATTGCCCGATCTGCCACACCGATCACGCCTGGTTCGCACGGGAAGCCTGGGTCCACGAGCCGGGCGCGAGCGCGCAGCGTCGCAGCGCGGGCTCGATATAGCATGATCCGGATAAGTGGGCACCGGCTTTCCGAAAAGATCATGCTCAAACAAGAGTAGAGCGGGATGACGATTCGAAGAAACGTCATCCCGCTCGGGCCTGATCGTCCGCGCGTCAATCGATGATCGCGATGGAGGGACACCATGGCGCACATGCAAATCTCCACAGAAACATCAACTTGGTTGCTGCAGGCCAAGGAATTTCTTGACGAGGCACGACGGCTGAGGCCGGGCCCCGCGCGCAACGAGTTGGGCCAGGTGGCAAAGGTGCTGCGTGAGCTTGCGAAGCTCGAGGCGCACCTTGCAGTCCTTTTCCGCGATGCAGCCAACCTCAATCTTCAGTTATGCGAATTGAAGAGACTGCGCGACCGGGTCAGGCAAGCGCAACGAACGGCCCGGAAATCGCAGCGGACCAACCTGACCGGGACACGTGAAGAATGGCTGGCCGCTCGGCGGCATGCGAAAAATCCAGGTGAGGGGGACTCTCCACAGGCTCGCTCGGCGAGAGTCCCCCTCACCCGAAGCCTTCGCGGTCACCCTCCCCCTCCAGGTCCCTCCAGGGGCAGAATCGGCTCACACAGCCGCGCCCGATTCACCTCCTGAGATGCGTCCTGAGACGTGCCGATCATCCGGCATAGCCGTGACCCGGGATCGGGCCGTCTTCATCGAGAAGATCTCCTCGACTTGTTGCCGCATGGTGCCGTGGCATTCGCACGCCGCCGCCGCGAGCCGCGATCGGTCGATCTCGATCTGGCCTCGTCGATCGGATCTGATCGCTCCGGACGCGCGCAGATTGCGCATCAGCAGCGTCACCGTCGTTCGTCGCGCACCGAGTATTTGCGATAACGACTGCTGGGTGAGCGGGAGGACGTCATGGTCGATTTGGTCGCGAAGCTGGAGCAACCAGCGCGCCATGCGGGCTCCGACCGGATGCAGCGCATTGCAGGCCGAGCCGAGTTGAAGCTGCATCAGCATGGCCCTGACGTGACTCTGGACCGCGTGCCGGATCGCGGGGCTCCGTTGGAAAGCGGCGTGAAACCGCGATGCGGCGATCCGCGAGGCGATGCCATCAGCACGAACTATTGCCGTAATGTCCGAAGGTGACGGCCCGAGTACCGAAAGAATGCCGACTGCCCCGTCGCGCCCGACCAAAGCGGTGGCGGCCGTGCTTCCGTCCGCCATGTCGATCATCAGTGAGATGGCGCCGCTATCAGGGAAGAAGACATGCTTGATCTGGTCACCCGCTCGCGAGAGGACCGCGTCGTGATCGAGCGCGACCGTCTCCAGTTCGGGCGCTAGCAGTTCGAAGTCTGATGGTGGCAGTGTCGCCAGCAACCGGTTACGAATTCCGCTGAAAACCATCACTGCGGGGAACCGGCGGTGAGGCTTCCGCCGCCTTCTCCATTCCGAATGGTGCGGAAAGGCGGCCTTAACATCTGTTCAGTTCTGCCACGCGCACGAGATCCTATTCAGTTGCAGACGCTTTTCATTCTCAACAACAAATCCAGACATTCGCGGCCGCAAGGGTGGATTTTCTGCTCGCAGCATCGTTTCGGACGTTGATGCAAATACACTGCCGAACACAACTGCAAAATGCGCATAGGTAACACCGTAGGTGCGGTCGCATGAGTTCCAATTTTCCAGCGCGCGGCAAACACTGCCGCGATGGCGAAAGGTGGCCCCGCGCCTCTAAACCGCGAGCTCGCTTCTCGTCAAGTGAGCGCTGCCTTGGCGCACTTAGTCGTCATGCACCTTCTCGCGTCGGCCGCAGTCGGCGGCGGCTTCGTCGAGCTTGTTGCGCGCGGATGATGCGCGCAAGCTCCTCGACGCGGGCGTCGAGGAGTTCCGCCGGCACCGCCTCGTCGAGATAGCCGATGTGCAGCATTTCCTTGCCGCAGTGCATGAGTCCGAAAGTGGGCCATAACTGAAGCCACCGCTGCAGCGTTGTCCGCTTTGTGGGCACTGCCAGACCCATGCACTCAGCACAGGCCGAGCGTCTTTGCTGTCTTGAGAAGGCCATCACTGAGAGTCCGCTGCGGGTCAAAGTCGGAAGAACTCAGTCTGAGCAAATGTCTTCCGGGTTACCCCCTGAAAGCGGACATCGCTCGATACAGCTGGCATGTCGCAAACGTGCCAACAACGGACAATCTCTCCAGCCTCCTGTACTTGCCTACTTCACCTCTTGGAATGCAATGGACCGGTCCGTCGTCAACGAGGGGGCATGGCCATGGCCGGAGAAGCATCCGGATACGTCGGCAACATACCGCAGCACTACGACCAAAACTTGGGACCGCCGCTGTTCACGGATTATGCCGCGGATCTCGCCCGTCGCATTGCCACGCTGAACCCGCGCCGGGTGTTGGGGACCGCGGCACCCCCGAAAGCAGACATTCAGAACTTGGCCTGTACCGGTGCAGTAACTCTGGCGGCTCTTATCTCCCCGTCGTCGCCAGTGGATGTGGTGACCGAGCAGCTTGGATTGAATATAGACGGCTACTTACGAGATCGTCCCATTTGTCGTCGGCCGCGAGAGCATTCGCGATCTTGAACGCACGCAAAGCCATCCGCGACTTAGTTCCCCAAACGCCATCTGATGGACCTGCTAGGAATCCCAGTTCGATAAGTCGATTTTGTGCCACCATAATATCACCAGGCGGCGTATTCGACTTGTTGGTACCTGGCAGCGGAGCGACAACGGCGGTCCGGTCGGCGTGAACAGATGAGTTAGCAACGGCCTGCGGTTTTGCAGCGTCGGTGCTTTTCCCCTGGAAATGAACTGGCAGCATTACAATCGCCAAGATGGCCAAGATGGCAGCACCGCCCATGAAAGCGGAAATACCTATCGCGCTCTGCCGATGACCCGTCTCGCTCTGCCGATGTCCCGCCTCGTGTTCAGGACCCAGGCGCAGCCCGAACACCTTGGAGACGTATCCAATTTCTCCCCATCGCTTTATCACGTCGCGGCAGCAGGCATCGCAGCAGACTATTTCCTTTTCAGGTGTCGCGGATTCAGCAAAAACCCACTCAAGTAGCCTCGTAGAAAAGCTCCGACGAGAACCTTTTTCTGATCCTTCGAAATAGCCAATCAATGTTTGCCGGAAGCAGCCCTCCTGCCTCACCAAGCCTGCCATATCGTCGATTTGCCGATATTTGTGAGCGAGGGCCGCTGTTTGATTAGCCGCATCGAGTTGCGCACCGTTCGAAGCTCCCTTAGCCATAAACTGCAGGAGGCCAATATCTTTATCTTTGGTTGCACCGAAATCAGCATGAAGAAGCACAGCAACTGACGGCTGCCCGTCACGCCCCGCTCGACCGAACTCCTGAAAGTAATCCTCGACGGATGAGGGGTGCTGATAGTGAATAACTAATCGTACGTTCGGAACGTCGAGCCCCATACCAAAAGCGCTCGTACAAATAATCCGATTCACAAGTGGGAGGCTCTCGCTCACAAACCTTTTTAGCAGCTGCTCGCGCTCCCAAGCGGACCCAAGCTTGGCATGATAAAATGGTGTCTCTAAACCTTGATCCCGAAGGTAACCTTGCAACGTCTCGCCGATATTTCGGGTCGGCACGAAGATCATTACCTTGCCCCCGCCCGGAATAGGGATGCGGCACAGCTTGGCTATCGTCTCTAGCCTTTCATTGGGAAGTACCTCCCAGCGGAGAAGTGAGATGTTGGGTCGATCTACGCCACGGACAAAAACTCGGACATCATTCACTCCAAGGGAAGCCAAAATTCGTTTTTGCATCTCCTGTCCGGCGGTGGCTGTGAATGCAAGAACCGGAGGTGAGCCGAGGGCTTCCCGAATTTCGTTCAGGCGGCCGTACTCAGGGCGAAAATCGCGGCCCCATTGGTCAACGCAGTGGGCCTCGTCGATCACAAGGAAAGAAGGCCTGAGTGACTGCAGCATTTGGAGTTCGCTTTTGTTCTGAACAAAGAACCGTTCCGGTGCTGCGTAAAGGAGCTTGAGACTTTTGTTGGCTAATAGCTCGTAACGAATACGCTTCTCAACACTATCCAGATCGCTATTGATAAAGGTGGACGGGATTTTGTGCCTAAGGAGAGCAGAAACTTGCTCACCCATAAGCGCTTTCAGAGGCGAAACAACGACGCTCACACCCGGCCGTAAAATGGCGGGCAGCTGAAAACAAAGGCTCTTGCCGAACCCAGTAGGGCTGACAACGAGCACGGATTGCCCGCATAGAGCTGCCTCGACAACGGGCAGCTGGCCGTCGCGAAATCGTTCTAATCCAAAGAGACGTAAGGCTGCCCCAAAATTGCGAGTGGCGTCCGATATTGCCCGACGACGATCAAGCCACAACGCGAGCCTAACAGCCCACTTTTCCATTACTCGACGGGCTAATCGTCCTGCGAGCTTTGGATGATGGGCAGCGTGGCAGCCGTCGCACAAAGTGACCAAGTTCGACGGCTCGTCCGGTCCTCCGGCTGAACGCGGGAGAAGGTGATGCACGTCCGCTTCAGCAGACCGGCAAGGAGTTCCGCACTCCACGCATTTGTAGTTATCGCGCCGCAGTACAGCTTCGCGAATGTTGACCCAGTCGGCTGACACGGCAGATGACGAAAGCAACATTTTGATTGGTGCCCCCAATCGGCCCCCGATGATAGCGCCAAAAGCCAGCGATGGCGCTATGGCCTAGCGTCCGCTTGGGGTCAAAATGCGAAATACTCTGTGCGAGCAGATGTTTTCCGCTTCGCCTCCAAACTCAGACGTTGCTCGATGCAATCGACGCTTCGCATTTGTGCCAACAGCGGTCATTCCGCAACCGCGTAGATGAGTGCTGCCCTCACCGGGAAGCGAGGCGGCGCGTCGGGTGGAGCGGGCACAAACGCCGCAAGCCATTTGAAGCGCCTCGCCTTTACGTCTTCGGTACACAGGCTTGACCTTGACGCCTGCGCGTCGCAGGTTTCGGGGCGCCGCGGCTCGCGCGCCCAACAGGCAGGATCGATCTTTCATGGCATTCGTGCAGTTCACGCAACCGGACGATCAGCCCATCGTCATCAACACGGATAGGATCGTGACCGCCACACCACTGCCCGACGGACAAGGCACGCGCATCACCTTCAACAACGGTGGCCATCAAGACGTGAAGCAACTCATCGCTGACGTGTTGCGGCAGTTGAACATAAGCGCGTAGGCTCAGGACATCGCCGCCTGGGCGAACCATTCCGCCGATCAAGTGAGATCGTGCACTTTCTTGAGTGCTGCCCAATGTCGCAGATGGGTTATTCGCGTCGGTTTGACCGCGTACCCAGCACTTCCGGTCTACCCCGATAAGCAGACCTTCTTAGAGACGGTCGGCATGTCGCAAAGTGCCATTAGGGCATTTGACTATCGCGTTGCCGCTTGCCCAGCACTCATGATAGCGCACGCGGATTTAGGGGCCGCGAAAGCGAGGGCTGTGTGTTCATAACGGGGGATTTGTCGCGGCTGAACACCCGTTCATGGACCTAACAACATGCTCCCGCGTTTGCTCGCTACAGGGCGACAAACAAGGGAACAACGTAGATGCGTAAAGCGATCTTGGGTGCAGCAAGTGCACTAGCTCTTGCCTCGCCGGCAGTGGCCGCCGATCTGCCGGTACCTCGCTATAGCGAAATTCCAAGCTATGAGCGGCAAGTTCTCCCGTACGGGTACCGGCCGCCTGTCGTTGTCGAGGAGTGGGCTCCCGTCGTTTCGGAGACCGTCGTGGTTCGCCGGCCTGTCATTGTAGCGCCGTCGCCAGTGGTGGTTGAGGAATATCCGGTCTATGCGGCACCGCGCGTGTATGTGGCACCGCGCGTGTACGCGGCACCTCCTGCGTATGCGTACGCCGGTCCGGTTTGGCGTGATGGATGGGGCCATCGACGTCACGGCGGTTGGTAAAGTCTCGGATATGTAGGGGACCAGGCGAGGCTATTCCCCTGCGCTACGGAAGCCGTGTCCGCTTTCGGACATTTGCAGCGCACTGGCGCATGTTCGCTAAGTGCAGCTAGCACATCATTGCTGACCAGTGGATTGTGCGTCGAAGCAAAATGTTCCGCTCATGTCGCAGTTGGGTCAAACTGAGAAGAACTCAGTGCGAGCATACATCTTCCGCGTTGCCCTGTAGCGGACATCAGCACTTACACGACGATGGGAAGAGTCCAGCCTCGTCGCTCAAGGCAGCGTCGGGCCGTTCGACAGAAAGATGCAACCGCCTCACCACATGGTGGACGCCGCTGGCTAAGACTGCGGACACAAAACGTAAAAGGGGTAGCGCCCTCACCCTGACAAGTTGCTCACCTCAGACGGAGAGCGGAACGAGCCCTTTCCAATCGAAGCTCACCCCGTGACCCGGGCGCATCGGAGCGATTGCCACGCCCTGCTCCAGGATCAGCGGGTGCTCAATGTATCGATCAAGCCCAAATCCGTGAGCCTCCAGGTAAGAACGATTTTGGCAGGCCGCCAGCAAATGTACGGTGACGTCATGAGCGCCATGGCTCGTCACCGGAAGGTTAAATGCCTCTGCCAAGCGCGCTATCTTCATGAATGAGGTCACTCCGCCGCAGTTGGTGACGTCGGGTTCAGGATAGGACACCGCATCGCCCACGATGTAGTTCTTGAATTCCCAAAGCGAGCGGAGATTCTCGCCCGCCGCGATGGGTAGTCCGCCTTGGGCTAGTATACGCCGATGGCCGGCCACATCATCCGGGATGGTCGGCTCTTCGAGCCAGGTTAGGTCAAAAGGCTGAAACGCCTTGGCGGCTCTGATCGCCTGCTCGACCGTCCACTTCATATTGGCGTCCGCCATTAGCGGAAACTCTTCGCCGAGATGCTCGCGCATCGCCCTTACTCGGGCGACATCCGATGCGAGGTCCGGCCCTCCCACCTTCATCTTGATGGCGCGAAAGCCTTTGCCGAGATTGTCGTCGGTCTGCTTCAGCAGATCCTCGACGGAAAGATCGAGATCGATGCCGCCAGCGTAACAAGGTACACGGCCATCAAACCCGCCCAATAACCGCCAGAGCGGCAGATTAGCGCGCCGCGCTTTTAAATCCCACAGCGCGATGTCAAGGGCCGACAGTGCCAGAACGGATGGCCCACCACGTCCGCCATAATGCAGCGCCCACCAGGCGCGCTGCCAAATCGCTTCCGTGTCGTCGGCCTCTTGGCTTTCGATCAATTCGGGAATTTCCCGCCGGAGAATATAGGCTATCGATCCTCCGTTGCGGCCCACGGTATAAGTATATCCTACTCCTTCCGCGTCTTCGGAATCGCGAAGGCGGACGGTAATCAGCTCAAACGACGTGATCTCTCCGTGTGTACTGTCGCTCAGCGCCAAGGGGAGCGGGATCCGGTAGAAACCAGTTTCGACGCTCTGGATCAGGGCCATTCGCTGCCAACCTTAGAGAGGGAGGAGCACTCTAATAAACCGCAAGCTATTGCCGCCTGCAAGGATTCTCCCATTGAACCGGACGACGAGTTCGACGCTGCTTGCCGTTCAATAGTCGAGGCGCAGCTCGCCCGGACCTTCTGACCGAGATCAGAAGCATACTGCTTCCATTCGTCAGTCTCGCGGGCGCGAAAACCCCAGGCTAACGAACGCCCACGAGGTCAGCGATGCAATGTTTCGATGGTTACTTAAGCGAGAAGCGAGATCGTCCGTGGGTAATTCTCAAGGGCGTGACGATTCCGGTCGACGAGACGAAATGGCACAAGAACGGTGGGTAGTTAGCGTCACGTCGTGTCAATGGAACTATCGATATCGATGCGCATTGCCCAACGATTCTCTCGCTGGAGGCAAGATCATGCATCTGTCCAGTCAAGGTCTCCTGGTTATCATTTTCGTTGGCATTATTGCCGGATGGCTCGCAGGCAGGGTGATGGAGGGCGGAGGTTTTGGATTAATCGGTGATTTGCTGGTGGGTCTGATTGGCGCATTTATCGGTGATTGGTTGTTGCCGCGACTTGATATTCATCTAGGGCAGGGAATCGTGGCTTTAATTATGAACGCATTCATTGGAGCTGTCGTCCTGCTGTTGATCCTTCGGTTGGCCGGCGGCGGTTGGGGCTACAGACGCGGCTGGCGCGGGCGCTGGTAAAGGATAAACCACCTGTGCCGGCACCGTGCGAACCACTCTTTCCGCAGGGGACCCGTGCGCCAAAACTGCAGCCGGAGCTCGCTCAAGCTTCGGCGGTTGGTAGACCGTGTAATTCTGACCGCGGGTCGGTCTGCCCTCGAAGCTGGCATCCTCCGAGACGTTTGGCAGTCTCAAACGGGCCCAACAGCGACATCGGGCCGATCTAGCCGTGTCGGGGTGAGTCAAATAAGCTGGTCGGTGATCTTGATCGACACAAGCGCGGACAGGCATCCGGGACATGGCATGGTAAATCGATTTACGACGGCGCAATCCACCGGGGCGATGCGGCGTTGGGGGCTTCCCGACATTGTGGCGCTCGGGGCGCTGGCCGCACTGACGGCGCTGACCGCCGGCGCCACGGCGAGACAGGTGCACCCCGCGGCAGCCGTCGAAGCGACCGCGCCGCGTGAGGCAGGCGAGCCGATCATGGCGATCGTGTCGATCAAGTCCCAGCAAGTCACTTTCTACGACGCCGACGGCTGGATCCTACGCGCACCGGTGTCGACCGGCGTCACGGGACGCGAGACGCCAGCCGGCGTCTTTGCCGTCATCGAGAAGGACAAGGACCACCACTCGACCCTCTATGACGACGCCTGGATGCCGAACATGCAGCGGATCACCTGGAACGGCATCGCGCTGCACGGCGGACCGCTGCCCGGGTATGCCGCCTCGCACGGCTGCGTGCGGATGCCCTATGACTTTGCGGAAAACTTGTTCGACAAGACCTGGATCGGGATGCGGGTGATCATCTCGCCCAATGACACGGCCCCGGTCGGATTTTCCCACAAGGCGCTATTCGTGCCGAGCGCGGAGGCGGTCGCGGCTGCCGCGGCGCGGGCCGAGACGCTCGCCCGGGAGGCCGCGGAGGCTGCCGAGACGGCCGACGAGGCGAAGGAGGCCGCCGCGACAGCGGCGCGCCAGGCAGCGTCGCTGACGGCGTCGCTGCGCAAGCTGGAGCGGCTCAAAACCCGCGCCGACGCCGAGCTCGCGTTCGCCGACAAGACGCTCGCCGCCGCAAAGACGGACCAAGCCAAGGCACGGGCCGAGGACCTGAAGCAGAAGGCCAGCGTTAAAGCCGCGGAAGCTGGGACGCAGTTCGATACTGCCAACGCCGTCGCGAAGTCGAAGCTCGATGCGGCCGCCGCCGCAAAGGACGCCGCCAAGGCGGCCCAGATGAAGAAGGCCGACACCGCCAAGGCGGCGAGCGAGGCGAAGCTCGCGCTCGAGCCGGTCTCGGTTTACATCAGCCGCGCGACCCAGAAGCTTTACGTGCGACGCAACACGCACAAGCAGTGGCCGGACGGGGGCGAGGTGTTCGATGCGACCATTGAGGTTCCGGTCACGATCCGCAATCCCGACAAACCAATCGGCACACATGTGTTCACGGCGATGGCCCGCAACGACGCGGGCCTGCGCTGGACCGCAGTCACGATCGACGATGGGGATGACGCCAAGGACGCGCTCGACCGCATCACCATCCCGCAGGATGTGCTTGATCGCGTCGCGCCGACCGCAGTGCCGCGATCCTCGATCATCGTCTCGGACGAGCCGCTGAGCCGCGAGACCAACTATCGCACCGAGTTCGTCACCGTGCTGAACAACCAGCCCCAGGGCGGCTTCGTGACGCGCCGGCCTACGGTCGATGTCCCCGTTGCGAACGGCAACGACTGGGGCAACGACGGCTTCGGCTTCTTTTTCCAGCGCAATTGGAACTCCCAACCTGGCAATACACGCCCGCGCGCCGGCCAATACTATCAACCGATGCAACCGCGCTGGTGGTAACACGCGGCACGCAGCCCATGGGCCGCCTGGTCGCTCTGGCTCAAACTGGGAAGAACTCAGTGCGACCGAGCACGTATTTTCCGCGTTGCCTGAGGGAAACGGACGCACATCGGTGCCCCACTTACACGATGGCTGGAAGAGGTAGGTCGTCGCACCATGGCGGCGTCACGCTTCGTGCCGCTTTTGGTAAGGTGAAAGGGTAACAGCCCTTACTGCTCGATCCTCGAGTGACCTTCACTGGTGGTAAGATGTTAAGTTTCGCTTCGCGTTTCATTTTATGCCGCGTTGGTTGTTGCCTTTTAGTAACTCCCCTTCTGCAAGAAAGCGATATGCTGACGCGGACGGAGGGGGAGTGCATGTTTGACGTGTATTTGAACGAGAAGCGTGATCGCCTGTTGGTGGTCGCGAAAGGGCAACCGATACCTATCATCGGCAGCCCAGGACGGTGGCGCAAGAAAAAAGGAGCTGTCGCTGTTAGCGACGAGATCAAGTTGGCCTTGCAGAGAGACGGCTTCTATTGGCGCAGACTGGCTGAACATCGAGGCCGCAACTCGTTGCCAATTAAGCCAACTTCGCCGGTTGCCGCCAAGGCCACGTTCTCGAAACGAGATCGGCAATTATCGAGCGGAGCCGCGGCAGAATAGAAATGCCCTGCCGGCGTAACTTGCGCGGAGACTGTTTGTAACGGTGACACGGTTTCGCTCTTTAACAGGCCCGTCAGGTTCTTTGGGTACCTGCTGCAGCGGTTTGCAATCAACGCTGGGCAACGTCCGCTTTCCTTCCAAGAGCAACCACGGAGCGGACATCTCAGCATGTCTCAAGTGTGCCACAAACGGACTCATGATTTGCAACATTAGCCTGAGCTCCATCATGCGCCGATAGCGAGACCGGCCATGAACCGGCCAGACTGCGGCGGTGAAACCGGAGCTATCGCGGGAAATGCAGCGTCGCCTCGCGACCATCATTGATAGCGCTCCTTTCCGCAAGATATGATATGTTGGAATTTGATACACCGAGTGTCAGCTAGGTCGCAGATGCTGACCGTTCGACTCTCTATGGTGGAACAGGCCCAAGCACCCGCAGCCGAAAGGGGATCGCCATGGCTTGTCATCGAATTTCAACAGGTTTCGTTGCTGCAGCGCTGCTGGCGTTGCAGTCCCAGGGGTTGCGGGCGGAGCCCGCGTCCAAGGTCATCGAGGAAGTCGATTTCGCGATCTCGTGCGCGCCGATCTCACAACAAGCATTCAAGCACGCGGCCTGGACCCTGCATTCGTTCTGGTACCCCGAGGCGCTAAAGCAGTTCACCGCGATCGCCGCGTCCGAGCCCGGCTGTGCGATGGCCTATTGGGGCATCGCGATGAGTCATTGGTATCCACTGTGGAACCCCCCGTCGCCGGCCGCGCTCAAAGCCGGCTCCGAGGCGATCGCCAAGGCGATGGCGGCCCCGACCCAGACGCCGCGCGAGGCGGATTACATCGCAGCAATCGCCGCCTTCTATCGCGACAATGACAAGCTCGACCATCAGACTCGTGCGGCCGCCTACGAAAAGGCGATGGAGCAGGTGTATGAGCGCAATCCGGATGACCGCGAGGCCGCGGTGTTCTATGCCTTGGCGCTGAACGCCAGTGCGCTCAAGACCGACAAGACCTTTGCCAACCAAAGAAAGGCAGCCGAGATCCTCAACAAAATCTGGAAGGAGGAACCGAACCACCCTGGCGTCGTGCATTACCTGATCCACAGCGACGACTCGCCACAATTCGCCGCGGCGGGGCTGGATGCCGCGATCTGCTATGCCAAGGTCGCGCCCGATGTCCCGCACGCGTTGCACATGCCGTCGCACATCTTCACCCGGCTTGGCATGTGGCAGCAATCGATCGAGTCGAACCGCGCCGCTCACACCGCCGCTCTTAATTATGTGCATAAGAGCCGGGGGCCGGGGAGCTATGACCAGGAAACCCTCCACACGATGGACTATCTCGAATACGCCTATCTGCAGATCGCGCAGGATGGCCCGGCCAAAGAGGTGGTCGACGAACTGATCGGCTTTCGCCAGAGTGAGGGTGGAAACCTTGGCGCGGCTTACGCTGTCGCCGCGATCCCGGTTCGTTATGCGCTCGAGCGCCGCGACTGGCCGGCCGCCGCCGCGCTGAGCGAGCCGGCGATCGGTTTCCCGCTTGAGCGATTTCCCTAGGCAGAGGCGATGATCGCCTATGCCCGCGCGCTGGGCGACGCGCAGACTGGAAACACCGCCGGCGCCGAGGCGGAGATCGGCCGCCTACAATCGCTTGAAGACAAGCTGAAGGGCAACGACACCTATTGGGCCAACCAGGTCGAGGTCCAGCGTTTGGCGGCCGCCGGCATCCTAGCCCACGTCCGAGGCGACGACGAAAAGGCCATCGCGTTGGTGCGGGCCGCGGTCGATCTCGACGCCACGATGGACAAGCACCCGGCCACCCCGTCCTCGGTGTTGCCGGCACGCGAGCTACTGGCCGATCTGTTGCTCGAACTCAACCAGCCGGCGGCGGCCCTGATCGAGTACCAGACGATGTTGAGTACCGATCCCAATCGCTTCCGCAGCCTCCTCGGCGAGGCCCGAGCCGCGAAACAGACCGGTGATTCCGTGACCGCTCACGATGTCTACCGGAAACTTGTGGCGCTAAGCAAACCCGTCGGTCCGACGCGCCCCGAACTGGCCGAGGCCAAATCCTATCTAGCGAACTGAACTGTCACCCGTGCCGCCGTAACACGCCCGATCCTAGTGGTCGTGGCCGCGCACTTACTGTGACCAGTCAGTGCTCCTGACTTGCCGTATTCAGTTGGCCGGAGGTCAGAGAAAGCAAACTGAGACATTATGCCTCTCGGGCGAAAACACGCATTTCGAAGCGGCGTCTGGTCTCGTAGAACGTAGTGCCGTTGAAGCGGGATGTGCCGAAATCACCGCTAGGGGGAACGAGCAGTACTTGGTGCTGTCGGCAGGTACGCACCCTAAGAGACCACCTCCTTTTCGGTTTCACACCACGATTTCACAGTCGACGAAACGCGCGCAGCGTTTGCGGCGCTCGTTGCGGTAACTTCAGGAGAAAGGCGATGAGCAAGATCGATCGAAGGTCTGCGTTGGGAATCGGGTTGGCAGCAGCTACGGCGGCCATGATGAAGCCAGCCGCCGCTCAAACCGCGGGCTACAAGGATACGACGCCGTGGCCAGGTGTGGTGGTGCGTGAATATGACGGCGAGACACCATCCCTCATCCCCGGTTTTAAGACCGTCTCAATGCGCGACATCATTATGCAGCCGGGGTCGAAGACGATGGGCCCCCCGATGATGAATGCCATGATCTGCCATATCCCCGAAGGAGAACTTCGAGTTGAGCAGGAGGGCAAGACCTTTACCGCCAAGAAGAATTTTGTCTGGACCTGCAACAAGGAGACAAAAGAGCAAGCGTTCAATGACGGGAACGTGGTCGCTATTATGAGGATCACGGACCTTAAGGCTTAAGGCGATCTCTTGTTCTCTACTGCCTGTTTTTCATTCCGTTGGTTTCGGAATGGAATGAGCTGCCGGTGGCAATTCGATTCTTTCTTGGTACGGCATCGTCGGATCGGCCGCCGTACCTGAACTCGACCAAATAGCGGGGAAAATTCAAGACCAAGCCCTTGCCCAAATTGTCCGTTCGCCCGAATCAACTCTTGATACCGTCGGGACCGGGCAAATGGGGGCGCATATGGGAATGCTGGCGGGCCTGCGGGCTGTGGGTGTGCGAATTGTATTCGATCGATCTGCCGGAGAGGAGGATCATGGCACCACGTTAAGCAGCCTGGCGTCCGCGAGCTGCATGCTCCTGCTAGACCGAATTACTCGTTTCCGGAGCGCTCTCCTCACGCGACCGGAACAGGCGTGCGCCGGGCTGGTTGCCCACCTGACCGCGGGACCAATGATTTTGGTGTTCATGATGGTGATTGCGCAATCGGCTCGCGCGGAGGACGCCTGTATCGACCCTTCAACGCTCGCGGCAACAACGGTCAGCATCACGCGATACTTCAGCG
The DNA here is from genome assembly GCA_005884765.1 of Alphaproteobacteria bacterium. GTDB lineage: Bacteria > Pseudomonadota > Alphaproteobacteria > Rhizobiales > Xanthobacteraceae > Bradyrhizobium. Next base: position 21,558 of record VAZV01000046.1, read on the forward strand.
CGGACGAGAAACCCCGACCGTCGCTTGACGGATATCGCGCGACAGCCTGGTTTTACGGCAGCACGCGGTATCTAGTCTCGATAGCGCACTTCGTCGATGACGCCCCCGTACTGCCGAGAGGCGAGTGGAGGAAAGTCGATGTGCGGCAGCGGGACATCACTGTGCAGGTGAGTGCTCGGTTACTTGCCGTCGTAAGGGCACTTCCCGAGGGGTTCGCGATCTTTGAGTTGCGGGAACCATTTCCTAACGCGCAGACTCTCAAGCTTCGCGAGAAGCCGCTTTCAAGGAACGAGCCAGTACGCAGTATTGCTTATCTCGACGGACTCCGCTTTGCAAAGGGCAGGTTCGCTGAAATTGCGGGTAGTAACGACATGCCTCTCGATCATCCGTTTGCCAAAGTGCGACCGGGATCGGGTCTCTTCGAGATGTGGGATATCGAAGAGCGCAACAACGACCGTTATGTGCTCGACCATGGCGCGTCAGGAGCCCCCATCGTCGACTGCGAGGGCAATGTGGCAGCCGTAGCAAGCAGTATCGTAACCCAAGGGAGCCTGTATTTCGCCGGACGGGAAATCAGGCTGACCACCCCATGGGGCATGGCAAACAACACCGCCGCCCTTATCCAACCGCTGTTTGCTATTACGCTTACTCAGTAATCCCCTGGGCTGCGACATGATGTCGGAAAGTACAGGCGGACGACCTGTATGCAAGCCGTCCGGCAGATGAGGTCAGCTCTATTGCTGACCGGTGCCTTTGCTCGCCGCCTCCGCTTGCTCGATCCTTCTGGAGATTTCGGGCGCTCTCTGGAGAACGCCCGCGTGTTGAAAGATCGCGGCCGACTACTGGCCCTCGTGGCCCTTGATCTTTTCCTCGACCTCTCTCTTTACGGCCTCGAGGTTGAAGCTCGCAGGCGCTTGCATAGGAGGAAATTCGATGGCCGTTTGCGCCAATCTGCCGACCTCCTGTTGAACTAACACGAACCGCCAGAATTCGCGGCCCATGAAATCGTTCATGTAGCCTCCGCCGGCGTTGTTCAGGCTTTCGCCGCGGGTTATCGGCGTTCGCTCGAACGGGTCTTGGCGAATATTGACGATGGTTGGCATGTCGGTGGTGTCCTTTTCGCCAGGCCACCCGTACGGCTGCTGGAAGAACTGAAACTTGAAGTCATCGTAGCGAAGGGCACCAAGATGGGGACCGGCAAAATAGAAGACCTCGTGGCGAGCGGAAGGGCCCTTGCCCGTCAGAACATCCATCTGGTTGTAACCATCGAGATGGTTCTTGTAGGTGCGGCCTTCCAATGCCACGCCCTTGAGAAGCTGGTCGGTAATGTTTGGGTTTCCGGCAGCAGCGGTTAGTGTCGGGAGCCAATCGAGCCCTGAGAAGATGCCGTTCTCGACTGTGCCCGGTTTGATGCGGCCCGGCCAGCGAATGATGGCCGGCACGCGGAAGCCGCCTTCATAGCTGGTTCCTTTGGTGGCCTTGAACGGGGTCATGCCACCATCCGGCCAGGTGAACACCTCGGCACCGTTGTCCGTCGTGAAGATGACAATGGTGTTGTTGGTCTCGCCGATGTCATCGATATGTTTGAGCAGGGCGCCCACGCTGTCGTCGAGCTGAGCCATGCCGGCTTCTTCGAGACCGTAGTTCGTGTCGTGATTCTGCATCGCGCTGTACTTCTTCTGCAGGAAGGTCCAGACGTGCATTCGCGTCGTGTTGTGCCAGACGAAGAAGGGCTTGCCGTCGCGCTTGGCCTTGTCCATGAAGTCACTGGACGCCTTGACCAACACCTCGTCGAAGGTGGTCATATCGTATTTCGCCTTCAGGAACGGCAGATCGTGCATATTCGGCACGTTCAACATCTCGGGAAACGGCGGCAGCGGACCCTCGTCGACGATCCTTTGCTTTCCGATCTTGCCCCAGCGCGGCATCTCGGTGGCGTCGTCCTTCTCCGTCGCGTAGCTATGGACCAGGCTGCGCGGGCCGTACTTATTGTAGTAATCCTGGCTGGTTGGGAACGAATACCAGTACGGATCAGACATTGCGTCGAGGTGGTATAGATACCCGAAGAATTCGTCGAACCCGTGCACCGTCGGAAGATATTTGTTTAGATCGCCGAGGTGGTTCTTGCCGAACTGTCCCGTTGCATAACCGAGCGATTTAAGCACGGTAGCGATTGTCACGGCTTGGTCGGGAATGCCGATATCGGCACCAGCCTGACCGACGGTCGTCAATCCCGTCCGGATCGGCAGCTCGCCAGTGATGAAGTTGGCGCGGCCTGCCGTGCAGCTTGCTTCCGCGTAATAGTCGGTGAATATCATGCCTTCGGACGCCAGCTTGTCGAGGCCCGGCGTCTTGCCCGACATCATTCCGCGGTGGTAAGCGCCGATGTTGAACCAGCCAACATCGTCACCCATGATCACAAGGATGTTAGGTTTCTGTCCCTGCTGGGCGGAGGCAGGAATGCTCGCGATTGTCGCGGTAGTACACAACACGACAAGCGCGCCCGAGATAGTTCTGAACATGCTCATTGCGGTTTCCTCAATGTCGGCTGCCGAAGCTCCGGGCCGCAGCCTTCGCCCGTCTCCACCCAGCGAACGTCTTGCCTGTGCTGATCCGTGCGGGTCACATTTCGGCAATCGGTCGGACGCCCTGCCGGCCGCAAATTGGGCGAAGCGCGCTGAATGCGCTATGCGCTTTCGGCAAGTTGTCGCGCCGCAGCGTGACGGAAGGTGGCATGAGGCCGAGGTCGCCTAAGGGTCAAACGCTTCACGCTGTTGGCCGCCAAGCCCGAAGCGAAGTCTGCTTTGGCCCCAGAACTGACCTGATTCCAACGCTCATCCGGTGGCACATCCTTCTCGTCCTCTGTAACCAAGCCGAGGAGTATGGCCATGCAAGATCGAGCGAATGCCACCCAGCCTAAGCGAGTGCCTTGGAACAAGGGAAAGCTGACTGGGGCAAAGCCACCGTTGCGTCCCAAACACGTCTGGTCGATCAGGACCAAACTCCAGATTGAAGGCCGCAGTCGCGACCTCGCGATGTTCGATCTGGCGATCGACAGCAAGCTTCGCGGATGTGATGTCGTAGCCATACGAGTCGAGGATGTCGCTGCCGGCGGATACACAGCGGATCGCGCAACGGTCCGGCAAAGGAAAACCGGGCGGCCTGTAAGATTTGAGTTGAGCGAGCAGACCCGCCAAGCGGTTGATGACTATCTAAAGGCCGCCGGCAAACGGCCAGGCGAGTTCTTGTTCACCGGCCGTGGCGGTCCTGACCGCAATATGACAATGCGCCAATATGCGCGGCTCGTTTCCGAGTGGATCGGCGGCGTTGGCCTTGACCCACGGTTGTTCGGGACGCACTCCCTGCGGCGCACAAAAGCTACCCTGATCTATCGGCGGACCGGCAATCTCAGAGCCGTCCAGCTTCTACTTGGGCATACCAAAATCGAAAGCACGGTCCGATATCTCGGCATCGAGGTGGATGACGCCCTGGCAATAGCGGAACAAATCGATGTCTGAAATACCCGGGCAGAGTGGGAGATGCTCTGCCCGTCCTTCCACCGCCGGTTTGTGCCATGTGTGGACGGCTCCGGGTTGGCAAGAGAAATCTTTACGTCGCAGGCTTGGTCGGTGCTGCCATGTGTTCGGCCTTTAGGTGCGGTTCACATGACCGCTGGCCATAATGCCCTCCGCGGATCAGGTCCCGGTCAAAACCGCGCATTCGACGATGCGATGGCACAAGTGGGTTGTCCTGATCGCCGGATCGACCGGCTCTGCATTACGTGCTGTTCGCCCTCCCAACCTTCACATCACGCCGGATGCCCGGCGCGATCTCGTTTACCGCGCAAGTGCGACGGGATTCTTATATCGTTCACCCTTAGCCATCATGGCCCAGGCCATCCGCGCAATCTTGTTGGCAAGCGCGATGGCGGCGACCTTGGTGGGGCGCCGGCCTAACAACGCCGTGAGCCAAGGCCGATGCCCGGTACCATGGATCTTGGCATAGCGAATGACAGCCAGCGCTCCGGCCACGAACAGGCCGCGCAGATAGCGATCACCCTGTTTACTGATGCTGCCGAGCCGCTCCTTGCCCCCACTTGAGTGCTGTTTGGGAACGAGCCCAATCCAGGCCGAGAAGTTACGTCCTGATCGGAAAGTACTGGGGTCAGCAACACTCGCGACCAGGGCGGTCGCCAGCATCGGACCGACCCCGGGAATGTAATGAAGGCGCTTGCTCGTTTGGTTGGACCGGTGCCAGGCCATGATCATCCGATCGAACTCCAAAATCTGCTTCTTGATACTGAGCAGTTGAGTACCGAGCGCGGCAAGGCACGCACGGGCAACCTCAGACACCCGCTTGTCGCTCGTGTCGGCAACAATATGCAGCAGTTCCGTGACCCCTTTACGCCCGACCGGCGCGACAATGCCGAACTCGGCGAGGTGCGCCCGGATTGAATTAATCACCGCGATCTGCTGGCGGATGAACAGATGGCGCGTGCGGTGAAGCATCAGGCAACTCTGCTGCTCAGGCGTCTTTGTTGGCACGAACCGCATGTTGGCTCGGGTAACCGCCTCGCAAATCGCCTCGGCGTCGGCCATATCGTTCTTCTGCCGTTTGACATAGGGCTTCACGTAAGCCGGTGGCATCAGCCGAACGGTATGACCGATCGCCTGAAGTTCGCGCGACCAATGGTGCGACGAGGCGCAAGCCTCGATTCCAACCAGGCATGGCGGCAGCTTCTGAAAGAACGCCAGGACGTGGCGACGCTTCAACTGGCGACGGACGATCACCCGGCCGGCGGCATCAACTCCGTGCACCTGGAAGACTGACTTGGCGATATCAAAACCGATTGTCGTAACCGCTTGCATGATTGGCTCCTCCGAATGGTGGGGGGCCTTAACAAGGCCCGCCTTCGTGGCACTCGCGTGCCGGTGGAGGAGCCGTCCACAGCA
>VAZV01000047.1 GCA_005884765.1 Alphaproteobacteria bacterium
CCTTGGTCGGCCCGAACGCCTTGAAGCCCGCCGCGGCAAGATCGTCGACGATGCCTGCCGCGATCGGGGCATCCGGCCCGACCACCACGAAATCCACCGCGTTGGATCTGCAGAAATCGATCACCGCGGCGTGGTCGGCGATATCGAGCGCCACGCATTCGGCTTCCCGGGCAATGCCGGCATTGCCCGGGGCGCACCAGAGTTTTGTTACCAGCGGAGACGCTGCGATCTTCCACGCCAGGGCGTGTTCGCGGCCGCCGGAACCGAGCAGGAGTATGCGCATGAATGCAGCCGGAGCCAGGGAGCCTCAGACGGAGCGTCAGACTGATTCGGTCGCACGAGTCCCCCTCCCCCTGCAAGGGGGGTAAACCACCGTCATTCGGGACGGCGCGGCCCGCATCTATCCGGAATCTCGCGATTGTCTTGCGCTGGTGCACTTCGAGCTCGAGATTCCGGGCCCATCGCGGAGCTTGTCATCGGACGCGCATTCGCGCGACCCGTTGGCGGTATCCTGGAATGACGACGGTTAGTTGTCGCGCGCCGAGGCCGCGATGATTTCCTGCAGGCTTGCGACATGGCGGGCGAAGGCGCCGCGCCCGGCCGCCGTGGCGGTCACCGTGGTTTGCGGCTTTTTGCCGACAAAAGCCTTGTCGACCGCGACATAGCCGGCCTTCGAAAGCGTCTCGATATGGGCGCCGAGATTGCCGTCGGTGGCTCCGGTCAATTTTTTTAGCCGGGAGAATTCGAGACCTGCGGTGGCCGGCAGCGCGTTCAGCGCCGCCATGATTCTTAGTCGCAGCGGCTGATGGATGATGTCGTCGAGCTCGGTCGCCATCGGTTAGCTCCGGCGCATCCAGAGGCCACCAAGAACAAGCCCGCCGCCGTTGATCACCGCCATCCACAGATCGAACCAGGCGCCGACAAAGAAATAGCCGATCAGCGTCAGCGCGGTGATGGAAAGGCCGATTGCGACAAAGGCGGGACCGACCCACAATCCGATGATGGTGTAGATCATCATGAAATAGGTCGGCCAGAACACGCCGAGCTGGCGCGGCGTAAAATGCCCCAGCCCGACCGACCAGAGAATTCCAAAGGCAAAGAACAGCACGAATGCCGCGACCGCCCTGAGATCGAAGCTGCGGATGCCCATTCGCCGCCGCTCGAATACGCCGACCGCACACGAACCGGCGAAACCCGTCGCGTTCACCGCAATCCAGATGTAGCCGGCCTGCCGCGGCCAGAGATACGAGCCGATGTTGCCGAGGAAGACCAGCACGCCCCACAAGACCAGCATCAGGCTTGCGATATTATAGATCGTCGATTGACGAACGCGGTGGGCGATGGAGGCGATGTCCGACAGCGCCGAGGCGGCTTGTTTGGCATCGATGCCGGTCATGATCCGGCTCCCGCCCTGGCGACGTCCTCCGCAATCACCGAGACGGCCTTGCGATCGCTGACAATGCCCATGTGATCGACGCCGTCGATCAGCTTGACCTCGACCGACGGCGCGACCGCGTGCACGGCGTCGGCATATTTGTCCGCCAGCATCAATTCATCATCGGCACCCGAAAGCAGCGTCAGCGGCTTGTTCACTGCGGCGAAATCGCCCTTGTAGCCGCGCGTCGCGAAATTGCGCATCAAGCGGTACGAATAGGTGGAGGCCAGGATCTTTTCGGAGTTTGAGGGCACCGCGAACGCCAGCGTCGGCAACGCCTCGCAGCAATTAACGCCGAGGCCACGCAGCGCCAACAGGGCGAAGATGCGCGGCTTGTCGGCAGAGGCCCAGCCGCCGGAATCCGGCCGATTGGTCGGGGCATCATAACCAAGATAGGGCGCAAGCAGCACGGTGCGCGCAAACAGGTCCTTGATCGGCGAACTCGCAAGGCGAAGCGCAAAGCCGCCGCCCGCGGAATGACCGAGCAGGGTCAGCGGCTGATTGGGTGAGGTCTTGCGCACGACTGCAACAAGATCCTCGAGATCGTTTTCGAGCTGGCCGACATAGGTGATGTCGCCGCGCGTGCCGGAGCCGCCATGGCCGCGAATATCGGGTGCATAGGTCTCGATACCCCGCGCAGCGAGCGCGTCCGCCAGCGCATGGACGGCGACGCTCGATCCTGACGAGCCGTGCACGAGAATGGCGATCTTTTCCGTCGCCGCTCCCCGCGCACGATAGTGCCGGTATGCCAGTTCGGTGCCGTCACGGGCGGAAAAGCGCTCCAGCGGCGGCATCGTGCTGCGATCCACGGCGCGAGCTCGTTGCGATACCGAGGTCAGTTCTGGCAGGGGCGCCAGCGGCGTCGTGAGCATCCCTGCGAGTACCAGCGTTGCCACGCCGACGACGCTCAAGCCCCAAAACAGCAGTCTCAGTGGGAACCAAACCATCCATTTCAGCATGATTTTTCCGCCGACACACCAAATCTATAGAGTACTCTATATTACAGAGTACATTGATCCACAAGCCCGATTGGCGCTGAAAGCCGAAAATCCCTACCTTGGACAGTGAACCCCGAAACCCGAATCAAGATGACTGCTGCGGAAAACCTGATCAACGCGCCGGAATTCACGGTCTCCGAGCTATCCTCCGCGCTGCGGCGGACGGTGGAGGATGCCTATGGGCATGTCCGGGTACGCGGCGAGATCTCCGGCTTCCGCGGGGCCCATTCGTCCGGGCATTGCTATTTCGCGCTCAAGGACGAGAACGCCAAGATCGAGGCGGTGATCTGGAAGAGCGCGCTCTACCGGATGCGCTTCAAGCCGCAGGAGGGACTGGAGGTCATCGCGACCGGCAAGCTCACGACCTACCCCGGCTCGTCGAAATACCAGATCGTGATCGAGGCGCTCGAGCCTGCCGGCATCGGCGCGCTGATGGCGTTGATGGAAGAGCGCAAGAAGAAGCTCGCGGCCGAAGGCCTGTTCGCCGAGGGCCGCAAGCAACTGTTGCCCTGGCTGCCGGAAGTGATCGGCGTCGTGACCTCGCCCACCGGCGCGGTGATCCGCGACATCCTGCACCGCTTGCAAGACCGCTTTCCGCGCCGCGTATTGGTGTGGCCGGTCAAGGTGCAGGGCGACGGCTCGGCCGAACAGATCGCGGCAGCGATCCGCGGTTTTAACGCGCTGCCGGAAACGGGCAGGATTCCGCGCCCCGATCTGTTGATCGTCGCGCGCGGCGGCGGTTCGCTGGAAGACCTGTGGTCGTTCAACGAGGAGATCGTGGTTCGCGCCGCGGCCAGTAGCCTGATCCCGCTGATTTCGGCGGTGGGACACGAGACCGACATCACGCTGATCGATTTTGCCGCCGACAAGCGCGCACCGACGCCGACGGCGGCCGCCGAAATGGCCGTGCCCGTGCGCAGCGAATTGCTGGCCGAGGTCTCGGTGCTGGCGCGCCGCACGATGATCTGCTGGCAGCGCGGCCAGGAAGGCCGCCGCAACGAGTTGCGCGCGGCGGTGCGCGCTCTGCCGGCCGCAAGCGAATTGCTGGCGATCCCGCGGCAGCGTGCCGACGCGGCAACCGCGGCGTTGCCGCGGGGCCTGAGAGCCAATACGCACGCGCATTTCCGCCGCTTCGCTGGGACAAGCGCGCGGCTGACGCTACGGGTGCTGCGCGGCCAGGTGGCGCAAGCAAACCATCGCCTGACGGTCTCGGGCGAGCGGCTGTCGCATTGCGCGCGCTCACTGCTCCGCCAGCGGCGGGATCGCTATCTGGGACTGGCGGTCAGGCTCAAAGCCTCAAAACTCTCCAACGCGCAAGCCCAGCGCCAGATCATCGCGCGCGAGGCCGAACGGACGCAAAGATTAGCCGAGCGCGCGCGGCGGGCGCTTGCGACCGCGATGCAGCGGCTCGAAGCCAGGGTCGCGCATAGCGGTCAGTTGCTGGGCGCATTGTCCTATCGAGGCGTGCTGGCGCGCGGCTTTGCGCTGGTGCGCGACGAGCAAGGCCATGCGGTGCATATGGCGGCAAGCGTCGGACCGGGCGCGCGGCTTGATCTGGAATTTTCCGACGGGCGCGTCGCGGCCACCGCCGATGCCGATCGGCCGGCAGCGCCTGCGCCGGAAAATCCGCCGAAGCCGGCGGCGCGCGAGACCAAGCCGGCGGTACCCAAGCGCGTTGTCAAACCGGTCGGTCAGGGAAGCTTGTTTTAGCGCGCGCCGCGCCGACGCCTACCGCTTCAGCCACTCCGCGACAAGCTTTTGCGAATCGGCGCGTGCCTCGGGGTCGCCGCCGAGATGGCCGCGGTCCGGCAGGGCGGCGTCGGAGGTTCCGGAAATCGCGTGCAGCGGCAAGTTCGCGCGATCGAAATCGTGGTAGGCGCCGGGATAGACCACGATCCGCGTCAGCGCGCTGCGCCCGCGCGCGCCATCGATCATCTGGCGGCAGGCCGGCGGCGAAGACACGTCGTCTTTAGCGCCGATCAGCAGCAGCGTCGGCACGCGCGCGCTCCAACCGAGACCTGCGGAGATGCGGCAGTCCGGATAGAACGCAATCGCCGAGCGGAAATCCGGCTCTACACCGCGAAAGGACAATTGCGGACGCACCGCCCATAACACCGCGCTGGCGCCGTTCGCCCATCCCACCAGGCTGATGCGGTTGCGCGCGGTCCAGGGCTGCTGCACCAGCCATTGCCACGATGCCATGATGTCCGCCACCCGTTCGCGACGCGCGAGCACGTGGCGCTCCCGCTCCTTGACGCGGCACTGCGGGCCGAGTTCGCGCGAACCGTAACTGTCCGGCAGCAATACCGCGTTGCCCGCTTTCAACAGTTGCTCCGCCCAATCGCGATAACGCGGCTGCACCGGCTCGGAGTGGCCGGCCAAACCGCCGCACCCATGCAGCGCGATCACCACCGGGAAGGGACCGTCACCGTCGGGCTTGTAAAGCTGCGCGTGCAGGGTCGCGCTGCCCAATGGAATGTCGACCTGATGCAAGACCAGCGGCTGCGCCGCGTCTGCGGCGCAGCCCGAGGCAAACCAAGACAAGGCCAACAGCGGCAGAAATGCGATTGCTGAGCGGCGCATCGGGCTCGACAGGCGGTATGTGCTGATCCGCGAACCAAGCTAGCACGCGCCAAAACCGCAAAAACATCACAAATCAGTGGGTTTAACCGGCGGACAGTACAACCTATTTGTGATAGGTCGTCACAAGTGGAATTAAATTAGCCCCGACCCGTCGGCGGCGCTATCTGGAGCTTTCAAGCGTGCTCAATAAATTCGGCCCCTCGGGCAATGGCGAAGCGCAGGTGCAATACCTGGACGGGGATTTCCGCGTCGTCTCGCCGGGAACCTATGTGCGCTGCGCGGTGACAGATGCACGGATCCCGCTCGATGAACTGAAATACTGGAGTGTCGATTTGCAGGAGGCCTACGCCGTTCCGAGCGCCGTGCTGCAGCGGCATTTCCCCGATGCGCTGAAGAGCTGAGATCGTGAGTCCTACGCATTCGCCCGAAATTTTTTCTCGCGCGCCTTGAATAGCTGCTCCGACAAGAACCTGCGCAGTTGCGCGGCGTCCTCGAACTCAAGCGTGACGGGGAACGGCACGAGCTCGCGCAAGAAGGCCGGAAGCCCCGTGCCGCCGCACAATCGCGCCAGATCCTTTTCCGTGGTCACCAAGGTCAGCGCATCACGCTTGGCTTCCGCAATCAGCCCATCAATCTCTTTTTTGGAAAACCGGTAATGATCGGCAAAGGCCCGCTCGCCGACCACCTCGATCCCGCTTGCGCGCAGCGTCCTGAAAAACCGCAAGGGATCGCCGATCCCCGCAAATGCCAGTACGCGCTTGCCTAGAAGCTGCGCCACCAAGGCCGCATTCGGCCCGAGATGCCCACGCAGCACCGGTTTGCCGCGCGCCGCCACGGCAGCGGCAGTCTTGTCCGCCGCCGATCCCTCGCCAATCACGATCAGCGCATCGGTGCGATCAAGCTGCGGCGCGAGCGATGCGCGCAAGGGTCCTGCGGGAAACACCTTGCCGTTGCCGAGCCCGCGCTCGCCATCGATCACGATCAGCGAGGCATCTTTGGCAATAGCCGGATTTTGAAAGCCATCGTCCATCAGGATGACGGTCGCTCCCTGCGAGCGCGCAAGTGCGACACCACCCACCCGATCTCGGGCAACGGTGACCGGCACGGTTTGCGAGAGCATCAGCGGCTCGTCGCCGACGTCAGCCGCGACGTGCCTCGCCGGATCGACCATGACCGGCCCATGCAGTCGTCCGCCATACCCGCGGCTGAGCACCACCGGCGCCTCGCCGAGATCGCGCACCATCCTGGCCAGCGCCAGCACCGTCGGGGTCTTGCCGGCGCCGCCAAGATGATAATTGCCGACACAAAAAACCGGAATGCCGGCGTCAAACCCCTGGCGCTGCAACCGTTGCGCCGCGATCGCGCCATAGAGCGCACCGAGCGGCCTTAGCAAATGAGATTTCCACGACGGCGGCCGGTACCAAAAGGCCGGCTCACGCATTGGCGGCTCCCATTTCGAGCCTGAGCTGCATGAGGTACGGCTCCAGCGCCGCGAGCGTGCGTTCGAGCGCGCCGCCGAGCTGTTCGACCACGCGTTCGGAGCTATGGATCTGGGACTCCCGCGCCGCGGGATCGGCCAGCAACTGGCCAAGCTGTTTGACCAGCGCCTCCCGCGTATCCACGCGTCGCGCCCCACCTGCGCCATCGAGCGCCTCGTAAACATCGGAAAAATTGAACACGTGGGGGCCGTGCACGATCGGCGCACCGAGCTTGATTGCCTCGATCGGATTCTGTCCGCCATGTTCGATTAGCGATCCGCCCATGAACACGATTTCCGCCAAGCGGTAGAACAGCCCGAGTTCGCCGAGCGTGTCCGCGACATAGATGTCGGTCGCCGCCGTGGGCAACTCCTCGTGCGAGCGCAGGCCCGCCTTCAGGCCGGATGCCGCGATCAACCGTGCAATCGCAACACCGCGATCGGGATGCCGCGGCACGATCACGGTCAGCAGTGAGGGAAAGAATCCCTTCAGCGTGCGGTGCGCCTCGATCAAGAGCTCCTCTTCGCCGGGATGGGTCGATGCCGCCACGACGATCGGGCGGCCGCGCGTGAGCGAGATCAGCCGCTCGAGTTTTGAGGGATCGGCCGGCGGCGCCGGGACATCCAGCTTCAGATTGCCTGTGGTGACAACATTATGGCTGCCAAGCGCGGCAAAGCGCTCCGCATCGATTTGCGATTGTGCGAGACAAAGGTCGAACTTGCCAAGCAATGCCGAGATCGTGCCCGAAACCCTGCGCCAGCGCGGAAACGACCGATGCGACATCCGTCCGTTGATCAAGACCATCGGCAGCCGCCGCGCCGCGCTCGACAGGATCAGGTTCGGCCACAGATCGGACTCGATGAACAGTGCCAGCGACGGCCGCCAGTGATCGAGGAAGCGCGCAACAAAGCGCGGCGAATCGTAGGGCACATATTGATGGATGACATCCGGCGGAAACCGCCTGGCAACGATCGCCGCCGACGTCACCGTGCCCGAGGTCAAGAGCACGCGCAAATTGGCCTCGCGCAGCTTCTCGATCACTGCGGCCGCCGCCAGCACCTCGCCGACGCTGGCGCCATGGACCCAGACCAGCGGTCCGCGCGGGCGGACGTCGTCGCTGAACCCGCGGCGCTCGCCGATGCGCGCCGGATCCTCTTTGCCGAGTTTGAGCCGCCGCTTAATCAGCGCCGCCGCCAGCGGCACCACCGCGAACGACAGTTTGCGATAGACGCGCAGCGTCATCGGCAACGAGTTAACCATGGCCGCCCGCTTCCTCGGGGCGGCCGACCTGCGCATAGGCGCGCCGGGTCGCTTCGTTCAAGATGGTTTCCAGCTTTTGGCGCAGGTGTTCCATGGTCGCGGCGTCGGCGTCCGGCGGCACGCTGAAGTGTTCGATTCCCACCAATGCGCCCCGGCCGAATGGCAAATTGATGGTGGTGCGGTCCCAATTGTTGAGGCGGATGAAACGGCTGGTCGCCATCGCAAAAGGCATGATCGGCCGTCCCGACTCTCGCGCCAACATGATGATGCCAAGCCCCGCGACCCGCGACCGCTTCGGCACATCGGCGGTCACCGCGACGTTATAGTTATCCGCGAGCGCGCGCACCATCTCCTTGAACGCGCCGACGCCGCCCTTGCGATGAAACGCCGAGCCGTGATCGCCGGAACCGCGGATGGTCTCGATCCCGAGCCGTTCGGCCGCGATCGCGTTATATTCCCCGTCGCGGTGCAGCGAGATCAAGACCTTGGCCCGATAGCTCGCCTTGTTCTTGATGAACGGCGTCATCAAATGCTGGCCGTGCCAGAACGCGAAGATCGCTGGCATGTCCGGCTCGACGACTTCATAGACGTTGGGCGGATCGTAGCTGAATCGGTTGGTCAGCCAGACCAACCGCAGGAACTCGGCCGCGAGGAACCCCACGGCGCGCTGAAACCAACTGCTGCGCAGCGTATTGCGAAGCAGTCTTTTCAACGGGCCGGCTTCGTGTCTGGTCTGGCATCCTGGGCCGGATCGAGCAGCCGATGCAGATGGACCACGAAGTAGCGCATATGGGCGTTGTCCACAGTCTGCTGTGCCTTGGCTTTCCAGGCGGCGTAGGCGGTGGCGTAATTGGGGAACACGCCGACGATATCGACCTTGTCGAGGTCCCTGAACGTCGTGCTTGCGAGATCGGTCAGTTCGCCGCCGATGACAAGATGAAGCAATTGCTGCGGGGCACTGTCTGGCATGGTTGTTTTTCCTAAAGAGAGATGCCCGGCAAGCGCGACTTCGAAAGACGCCTCAAGGGTGATCACAGCGACGGGCGGCTGCGAAAATGCGAGACAATGCTCGCATGACGATCGCGTCCCGCTGCCACCAGCACCCCATGCGCCACTTCCCGCCGATTGTAGAGGATCGTATCGCCGGAGAGTGCAGTCATCCTACCATTCGCTTCGTGCACGATCAAATTGGCGGCGGCAAGGTCCCAGTCCCGACTTTGCCCGCCTGCAAAAGCGGCATCGAGATTGCCCTGCGCCACCCGGCACAATCGAAGCGCCAGCGATCCAATCCGCGGATGCAGCGTAATTCCTTCTCCCGAGGGGCTGAGCCGCTCGACCAGGGGTTTTGGTCCGGCCATGCGGGAAAAATCCATATCGGTGCCGCCGGTCGCGCGAATCGGCACGCCGTTGCGGGTCGCGCCCTGCCCGCGGATGGCAAAGAAGAATTCCTTGCTGGCCGGCGCAAACACCGCAGCCAGCACCGGCGAAGCGTCCGCGACCAGGGCTGCGCTCACGCACCAATCTTCGCGACCGGCCAGATAGCCGCGGGTGCCGTCGATGGGATCGACGATCCACGCCAAGGGCTTGCCGAGGCGCGCCTCGTCGTCGGCGCTCTCTTCCGAGAGCCAGCCATAATCCGGCGTTGCCGAGCGCAATTTTCTCTCCAGGAGATCATTGACCGCGATGTCGGCCTCGGACACCGGCGATGAAGCGCCCTTGATCCAGTTCTTCAATTCGGTGCGGAACAACGATAGCGCGAGCTCCCCGGCCTGTCGCACCGCCACCTCCAGCAGCGCGGCTTCGCGCGTCAGCACCTCGGCGTCAGCGTCCGCCAAGCGTCAATCCTTCAATGCGCACCGTCGGCGCGTTGACGCCATAGCGGAATTCCAGGTCGTTGGCCGGAGCAAGCGATTTGAACATCTCGAGCAGGTGGCCAGCGATCGTCACCTCGCTCACCGGATAGGTGATGTTGCCGTTTTCAATCCAGAAGCCGGATGCGCCGCGGCTGTAATCGCCGGTGACGCCATTGACGCCGGAACCGATCAGATCGGTGACGTAGAACCCCTGGGCGATGTCGGAGATCAATTCCTTCGGCGTTACTTCGCCTGGCTCAAGGTGAAGATTATACGGTCCCGGCGACGGCGAGGACGACACGCCGCGATGGGCGTGGCCGGTAGTGACCAGTCCGAGCTCCCGCGCGGTCGCGGAATCAAGCAGCCACGAGGTCAGCACGCCGGAATCGACAATGGCGAGGCTTTTGACCCTGACGCCCTCGGCGTCGAAGGTCTGCGAGCGCAAGCCGCGCACGCGCAAGGGATCGTCGATGATGCGGATATTCTTCGAAAACAGCTGCTGGCCGAGACGGTCTTTCAGGAAGCTGGTCTTGCGCGCAATCGACGCCCCGTTGATCGCGCCGACGAGATGACCGACCAGCGATCCCGAGACGCGGGGATCGAACACGACCGGCACCTTGCAGGTCTCGACCTTGCGCGGATTGGCACGCGCCACCGTACGTTCGCCCGCAGTACGGCCGACCTTGGCCGGCGCCTCAAGATCCGACGCATGCGGCGCCGATGTGTAGTCGTAGTCGCGCTCCATGCCGGTGCCGTCGCCCGATATCGCGGTCATCGAGATGCCCTGGCTCGAGCGCAGATAGGAGCCGTGGAAGCCGTCGCTGGTGACGAGCACCATGCCGCCGATGCCTGCGGAAGCCGACGCGCCGCCGGACTTGGTGACGCCCTTGACGGCAAGCGCCGCTGCTTCCGCCTCATAGGCGCGGCGCTCGAGTTCTGCCGTCGAGGGTATCTTGGGATCGAGCAGATCAAGATCGGGAAAGTCGCGCGCCAACAGCGAAGGATCGGCGAGGCCGACATATTTATCATCGGGTGCGACGCGGGCCATGGCGACCGCGCGCTCGGCGAGCCGCGCCACACCGTCGCCGCTCACATCGTTGGTCGAGACCACCGCCTGGCGCTTTCCCACCAGTACCCTCAAGCCGACATCGTCGCCCTCCGAGCGTTCGGATTCCTCGACCCGCCCGTCGCGCACCTCAACGCCTTGCGAAATGCCGCGGACCGCGACCGCGTCGGCGGCATCGGCGCCAGCGCGCTTTGCCGCCTCGACCAGGCGCTGGGCCAGCGTGCTCAGGGCCGATTGGTCGAACAGGTCGGAGTTCGCGGAGTTGCCGGATAGCGACGATAGGCTTGATGGTGAAGAGATCACGAATGAAATCCCTGACATTGAAGAAAGCTGCGGAGGCAATCCAGCAAACTAACCAGATGTGCCCGATTGACGCGGACTTCAAGCACTTTCGCGCCGCCAAAGCGTAAGAATCTCAGCTCTCGCGCAAGGTCTCGTCAATCATGCGGACCAAGGTCTTGTCAATCATGCACAGCGATGGGCGCCCAGTGACCTCGAGTTAACCAGCCTTTTTAAGCCCAAACGGACACGGCCCGGCTAAGGTCTCGCGTATCGACCGGGAACATAATCCCGGCGGGGAGACAAAGCCGTGAGGCGTCAATTAGCAAGCGGGATCAATCCCGCCGGGTCGAGCCGCGCATTGCGGCTCGACCCTCTTTCCCTGCCCGTCAGCTTCAACGCGCACGACGCCCGTGCGGATGGCGGCGTGCGCCAGATCGAACTTCATCGCGAACGCATCGTGCTGCGCCGTGCGGTCCACGGCATCCAGATGGCCGTCAAGGTTCGCGTCAGCGATTTCAAAGGCGTCGCACTTCGCGGCACCGATGATGCCCAGATGCTGGTGCTGGTTCATCGCGATCCGTCACTGACAATTCCGCTCTGCGTGAGTTGCGACACCGACGAGATCGCAACTGCCTGGCAGATGTGGAGCGACGTTTTCGGCCTTCCGCTGTTGCCGGAAAACGGCACGCGCGAGCCCGCGCCGCGGCGGCGGCGCCGCAATGCGGTCCACGCGCGGCGGCCGAAATTCCTGGTGCGGCGGCGCGTCGGCGATCTGCTCGGTCCAGCGAGTATTCACCGCGGCGAGCGCGAGATCAGCGCGCGCGACTAAGCGGTCCTCATCACGGCGTCGACGAGCAGCCCCGCAAACAGCAACAGTCCGGCGTCGCGGTTGGATTTGAAAACGCGCAGGCATAGTGCGGGAACGCCGACATCAAGGCGGGCGATTTGCCAGCCAAGATGCGCGGCGAACGCGGCAAGCCCGACCCATGCGGGCCAGAGCACTCCAGCCAGCGTAAGCGCTACGCCGATCAGGATGACGGCCAGTCCGTAAAACACGATCAGCGCCTGGTAGGTCCGGTCACCGAACAGGCGTGCGGTCGATTTGATCCCGATCAGCGCATCGTCCTCGGCATCCTGGTGCGCATAGATGGTGTCGTAGCCGATCACCCAGGCGATCGAGCCGGCATAGAGCACCAGCGCTGTCGGATCGATCCGGGCAAAGGTGACGGCAAAACCCATCAGCGCGCCCCATGAAAACGCCAAGCCGAGCACGATCTGCGGCCACCAGGTGATCCGCTTCATGAACGGATAGACCGCGACGATCACAAGCGAGGCAATGCCGGTCATGATCGCGAAGCGGTTGAATTGCAGCAGCACCGCAAGGCCGACCAGCGCTTGTGCAACCAAGAAAGCGGAAGCCTGCGGCACGCTCACCTGTCCGGCGGGAATCGGCCGCGATCGTGTCCGCTCCACCATGGCATCGAGATCGCGGTCGGTGATGTCGTTCCAGGTGCAGCCCGCACCGCGCATGACAAACGCGCCGATAAAGAACAGCGCGACGTCGAGCGGCAATCGGCGAAGGTCGTGCGTGATGCCGGAGGCGAGCGCGAGCGACCACCAGCACGGCATCAGGAGCAGCCAGGATCCGATCGGTCGGTCGAGACGGGAAAGCCGCAAGTACGGCCGCGACCACGACGGCGCACGCGTATCGACCCAGTTGCCGGTCGCGTCGGCAACACGGGCGGCCGCATCGCTCATTTGAAATCGATCATCGCGCGAGCACGTTGCCGTTCAGCGTATCGAAAGTGCTGCCGCCCTTCTTGGTCGGCGTCGCTTCCGGCAGCGCCGCCGATGAGCCCAGCACCTCGCTCAGGCTCGGACCGGCCGGCCCTCTCGTTTGCGCCTGTTGCGCGATGTCGCAGACTTTCTTCTGCATGGCCTCGGTGTTCTTGTGGCCGCCTTTGAGTTGGTCGCCAACCTGCGGCGGGATTCCGCATTTCGCGGAGTTGGTCTCGATATACTTGATCATCTTGAGTTCGGATTGGCCAAAATTTGCGAGCAGCTTGCACGCCTCGGCCGGCGGTGCGTGCCGGTCGCTGGCGGCCTTGATCAGCTTGCCACGCTTTTCGGCTTCTTCGCGCAGCGGAATGAATGCCTTCATGCAGGCATCCTGCGCGCCTCCCGCCTGCGGCGCCGCTCCGGCCGGCGGGCGCTCGAACTGTGTGCCCGTCACCGGCGCCGCGCCAGCGCTCGGAAACGGGGAAGCAGCGGCGGGCGGTGCTCCGAGCGATACGGCAGGCGCAGCTCCGTTCACCGGCGGAAATGCCGGATCGTTCGGCTGCGCGCGCTGGCCGGGCAGCGGCGCCGGAAATGCGCCTTGGGCGTAAGCCCGTCCCGCAGAGACGGTAATGATGGCGAGCGTCAGCGGTACAATCAGGCGGCGGATCATCAAGGTGGTTTTCTCCGGCGAGGTCCAACGGTCCCCACATCTTCGCAACGTGACGCGCAATTTCCGATTTGCTGCCTTTTACGATTCCTGCCGGGCCTTAACAACCCGGGGATTTAGGCAACAGCGCGGCACAGGGCCGGATCGGCCGTGACAATTGCCCGTGATTTGAGCCCCTTAGGCCAAAAGCGGCCTCTCAGCCTCACGAATTGGAACATCGCGCATGCTGCCATTCGACTTTCGGGCGACCGGCTGTTCGTCGATTCACGCTTTCGGGCGAGCGAGACGGTCGCGCTTGCGCGCGACCACGTTGGCCTCAAGGGTTGGCAGGGTTGAGCAGATGATCGAAGTCGCCGACCGGTCCGGCCGGTTCTCTACCCCGCTGCTGCTGCGCGACGTCGCAGACCCGCCTCTGCATGGCCTCGGTGTTCTTGTGGCCGCCCTTCAGTTGGTCAGCGATCCGCGGCGGGATTCCGCATTTCGCGGCATTGGCCTCGACATATTTCATCATTTCCAGTTCGGCCTGGCTGAAATTTGCGATTAGCGTGCAAGCCTCGGCCGGCGGGGCATGCCGGTCGGCTGCGGCCTTGATCAGCTTGCGGAGTTTCTCAGCATCCTCACGCAAGGGGGCGAATCCCTTCATGCAGACATCCAAACCGCCCGAGCCGATTGCCGGTCCGCGCTCGAACACGGAACCGCTGACCGGCGGATACAGCGGTGAAGCGTTGCTTGCGGGGGCGGTGGCCTCACCGGGCAGTGGCGCAGGAAAACCGCCCTGCGCGAAAGCCTGACTCGCGTGGAGAACGACAACGGCAAGCGGTACAATCCGATGGAGGATAATCAGAGGTATTCTCCGGCAAGGTCCAACGGGCCCAGTGGGTATTCCGATTGAGCCGCGATTTCCTATAACAACACCCGTCAATTTGGCGACAGCGCGGCGTCGGGCCTTGCGAATCGACGATAATCGGCCCCGATTTTGATCGTTTCGGTTAAAAGGCCTACCCGGATTGGATTAACAGATGCCGCAATTCGACTTTCGCGCGCCCCGGCTGTTCGTCGATGCCTCGTTGCGCGCGGGAGAGATGGTCGCGCTCATGCGCGACCAGAGCAATTATCTCGGCAACGTGCTGCGGCTGTCGGGTGGCGATACCATCCTGGTCTTCAACGGGCGCGACGGCGAGTGGCAGGCGCAGGTCTCCGGCCGCAAACGGCTGGACGCGCTCGCGATCGCAACGCAGACGCGGCCGCAGGACCGTCTGCCGGACCTCGCTTACGTCTTCGCGCCGCTAAAACACGCCCGGCTCGATTATATGGTGCAGAAGGCGGTCGAAATGGGCGCGGCATCGCTGCAGCCGGTTCTGACCCGCTTCACGCAAGTGGCGCGCGTCAACACCGAACGGATGCGCGCCAATGTCATCGAGGCGGCGGAGCAGTGCGGCATCCTGAGCATTGCGGAGGTCGCCGAGCCGCAGCCGCTCGAAGGTTTCCTCAACAAGCGCGCCGCGGATCGCCTGCTTGTCTTCTGCGACGAGGCAGCGGAAGTCACAAATCCGTTCGATGCGCTCAAGCGTGGGCTCAACCCCTCGCACGGAATAGACGTCCTGATCGGCCCCGAAGGCGGATTTGCCGAGGAAGAACGCGCGGTCCTTAAGCAGCAGCCCGCGATTTTAACGCTTTCGCTGGGACCGCGGGTCCTGCGAGCCGATACCGCGGGCGTGGCGGCGCTGGCCCTGGTGCAGGCCGCGATCGGCGACTGGTCCGGTAATGCCCAAGGATAAGTAAAAAGGGATAGGTAAACGGCTGGGCAGGTCGTTAAGACACTTGCCCGATCCCTGTCGAAACGCCGTGCCAGCCGTGCTAAGGCCAGCGCCAAATCGCTGATGGAACCCACTTTTCGGGCATTTGGATACGAAATGACCACCGCCGCCGCCAACAATGCGACCGGAACCGCCGCCTGGGCGGACGCGCTGCTGTTGTCGTTCGCGCAGGCCGGCTACCGCAGGGCCGAGCCGGCGATCATCCAGCCGGCGGAGCCGTTCCTCGACCTTTCGGGCGAGGACATTCGTAAGAGCCTTTACCTGACCACCGACGCTAGCGGCGAAGAGCTGTGCCTGCGTCCCGACCTCACCATTCCGGTAGCGCGCGACTATCTGGCGTCCGGCCGCGCCGGTCAGCCGACCGGGTTTTCCTATCTCGGGCCGGTGTTCCGCTATCGCGGCGGCCGAGGAAGCGAGTTCCTGCAGGCGGGCATCGAATCCTTCGGAAGGCCAGATCGCGCGGCGGCCGATGCCGAGATGCTGGCGCTGGCGCTGGAAGCCACGGCCGCGTTCGGACTGAGCAGCGTTGAAATCCGCACCGGCGACGTCGCCTTGTTCAACGCGCTGATCGACGCGCTTGGGCTCTATCCGGTCTGGCGGCGGCGGCTGGTCAAGGATTTCAACCGCAAGGTCAGCCTGATCCAGGACATCGAGCGACTGACGCTCGCAACCGCGCCCGGACGTAACGAATATGAAGGCGTGCTCGCGGCGCTAGCCGGCTCCGACCGCAAGGCCGCGCTGGCGCTTGTGACCGACCTGATGTCGATTGCAGGCGCCACCAATGTCGGCGGGCGCACGGTCGCCGAAATCGCCGATCGCTTCCTGGAACAGTCGACCTTGAAGGGCGGCGCGCTGCCGCGCGATGCGCTCACCATCATCAAGCGCTTTCTCGCGATCACGGGCAATCCTGAGGCTTCGGTTGCGCAACTGCGCGCGCTCGCCACCGACACCAAACTCAACATCACAGCCGCCATCGACGAATTTGAAAGCCGCGTCGGCTTCATGGCCGCGCGCGGCATCGATATCAAGAGCACGCGCTTTTCCACCTCGTTCGGGCGCGGCCTGGATTACTACACCGGATTTGAATTCGAACTGCATAATAAGGGCGATGGCGTCGAACCCCTGGTCGCCGGCGGACGCTACGACGGATTGATGACCCAGCTCGGTTCGCGCACACCGATCCCCGCCGTCGGATTTTCGGTCTGGGTCGAAACCCTCACCGAAATCGGCCGCGGGCCGGGTGCGGCCGGCAAAAGCGGAGGCGCATCATGAGCGCGCCCTTCGTTCTCGCGGTCCCCTCGAAGGGCCGCCTGCAAGAGAATGCTGAAGCCTTCTTCACGCGCGCAGGACTTGCGCTGGCGAAGCCACGCGGCGCGCGTGACTATCGCGGTACCATCACCGGGCTCGACCATGTCGAGATCGCCTATCTTTCGGCGAGCGAGATCGCCTCGCAATTGGCCCGCGGCGCGGTGCATCTTGGCGTCACCGGCGAGGACCTAGTACGCGAAAGCATTGCGGATGCCGACAAGCGCGTGCTGCTGATCGACAGTCTCGGCTTCGGCAGCGCCAATGTCGTAGTGGCGGTGCCGCAGGCATGGATCGACGTCCGCACCATGGCCGATCTCGACGACGTCGCCTCCGGGTTCCGCGAACAACACAACCGGCGGATGCGGGTCGCGACCAAATACATCAATCTGACCCGATCATTCTTCGCCTCCCACGGCGTCGTCGACTACCGCATCATCGAGAGCGCCGGTGCGACCGAGGGTGCACCTGCGGTCGGTACCGCGGAGATGATCGTCGATATCACGACGACCGGTGCGACGCTCGCCGCCAACGGCTTGAAGGTGCTCGATGACGGCGTGATCCTGCGCAGCCAAGCCAATCTGGTGGCCGCGCGCGACGCCGACTGGTCGAATGAAGCGCGCGAAACCGCGCGTGTCATCCTCGACCACATCGCCGCGCGCGCCCGCGCCAGCAAATATCGCGAAGTCCGCACCCGCTTTGCCGGCTGCAACGATGCGTTGCTGAGCGAAGCGCACAACCGCTTCGGCGTGGTATCGCCGTTCGGCGGACCGACCTCCTCGGGCATGGTCACGTTGCACTGCCCGCCCTCGCAGCTTTACGCGCTCGGCAGCTTCCTGCGCGCGCATGGCGCCGACACGGTGTCGGTGGCCTCGCTCGACTACGTGCTCGCCCGCGAAAACCCGATGTTTGCCAAGCTCGAGGCTTTCTTGCGACCGTAAGCCTTGCGGCAATCGTGGCGACAAGGCGCCACGATTGCCATATGTTGTCCGTGAGGAAAGGTGGAACCTGATCGATGAAGCTGGGTACCGACGTCTCCAGTCTGACGACCACCGCGGCCACGGCCGCGGCGCAGGGACTATCGATCGTCATTCCGGTTTATAACGAGGCGGCGGGGCTCACGGCTCTGCATCAGCGGATCATGGATCTGGCGAGCGTGCTCCGGCGGCGCTACGGCCTTCCCTGCGAGGTCGTCTATGTCGACGACGGCAGCACCGATGCGACGCTCGCAATTGCCAATGGCCTCGCAGCGGATACGCTCGACGTGCAAGTGGTGTCGCTGTCGCGCAATTTCGGCAAGGAAGCGGCCCTGATGGCGGGGCTGGACCATGCAAGGCGCGGCGCCGTGCTGTTCATGGACGGCGACGGCCAGCATCCGCCAACCCTGGTCGAACAATTGGTCGGTCACTGGATCGATGGCGGCTATGACGTGGTCTATACCGCGAAAGCGCATCGCGAAAACGAATCTTTTCTGCGCCGGCTCGCGGTGCATGGTTTCTACGCCGTGATCAATTGGGGCGCGCGGCAGAAGATCCCCGAGGATGCCGGCGATTTCCGCCTGCTGTCGCCGCGCGCGGCAGCCGCGTTAAGACAGCTTCCGGAGCGCAACCGCTTCTTCAAGGGGCTGGCAAGCTGGATCGGCTTCCGTCAGGTCCGCGTCGACTACGAGCCGGCGCCGCGCGCGCATGGCGTGACCACCTTCAACGCCGGCCGGCTCCTCGGACTTTCGATCGAAGGGCTGACGTCCTTCTCGGTCGCGCCGCTGCGCTTTGCGAGCCTGCTCGGCGTGCTACTCGCCTCGGTCGCCTTCCTGTTCGGTCTTTCGATCGTGTGGGAGGTCTGGACCACCGGAAAGCAGGTCCCCGGCTATCCGTCGCTGGTGGTGGGCCTGATGACGATCGGCGGCGTGCAGCTCATCATGATCGGCATTGTCGGAGAATATATCGGCAAGATCCTGTCGGAGCTTAAGGCGCGCCCGATCTATTTCGTGGCCGAGCATAGCGAGAAGCGGTCCGAGGCCGAGAAGGACGCCGGGCAAAGCGAACGGACCGCGGCCGAATGATCGATGCCGAGCCGTTGCGTCGGATCTGGCTGTGCGCCGACGATTACGGTATCAGCCCCGGCGTCAATCGCGGCATTCGCGAATTGATCGAGCGCGGGCGTCTCAACGCGACATCCGTCATGGTGGTGGGCCCAGCCGTCGGACGCGACGAGGTCGCCGCGTTGCAGGCGGCCATCGCCAAGAGCGCCCGCTGCGCCATCGGCCTGCACGCGACATTGACCGCTCCCTTTCGTCCCCTGACGATGCATTTCCGCCCGCTCGACGGCGGCATGTTCCTGCACTTTCGCAAACTGTTGCGCGCCAGCCTGTGGCGGCGGCTCGACGCGGAGATCGTGCGTGCGGAACTGGCGACGCAGCTCGCAGCATTCCGCGACATGTTCAACCGCGCACCGGATTTCGTCGACGGCCACCAGCATGTGCAGCTTTATCCGCAGGTACGGGACGGTTTTCTGGCGGCAGTGAAGGAAAAGGCGCCCGGCGCCTGGGTTCGCCAGGCAAGGCGCAACCTGCCGCTTGGCCAACGCCTCGGTTCGCCCAAAGCGCTGTTGCTCGACTATCTCAGCACGCAATTTCGACGCCGTGCAGCGCAAGCCGATGTCGCCTTTAACCCGGCATTCTCCGGCGCCTACGATTATTCGCGCGAGCCCGACTATGGCGCGCTGATGCGAACGTTTCTCGACCGGCTGCCGGAGGACGGCGTCGTCATGTGCCATCCGGGATTCGTCGACGAGATTCTCGTCGGCCTCGACCCGCTCACCGTCACGCGCGAAACCGAATTCGCCTATCTCGCCGGCGAGGATTTCCCCCGTCTCCTGGCCGCGAATAAAGTTACCTTGACCTGACACTGCTCAAGAAAGCGGCCGCGCGTTTTGACGCATACCGAAATTTAATCCCGACCCCTACTACCTGCGACACAAAGTCCCCCTACATTCCTGCCGCGCTTTCCGAACTTCGGAAACCGGACCAGCATCGGAGGACCGCCATGACCCCGCAAGAACGCCAGTTGGTTGATGAACTGTTCGACCGGCTTTCCAAAGTAGAGAGTGCGCCGCGCGATCCGGATGCAAGCAACGCCATCGCGCAAGGTTTGCGGAACGCCCCCAACGCCATCTATGCGCTGGTGCAAACGGTGCTGCTGCAGGACGAAGCGCTTAAGCGTGCCAACAGCCGCATGCAGGAACTGGAGCAGGCCCGCTCACAGGAGCAAAGCCAGTCGGGTGGGTTCCTCGATTCGATGCGCGACACGATCTTCGGGCAAAGCCAGCCGCACGGTTCGGTGCCCAACGTCCCCCCGCCGCAGACACATGATCGGCCGGTGTGGAACAGCGGCCAGGTGCTGCAGCAGTCGCAATCGCCGGGACAGTATGACCAGGGGCCCTATGGTCAAAGCTCTTATGGACAGAGCTCCTATGGACAGGGTTATGGCCAAGGCCCGTCCACGCAGCCGTATGGTGGCCCCCAAGCGCCCTTCGGTGGTGGCGGCGGCTCGTTCCTGGGAACCGCGGCGGCCGCGGCGGCCGGAATGGTCGGCGGATCGCTGCTGCTTAATGGCATCCGCTCGATGATGGGCGGCCACCGCTTTGGCGTCGCCGATGCCGGCGCGATCGGCGATAAACCCTCAAGCCCCTGGAGCGATCAATCCGGCAGCACGCTGGCGCGCGATGCCGGAATCAACGACATCGGTTCATCCGCTCAGCGTGACGATGACGGCTCCGCTTCTCGCGCGGGACTGTTCGATCAGGCGTCGAACGACGAAGATAGGGACGATGATTCGGATGGGTTTGACGACGATGGTGGCGGCAGCGATGACGGTGGCGACTACGCCTGAGCGGTTTGGATTCTGCTAAGCAAAACGGCCGCCCGATGAGGCGGCCGCTTTGGTGTGTGCCTTGGGCTGATCAGATGACGACGACCTTGGCGCCGACGCTGACGCGGCCGTAGAGATCGATCACGTCATCGTTGCGCATCCGGATGCAGCCCGACGACACGTTGGTGCCGATGGTCCAGGGCTCGTTCGAGCCGTGGATGCGGTAGAGCGAGGAGCCCAGATACATCGCGCGCGCGCCAAGCGGATTTTGCGGGCCGCCTTCCATGTGGCGCGGCAGGTCCGGCCGGCGTGCCAGCATCTCCGGCGGCGGCGTCCAGTCGGGCCATTCCTTCTTCGCGGAGATCGCCTTGACGCCCGACCAGGTGAAGCCGGGACGTCCGACACCGATGCCATAGCGCAGCGCCTTGCCGCTGCCTTGCACCAGATACAGGAACTTGTTGGGGGTATCGACGACGATAGTGCCGGCGGTCTCCTTGCCGGTGTAGTCGACCACCTGCTTTTCATATTTCGGATCGAAAGGGCGCTGCGCAGCTTCGCTCATCTCCTGCTGGCGCAGCATTCCCTGCTGCGGATCCATCGGCGGCAGCGATCCGTAGTAAGGCTGCTGTTGATAGACGCCCTGCTGTTGATAGGACCGGCCCTGCGAGCCGCTGTCACCGAACAGAAATTCGATAAACCCGCCGCCCATGTTGGAGGCCGTTCGTATCGGCGTCGGCTGCGCGGGCTGGCTGGCGTAGATCACGGCGGGTTCGCGCATCGCCGCGGCATCGATTGCGGCCGCCTTGTCAATTGCCGCGCCAAGCAAGGAAGCGCCGCCAACCAGCGCCAGGGACATTGTTTTGAACATCGACGTACTCTGTACTGTTTCGTCTTGAACTGTTCGTGTTGGGAGCGCCGATCGGCGCTCTTGCACGGCCCCAATTAAAATCAAAACCTGATCGGTTTGGTAAACGGAACAGGCGTTTCGATTCACCACATCGTCAATTGGCCGCGGATTTGCCTGGCAGCGTTTATTTTCGGTGAACGCCGACAACGCATGGTTAATGCTTTGCACGTCGCGGCCGCGTGCGCGCGCACTGCAGTTCCCGGCGTGAACTCCATGTTAAATCGCGTCGGTCTAAGACTCGCGAGAGGCGACGTTGGGAGAAGAATTTCATGCCGGTTCATCGCAAGCGTTTTCGTATTGAAGAAGCCTTTGCCGGCGCCCTGCCGGCGGCTGAAATCCCGGATGGCGTCGATATCGGCCCGCTGCACAGCGAGATCATGGCCGAGCTGCGCGCGATCCGCGCCCAGATGGCCGGCGGTGCCGCTAGCGGCTTGATGCCGGCAGCCGGCGATCCATCGGCTCTGCGCCAAATCGCCGAGACCCAGGCGATGCTGGAAACCTACCGCGCCCAGATCGAGCAATGCGAGAAGCTCAAGGTCGAGCTCGACCTGATCCACGACGCGATCAGCCGCACCAAGCGCGAGATCGCGGTTCTGCATGGCAAGAGTTTCAACGGCGAGGAAATGGCCAAGGTCAATGGTGAGCTCGGGGCCGTGGTCGGCGGCACCGAACAGGCGACACAGCAGATCCTCGAGGCCACCGAGGCGATCGACCAGGCTGCCACCGCGCTGTCCAAGAACATCTCGCCCGATCAGCAAAAGCTGCTAAGCGAAGACATCCAGGAGCGTGTCGTCGCGATCTTCGAGGCCTGCAACTTCCAGGATCTGACGGGTCAGCGCATCAGCAAGGTGATGACCACGATGAAATTCATCGAAAACCACATCAACGTGATGATGGATATCTGGGGTGGCGTTGACGCGATCAAGTCGCATGCGCCGCCGATCGTCGACACCCGGGAAGGCGACGCGCGGCTGTTGAACGGACCCAAGCTGGAAGGCGACGTCGGTCACGCCTCGCAGGACGACATCGAC
>VAZV01000048.1 GCA_005884765.1 Alphaproteobacteria bacterium
GCCGACCCTGTCGGAAGGCGTGGAGACATTCGTCAAGGATCTCGCCAAGCAGAACGGTCAGTCCATGGAGGAGGCGGCCGCGAACTTCGTCAAGCAGCATCGTCCGACCTCGCTGCTGCAACGCTTTGCCAGCGTCGAGGAGATCGCGAACATGGTGCTCTATGTCGCTTCGAAAGAGGCATCCGCCACCAACGGCGCGGCGCTACGCGCCGAAGGCGGCATCGTCAACACGATCGCGTGAGGTACAAGAGGGCGGCCTATGTGATTTCCGAACTCGACGTGCGCGACGCATCGTCGAATTTCCGTCGATGGAACGCTTGCGCGAATGGTACGCCTCGGCGGAATACGCCGAGGCATTGAAGGTGCGGCGGACCGCTCGACCGCCGCCTGATTTTTCGTCGAGGGTGTGCCGCCCGGTTACGGGCTACCAGCCCTCCAGCACAATCTTGCCGCGCGACTTGCCGCTTTCCAGCAATGCGTGCGCGCGCTTGAGATTGGCGGCATTGATGGTGCCAAAGGTCTGGTCCAGCGTGGTGCGCAGCACGCCCTTGTCGATGAGGTCGGCAACATCGTTGAGCAGCATGTGCTGCCCGATCATGTCGGGGGTCTGGAAAGATGAGCGCGTGAACATCGATTCCCAGTGCACCGAGATCGCCGTGCCCTTGAAGACGCTGACGTTGAATTCGGGTGGATCGTCGATCAATCCGAACTTGCCCTGCGGCGCCATCAAGTCCGCGATCGCCTTGTAGTGCTGGTCGGTGAAGGTGAGGCTTGCGACCAGGGCCACAGGCGGCAGCTTCAGTCGCTCGATCTGTTCCTGCATCGGCTTTGAATGATCGACCACGGCATGCGCGCCGAGATCGCGGCACCATTGCTGCGACTCGGGCCGGCTCGCGGTGGCAATCACGGTCAATCCCGTGAGCCGGCGCGCAAGCTGGATCAGGATCGAGCCGACGCCGCCGGCCCCGCCGACAATCAGCAGCGTGCGCGGGTCGACGCTCCTGCCGGGCACCGCAGCAAGGCGGTCGAACAGCAATTCCCAGGCGGTGATGGAAGTCAGCGGCAGCGCTGCGGCTTGCGCGAACGAAAGCGACTTCGGCTTGTTGCCGACGATCCGCTCATCCACCAGGTGGAATTCCGAATTGGTGCCCTGGCGCTGGATCGAGCCGGCATAAAACACCTCGTCGCCCGGCTTGAACAACGTGACATCGGGCCCGACGGCGTCGACAATGCCGGCCGCGTCGTAGCCCAAAATCTTGGTCTCGCCCTCGGGCGGGGCGGCGCGCCTGCGGACCTTGTAGTCGACGGGATTCGCGGAAACAGCCTTCACGGCGACGCGGAGATCGCGGCCCCGCGGTTCGGGTTTGGAGGCCTCGAAATCGATCAATGCATCCGTGGCCTCGATCGGTAGCGATTTTCTGTACCCGACGGCTTTCATGCCCGTTGTCTCCCAGTGATGGCGCGACCGACTACCCGTCGTGACGGCGAAGTTTGCAACTGCTGTAAGTTCAGGGATATAGTCCCTGCTTGGATACTACGGAACAAGGCCCGAGAAACGCGAGAGAAAAACCTCATGAAACGGCGGAATTTTGCGCGCCCGCGTTAGCCTCCATCGAGGCGCGCCATTAGGCCTAGCTGCCGCTCACTCCCTTCTCTCGCTCTCGGCTCCAGCCTAATCTCTGACCACGAAAATGCAGGATTATTGCATGATGCTTATTCGCTCATTGGCCTTGCTGTTGGTCGCCGCTCTTGCCGCGATGCCCGCCTTGGCGCAGGACCGGCGCGTGCCGGCCTCGGCTGCGGAACTGAGGCTGTCCTACGCGGCGATCGTGCAGCGGGTGCAGCCGGCGGTCGTGAACGTCTATGCCGCCAAGATGGTGCAAAACCGCAATCCACTCATGGACGATCCGATCTTCCGCCGCTTCTTCGGCGTGCCCGGCCAGCAGCCGGAACAGATGCAGCGCTCGCTGGGATCGGGCGTAATGGTCGATCCTTCCGGTCTTGTCGTAACCAATGTCCACGTCATCGAGGGCGCAGACCAGGTCAAGGTTTCGCTGTCCGACAAGCGCGAATTCGAGGCCGAGATCGTGCTCAAGGACTCGCGCTCCGATCTTGCCGTGTTGCGCCTGAAAGATTCTCACGAAAAATTCCCCACGCTCGATCTCGCCAACTCGGATGAATTGATGGTCGGCGATGTCGTGCTCGCGATCGGCAATCCGTTCGGCGTAGGCCAGACCGTCACGCACGGCATCATCTCGGCGCTCGCGCGCACGCAAGTCGGCATCACCGACTACCAGTTCTTCATTCAGACCGATGCGGCGATCAATCCCGGCAATTCCGGCGGCGCGCTGGTCGATATGACCGGCCGCCTTGCGGGCATCAATACCGCGATCTATTCGCGTTCCGGCGGTTCGCAGGGCATCGGTTTTGCGATTCCTGCCAACATGGTGCGCGTCGTGGTGGCTTCCGCAAAGAGCGGCGGCAAGGCGGTCAAGCGGCCGTGGCTTGGTGCGCGGCTGCAGGCGGTGACGCCGGAGATTGCCGAATCGCTCGGGCTTCGGCTGCCGAGCGGCGCGCTGGTCGCAAGCGTCCTCCCGAACAGCCCGGCAGCGCGCGCCGGCCTGAAATCCTCCGACCTCATCGTCGCCGTCGATGGGCAAACCATCGAGGATCCCAACGCCTTCGATTATCGGTTTGCAACGCATCCGCTCGGCGGCACATCGCAGATCGACGTGCAGCGCGGCGGCAAGCCGGTCAAGCTAACCATTCCGCTCGAGACCGCGCCCGATATCGGACGTAATGAAATCGCGTTGACGTCGCGCTCGCCGTTCCAAGGTGCGAAAGTAGCCAACATTTCGCCCGCCGTTGCGGACGAACTGCATCTCGACACCGACACCGAAGGCGTCGTCGTCACCGATCTCGGTGATGACACCACCGCTGCCAATGTCGGGTTCCAGAAGGGCGATATCATCCTGGCGGTGAATAATCAGAAGATCGCAAAGACCAGCGATCTCGAAAAGGCAACCCGCGAGTCGGCCCGGCTCTGGCGCATCACGCTGATGCGGGGCGGCCAGCAGATCAACGTCACGCTCGGCGGATGAGCCCGAAACGACCACGCGAAGCCGCAAACCTGTTCGCTGCCGCAGGGATGGAGCAGGACGCGCCGCATCCGTTGCCCGACAAATTGCGTCCACGTACGCTCGGCGAAGTGGTGGGCCAGGACCACATCCTCGGTCCAGACGGCGCGCTGACGCGCATGCTCGCGACGCGCACGCTGGGTTCGCTGATCTTCTGGGGACCGCCCGGGACCGGCAAGACCACGGTGGCGCGGCTACTCGCGGATGCGACGGAACTGCATTTCGAGCAGCTATCGGCGGTATTTTCCGGCGTAGCCGATCTGAAGAAGGCATTCGATGCCGCCCGCGCGCGGCGCGAGACCGGCAAGGGGACGCTGCTGTTCGTAGATGAGGTGCATCGCTTTAACCGCGCACAGCAGGATTCCTTCCTCCCGGTGATGGAAGACGGCACCGTGGTGCTGGTCGGCGCCACCACCGAAAATCCTTCGTTCGAACTCAATGCCGCGTTGCTGTCGCGGGCGCGCGTCCTGGTATTTCACTCGCTCGATCCGGCCGCGATCGAAAAACTGTTTGCGCATGCCGAAAGGATCGAGAGCAAGCGGCTGCCGCTCGATGCAGAGGCGCGCGCGGCATTGGTGCGGATGGCCGATGGCGACGGCCGCGCCGCGCTGACGCTCGCCGAAGAGATCTGGCGCGCCGCCCGGGCGGACGAGATGTTCAACGCCGCGCAACTGCAGGACATCCTGCAGCGCCGCGCGCCGATCTACGACAAATCCGCCGACGGCCATTACAACCTGATCTCGGCGCTGCATAAATCGGTGCGCGGCTCCGATCCCGATGCGGCGCTTTATTATCTGGCGAGGATGCTGGACGCCGGAGAGGACCCACTGTTTTTGGCGCGGCGTGTGGTGCGCATGGCGGTCGAGGACATCGGGCTTGCCGATCCGCAGGCACTTGTGGTCGCCAACGCCGCCAAGGACGCCTTTGACTTTCTTGGCTCTCCGGAAGGAGAACTCGCGATCGCGCAGGCCGTCATTTACGTCGCCACCGCGCCGAAATCGAACGCCGCCTACGCAGCGTTTGGCGCGGCGATGCGCGCGGCCAAGGAGGGCGGGTCGCTGTTGCCGCCAAAGCACATCCTGAATTCGCCGACCAAATTGATGAAACAGGAAGGCTACGGCTCCGGCTACGAATACGATCACGATGCGCCGGAGGCGTTTTCTGGGCAGGAGTATTTCCCGGACGCGCTTGGCCACCCGACATTTTACGATCCCCCCGACCGCGGCTTCGAGCGCGAGATTCGCAAGCGGCTGGATTATTGGGCGAAGCTGCGGAAGGAGCGGGGGCCGAAGTAGTCTCGAACGCCGCTATTTCCGCGTGACGAAGTCTGAAATCTCATCCGTCAACCGCGTGTCCGCGGTGTTGATCGAATAGACTTCCGACATATGGCTGTGCTGCGGCAGCACGAACGCGTGGGCGCAGCCGTTGGCGTCCTTGCAGGTTGCTGCTTTCACGAGATCGAATTGCTTCATAAATCCGGGCGGGTCCAGTTCGGCGGCAACGATCATCAGCGGTATCTTTGTCGTCCCCAAACGCTGCAGTGAGGATTGTTCGGCATAGCGTGAGGGATCGGCGCCGAAATATGCACGCTCGGGATCGGCGAGCGGCGTTGCCGTCAAGTCATAAATACCGGACAGCATGATCGCGCCGGCTAGATCGCCACCTTTCACGGCGTGAAACTCCGGATGCGACACGTAGCTCGCGACGTGCACCGCACCAGCGGAGTGCCCCATCAGATAGATGCGCGCGGCATCGCCGCCGCGCTTGGCGATCTGGCCTGTGACCCACGCAACAGCAGCCGCCAAATCTTCCGCGCCCGCCGGCCACTTCGCTTGCGGTGCAACCTGATAGTCGACGTTGACGCCGATAAAGCCGCTCTTCACCGCCCACAGCATGATGTTGTCATAGAACGGCCCGTCCCGGACACGCTTGTCGCCGGTGACGAAAGCGCCGCCATGGACAAAGATCAGTACCGGGCGCGGCGATGATGCGGTTTCCGGCATGAAGATATCGAGCCGGTTGCGATCGGCCGCGCCGTACTTGACGTCGCGCTCGACCTTGACGCCAGGGTACGGTTCTTTCTCCTGCAGCGGTGCGTAGATTGCGTCAGTCTTCGGCGGGTCGATCACACGGCCGATTTCCAGGAGCTTCCAGGCGATCTCCTCCGGCATCGGACCTTCCTCGGCCCGTGCTGCCGTCGCAGTCATGATCAAAGCCGCTACCACGGCCAAAGCCGATTTCAGCCGCGCCACCGGGAGTCCCCTTGTTTGGCAGGCGTTTCGCCGGTAATGAACGGTCCAGCGGCGGATTTGTTCTGATTTCGCCGCGACGACCGGCCGCGTTTGCGCTGTCGACGAGATAGATTTATCATTTACGTAAACCGTAATTCGTGTTACTTGTCGCAATGATTGTCAACTATCGGGACAAGCGCACCGAGCGGTTTGCCTCTGGCCATCATGTCAAGGAATTCTCCGGCTTCGCGAGGCAAGTCGTAATACGTCTTGACCGGCTGGACGCGGCGACGAACTTGTCCGACTTGGCGGCACTGCCTGGCAATCGATTGGAAGCGCTCAAAGGTGACCGCACCGGACAGTTTTCAATCCGCATCAACGACCAATGGCGGATTTGCTTTGTCTGGCCGGACGGATCACCCGGCCCCGCTGACGTGGAGATCGTCGATTATCATCATTGAAGGAAGGCATTAATGCCGCGCACCCCCGTTCATCCCGGCGAACATCTTGCCGAAGAATTACGCGAGCTTGGCGTCACGGCCGCCGAGCTCTCGCGTCAGATCGATGTGCCCGTGAACCGGGTCACGGGCATCATTCACGGCCAGCGAGGCATCACCGCCGATACCGCGTTGCGTCTTGCGCACTGGTTTGGCACCAGTCCGCAATTCTGGATGAACTTGCAGCAGCTCTATGAGTTGCGACTGGCCGAAAGCGAGGTGGGCGCAAAGATCGCTGCCTTACCGCGCCGCGCAGGACGGCCGACGTCGCGGCAAATTCGGAGCTAGAATGACCATGAGCCGTCGCGTCAAGAGACCCCTTGCAAAATCCCGTAGCCCCGGCGATCGCCCGAAGGGCGCGCGTCCGTATCGGGGCTCGCAGGCCGAGCGATCGCAGACTCATCGACCGGGGGGCAAACCGCCGGCGCGCTTTCCTGCGCCGCATGCGGCGAAGCCGACCGCTTACACGGCCGAGCCCGAGAAGATCGTTGCCGAGCCGGCGCCGCTGCCCACAAAAGTCCAGACCGTGGTCGTGACGGCGGACGAGAACAACATGCGCGTCGATCGCTTTCTCGAGGCGCGGTTTCCCGGCCTGTCGTTCTCCCACATCCAGCGCATCGTCCGCAAAGGCGAGCTGCGCGTCAACGGCAAGCGCGCCGACAGCAAGGATCGGCTGGAGGAGGGGCAGAGCATTCGCATTCCGCCGCTTCGGCTGGATGCGCCGAAAGTAACAGGCCATCTCTCGGAAGCCGCGCTCAAAACGCTCGACGCGCTGAAAGCGATGACGCTGTTTGAGGACGACGACGTGCTGGTGCTGAACAAGCCCGCGGGGCTCGCGGTGCAGGGCGGCTCCGGCACGACGCGGCATGTCGATCTGATGCTGGAAGTGATGCGCGATGCCAAGGGCCAGAGGCCGCGGCTGGTGCATCGGCTGGACAAGGAGACCTCGGGCTGCCTCCTGGTCGCAAAGACACGTTTTGCCGCGACCGCGCTAACCGGCTCGTTCCGCCATCGCTCGGCGCGCAAGATCTACTGGGCGCTGGTCGCCGGCGTGCCGAAGCCGAAGCAGGGCCGCATCTCGACCTATCTCGCCAAGGAGGAGAGTGAGGAAGATACCATCATGCGGGTCGCCGCACATGGCGACGAGGGTGCAAGCCATGCGGTGACTTATTACGCCGTAGTGGAAACCTCGGCGCAGAAGCTCGCCTGGGTGTCGCTGAAACCGGTCACCGGGCGAACCCATCAATTGCGCGCGCATATGGCCCATATCGATCACGCCATCGTCGGCGATCCCAAATATTTTAACCGAGAGAACTGGGAGCTGCCGGGCGGCCTGCAAAACCGCCTGCATCTGTTGGCGCGCCGGATCGTTATTCCGCATCCTCGCGGCGGTGTGATCGACGCGACCGCGCCGCTGCCGCCGCACATGCTGCAATCCTGGAACCTGCTCGGGCTTGAGGCCGAGCGGTTCGATCCGATCGAGAACGCGCCTGAAGAATAATTTAACTTGCGATTCTTCGGGGCGATCACAGATGTTTTCAAGGAAACGATCGGCGATGTTGATTTGCATGTTGGCGTGGGCGCTGGTCGCGGGTCAGGTAGCTTACGCGCAATTGCCAAACAGCCTGCCGGGTGGATCGCAGTTCAACCCGCCGCCACCGCCTCCGCCGCCACCTCCCCGGATCGAAGTGCCCAAGGTGCCGCAGATAGATGCGCCGCTGCGCTATGATTATCGGCCGGCGCCGCAGCCCTCATTCAGCGACCGGGTGGTCCGGTGCCTAGACGAGGCGGCTGCCGCTGGGGTGAAGCCGAGCCGGCGTGCGGCCTATTCGCGCAGTTGCGCCAATCGCGACGATTAGAGCACACGTTGCATCGGTTCAAGGAGGCGTCCGCTCAGTACTTGAACTGATCCAAGAACATGCGCAGCGAATCGTGCGGGCTCTCGATGTCGGAAATCAGCCAGCCGTCGGGCCCGTTCACCAGGATGAAATTCAGCGTGACGGCCCGGCCATTATTGTCGAAGGCGGCCGCCACATAGATCTTGTCGAATTGCCTGCGAATGACGGAGATCGAGACGGCGCCGAGCTTCCAGGTCCGGCTTTGCACCAGGAAATCGTACGGTTCGCCCTGCAGGGAATTCCAAGCCCTGCGCAGGCTCGGATCGAAGAATTGCAGCGCCGTAGCGGCGTCGTGCGGCAATCCGTGCGAATAATCCGAAGAGCCCTTGCCGTAATAGGCATAGGCGTTGCGGACCAGCGATTCCGGCGAACGAAATCCGGCCTCGGCGACCGGGATGGCGGTGAGCAAAAGCGCAATAACACCCGATATTTTCGGCATCGCCGGCTCGCTTTATTTAGCTCGACATCTAGCATAGTTTGCGTGTGAGTTCGTGCGATCAACGAAAAGCCGCAAAACCGCATGCGTGAATTGTTCGAAGAAGGGGTGGGACCATCGCCGCTCGATCCGGAAGAGGCCGTGCGGCGCGCGACGCGCACGCCGCGTCGCAAGCGGTTTTACGCCAGGGCAGATCTGCTCGAAATCGATGGCGGCTTTACCGTCACGCTCGACGGCAAGCCGATCCGCACGCCCTCGGGGCGCCAGGTGGTCGCGCCGGTCAAGGAGATCGCCGAGGCGGTTGCGGCGGAATGGGAGGCACAGAGGGACACCATCGATCCCCTGACCATGCCGATGACGCGCTTTGCCAACAGCGTTGTTCAATCCGTGGTCGATCGGGCCGAGCTCGTTGCCGATGACGTCGCGAAATATCTGCAGTCGGATTTGCTGTTCTATCGCGCGGGGCACCCCGAAGCGCTGGTCGCGCGTGAGGCGGAGCACTGGGATCCCGTGCTGTTTTGGGCCGCCGACACCCTCGGCGCCCACTTCATTCTGGCCGAAGGCGTCGTGCATGTCCGCCAGCCTGACGCCGCCGTGCAGGCGGCGCGCGCGGCATTCCCTGCCGACCCCTGGTCGATTGCGGCCCTGCATGTCGTGACGACGCTGACGGGATCGGCGCTGCTGGCGCTGGCGCTTGCACATGGCGTGCTCGATCCGGATTCTGTATGGGCGGCCGCCCACGTCGATGAGGATTGGAACGCTGAAAAATGGGGCGTTGACGAAGAGATCGCCGCCCGCCGCGCCGCGCGGCTGGTCGATTTTCGGGCGGCAGCCAGCATTCTAAATGCCGTTGGGTAGCTGCCGGTTAACGAGAGGTTTACGACGCTTGCGCTAGCGTTCAAGGCTTGAAGCCGAGCACTTGAGACATGGCCATTACAGTCACTCCGACGCTCCCCGTGATCGCGGCTACCCCAAGCGCGGCAGCGCCCGTGCTCGCCTTGCAGTCGGGGACGGTGGTCAACGCGACCGTGCTCAACACGCTGGCCGAGAACCTGGTGCAGATCGCCATCGCCGGTTTATCTATTGACGTGCTCTCGGAAGTTCCGCTGCAGGCGGGGCAGACCCTGCGGCTCGCGGTATCGCAGACCAACAGCGGCATCAGGCTTTCGATCGTGCCGGGGGGATCGCAAGCGCCAGCCGGCACGTCCCTCGACACCGTGACGTTGACGGCAAATGCGCCGGTTGCGGAAGCCGCGAGCCCTCCGGTCAACGCTGCGGCTTCGATCGATCGGTTGACGCCGCTGGAGCGCGCCGCCATCGCCGTGGCGAGCGAGACGGCGGTGACCCAGCAAGGCAGCCAGGCGCCGCTATTTGCCAATCTCGGCGCGCTTGCTGTGTCGAAAAGCCTGCCGCCGGCATTACAGCAGGCGATAGTGCAGGTGCTGACGCAGCGGACCAGTCTCGACCAGAACCTAGATGGCGGCGACATCCAAAGCGCTTTTCAGAAATCAGGATTGTTTCTGGAGGCCTCGCTGGCGTCAGACGCGGTCTTACCGTCCGCCGGCATTCCAGATCTCAAAGCGGCGCTGATTGTGCTCCGTCAAACGCTGGTGACCTCGCTCGGCGCGACCGAAGGCCCGACGATCACGCCGCAACCGGCCGTGCCGGGTGCTGCCGCGACTTCCGCAAGCGGAACGGCTCCCGCAAGGACGCAGACGGCCCAGCAAGCGCCGCCGCTTGCGCCTTCGTCCTCACCTGAGGCCGACATCCAGCAAATCCTGCTGCCGCAGGCGCGGCTGTCGGTTGCCGGTGAGACGCCGGACACCGGCACTGTGGGACGCATCGTACTGACCGACGCGTTGCTGGCGAGCGAGCCACGTTCGGTGACGACGGGCGCGGTGCTCAATCTGTTGCAGGAAGCGCTGCAGCAAACTCCGAAGGCCGCAGGCCACGCGTCGGTGACGGTGACGTTGCCAAATGGACGCAGTGAGGAGGCGACTGTCCGCACCAATACGCCGCCGCCGCCATTTCGAGGGAGCCTGCCGTCGGCGCAAGCGATCGCGGCGCCGTCGATCCCACCCAATGCGCCGCTGGCCGCAACTGCGCATCATCTGCTCGAAGACACCGATGCTGCGATCGCGCGCCAGACCCTGTTGCAGGTGGCCTCGCTGCCCGACACTGGTGATGCCGGGACCGCCCGCCTTGATTCTACCGCGCCCCGATGGAATTTCGAAATTCCCTTTGCGACGCCGCAGGGAACGGCGCTGGCGCAATTCGAAATCTCGCGCGATGGCCGTGGCAACGAGGTCGAGGGCGCAAAACGGGTTTGGCAGGCGCGGTTTTCGCTCGACGTCGAGCCCGCCGGTCCGGTGCACGCGCTTGTGTCGTTCAGCGGCGAGCGGACATCGGTGCGAATGTGGGCGGAGCGGCCGGCGACCGCGGCGCAGTTGCGCGCCGGTGCAGGCGAGCTCAGCCAGGCGCTGAGCCAGGCCGAGCTTCGGCCCGGCGACATCGTGATCCGCGATGGCACGCCGCCGCAAGCCACGGTGGCGCGGGCCGGCCATTTCCTGGATCGCGCGTCATGAGCAGGGAAACCAAGAACTACCTCGCCGTCGCGCTGCAATACGACCGGAAGGGCGCGCCGCGGGTCGTCGCCAAGGGCAGGGGGACGATCGGCGAAAAGATCATCGAAGTTGCCAAGGCCAATGACATCCCGATCGAGGAGAACGAGGTGCTCGCCGGCGCGCTCTCCAAGGTCGAACTCGATGACGAAATCCCGGTCGAGCTTTACAAGGCGGTCGCCGAAGTGCTGGTCTTCGTGCTGCGGTTGTCGCGGCCGGCGCGCTAAACATTGCAGGACCGGATACTCGCATCGTCATCGTTTCACCACGATGTCACCTGCATCTTCCCGCGCCTCGGAAACCATTTTCGGATGCACCCCGTGATTAATCGCCGTCATGCGCTCGGTCTTTTGGCTGCTGCAGGCCTTCTGCCGTCGCGCAGCTTTGCCGATGTCGCCTACCAGAAGAGCGAAATTCGCGAGGCGCTGACCAGGCATTTTACCGATGACGGCACGGAAGGCACTTTCGTCGGCTATCTTGTCGATGATTACCTGGTCATCGCCAGCGACAAGGATCGCTCGGGCGAGGCGAAGCTGCCGGCTTCGACCTTCAAGATTCCGAATTCGCTGATTGCGCTGGAGACCGGCGTGGTTGAGGACCCGGACAAG
The DNA here is from genome assembly GCA_005884765.1 of Alphaproteobacteria bacterium. Classification (GTDB taxonomy): domain Bacteria; phylum Pseudomonadota; class Alphaproteobacteria; order Rhizobiales; family Xanthobacteraceae; genus Bradyrhizobium. The sequence goes on from VAZV01000048.1 coordinate 11,429, forward strand.
GACGTCTTCAAGTGGGACGGCGTCAAGCGCGCAATCGAGGCTTGGAACAAGGATCACACCCTGCGCACCGCGATCGCGGCATCCGTCGTGCCGGTCTATCAGGAGATCGCGCGCCGCATCGGGCAAGAGCGGATGCAAAAATATGTCGATCTGTTCGAATACGGCAATCGCAACATTGGCGGCGGCATCGACCAGTTCTGGCTCACCGGAGAGCTGCGCATCGATCCCGTGCAGCAGGTCGATTTTGTCGACCGCCTGCGCCGCGGCGTGCTGCCGATCTCCAAGCGCAGCCAGGAACTGGTGCGCGACATACTGCCGGTGACGAAATCAGGCGATTCCATTATCCGCGCCAAGTCTGGACTGGTCGGTGCCGAAACCGGCCACCCCTCGCTCGGCTGGCTCGTGGGCTGGGCCGAAAAGGGCAGTGCACAGACGGTGTTTGCGCTCAATCTCGACGTTCGCGAGCCGCGCCACAGCGCCGACCGCATGACGCTGGCGCAGGCCTGCCTGCGCGATATCGGCGCTATCTAGCCCTTGGTCAGCGCCGGCCCAGTTCTAGCGAAACCGCCGTGACGTTGGTTCCCTGCGGCCGGATCGACACAGTTTGCCGGCCGCCGCGCGTCGTCAGCGACAGGTTGGCGGAGAAGTTATCGCCTCTCGCGGCGGCCTCGATGTGATCGCCGATGGCACGTCCCGACAGGGTGCCGGAAGCATTCCGGCTAGCCTCCGTCCAGGAGCCGGAAATCGCGCCGCCACGGTATTCAGCCTCGCTCGCCAGATCGAAATTGTAGCTCTGGCTGGCGCATCGCAGATTGAGGCGGAGTTCGGTGCCGCTCCCGGCGACATCGTAGGCGGCCCGGCAACGCAACTGCTCCCGTTGACCATCCGATGTGTTCAGCACGCCACTGCCCGACCATGAACCTGCCATGGCGGCGAAGGGAGAAGCCGGCGCCGCCATGGCGCTTCCGGCCAGACTCAGCGAAACCAGCAGCAAGCCCGCCCGGGCGATATTGGATCCAGACATTTTGGACCTCCACATTTGGGTTTGCTGCTCTAACGCAAACCGTTCAGTCGGGTTCCTAAAGGGCTCTGGCTCGCGCCGTCTCGCTCGATTAAGGTCGCGTCACAATCAGGAAGAACCCGCAAGAAGAACCCGAAAGAAAAACCGGAGGAATCCTTATGCACTCAGCCCCCGTCTGGATATCATCGCTTGCGCTGGCCGCGGCCGGCGGCTGGTTCGCCGCCACGATGCTTGCAGGGCCCGCCATCAGCAAGCAGCCGCGCTTTCCCCAGCTCACGATGGATCAACTTGACGAGAAGCAGAAGCCGCTCGGCGAACAGATCATGAAGGTATCGAGCGTCGGCCTCGGCGGACCCTATAACCCGATGATCCGCAGTCCGGTGCTGGGCCAGCGGTTGTTCGACCTGTTTTACTATCTGCGCTGGCAGACTTCGGTGCCGACCAGGCTCAACGAGTTTGCAATTCTGATCATCGCCAGGCAGTGGCGCTCGCAGGTCGAATGGTTCGCGCACGCGCCGCTGGCGGCGAAGGCAGGCCTTTCCGCCGACATCATCGCCGAGCTGAAGGAGGGCAAGCGGCCCGCGAAGATGGCTGAGGACGAAGCGCTCACGTACGACTTCGTTACCGAGCTTACGACCACGCAAAAAGTTTCCGACGAAACTTTTGCGCGGGCCAAGAAAGTCTTCAACGATCAGCAGATCGTTGACCTGACCGCGGTCGCCGGCAACTACGTGATGGTCGCCATGATGCTGGCGATGGCGGAGGAGACGGTGCCCGCCGGCAAGGAAGAGCCGTTCAAGATGGGGGAGAAGTGATCGACTTCGCGGCAAAGCGCGGCCAGTAAGGCCAGTCTAGGTAGTCGTGTCATTGCGAGGAGCGAAGCGACGAAGCAATCCAGAGGCCGCGTATCGAGGGCCTGGATTGCTTCGCTGCACTCGCAATGACGGTCTCAAAACCAATCGTACTCGGCCCAGCGTGAGCAGCTCTTGCCGAGAGTCGCTCACCGCGTTGCGTGCGGGCCTGGTTTGTTGCCAGGCAAGGCCTGCTCGATCGCGCATCGGCCGATTTCGCAGATGGTTTGCGAGATCACGTCGCCACTCTTGGCGAATCCGTCGGCCAGGAAATCGAACTGCGCGCGCGCCAGTCGCAACTGCTCGGTCGGCACTGCCACCACGGTGTCACTGAGCTCGGCAAACGGCGTGCGCAGTTCATCGAACTCGGCATTGACTTTCGCCAATCGGCTTTCCGCATCCTCGGCTCTCGCCGACAGGCGATGGGCTTCGTCAGTGAAAGAAGCCCGGTCGATTTCCGCCTGCCGGACGGCATCAGCGAGCTGTGCTCTCAGGGCGGCCGCCTCGGAGCTCAAATTCTCAGTCGCGATCTCGACGGCTTCGCGCAATTGGTTATTTCTCTCGCGCTCGTCCCGTGGTTCGCTGCACAGCCGCTCCGCCGTGACGGCCCGATCGGTCAATGCTTCGATGATGCCGGCTGCGCCGAGCAGCATCTCGGCGTTCTTGCCGCCGGACATCATGCTGGCGAGCCGTCGCAGGAAGTCGACAGTTTCCGAATTTTCATGCGGTGACAGAGAAACGGCCGTCGCGGTCATCGATATCAGCCACCCCTTGGACTTTGATTACCACTCAGAATGCACGAATTTGTTGAATGTGGGCCGGATATGTCGCGGAGACGACATATTATAACTTTCGCCATTACAAATCATCGTCAAGCCATTGGGATAGCTTGAGTTTTGGCCATCAGCCTTTTTCGACCCTCAGGTCGCCGTTCGCCCGATCCGGCCGAGATGGGTGAAAGTGAATCCAGCCCCGTATTTCAAACCATAGCCGAGCGCGCGATCGATGCCGATATGGGCCATCCAGATCATCGCGATGGAAAGCCAAAGCGGGGAGGCGAGCGCAAAGGACGTCGTCATCAGCGCCACCGGCGCCATGTAGCTGTGCGCGGCATTGTAGACGGTGGCGCCGGTTTTGGCGTCGGCTAGGTAGGCGGCAAAACTCAGATCGGGCAGCAGGAACAGGATGGCATAGATCCACCACGATCCACCCCATATCGCGTAGAGCAGCGTCATCCCGGCAAACAGTGTCAACCCTTCCAGCCGGAGCAGGATTTTCACGCCGCCCGTTGCGGCACCCGTGGCGTTGATAGCGTTCATTTCGCCCATCTTCTCAAGACTCCTTGCCAATCCTAAAGCGCATCTTGTACCGCCGATCTGGTGCCGAAAGGCGAAGGAAACCAGGTTTCCGCTTCCGAAAATGCCGTGTTAGAACCCCTCAAATCGGACCGAAAATAGCGGGCGGGAGCAGATGAAAGACGTTCTGGACACCCTTGCGGAGCTGCGCGCGGGGGCAAAACTCGGCGGCGGCAAGAAGCGTATCGAGGCGCAGCACGCGCGCGGTAAATTGACCGCGCGGGAGCGTATCGAGCTTCTGCTCGACAAGGGCTCGTTCGAGGAACTCGACATGTTCGTCGAGCACCGTTCGATCGAATTCGGCATGGAGAAGACGAAGATACCGGGCGATGGCGTTGTGACCGGCTGGGGCACCGTCAACGGCCGCAAGACCTTCGTATTCGCCAAGGATTTTACCGTGTTTGGCGGCTCGCTGTCGGAAACCCACGCACAGAAGATCGTGAAAATCCAGGACATGGCGATGAAGGCGAGGGCGCCGATCATCGGGCTCTACGATGCCGGCGGCGCGCGCATCCAGGAAGGCGTCGCAGCACTCGCCGGCTATTCCTATGTGTTCCGCCGCAACGTCATTGCTTCCGGCGTGATCCCCCAGATTTCCGTCATCATGGGCCCGTGCGCCGGCGGCGACGTCTATTCGCCTGCGATGACCGACTTCATCTTCATGGTGAAGAATACGAGCTACATGTTCGTCACCGGGCCCGATGTGGTGAAGACCGTCACCAATGAAGTCGTCACCGCGGAAGAACTTGGCGGCGCCAGCGTGCACGCGACGCGATCCTCGATCGCCGACGGCGCGTTCGAGAACGATGTCGAGGCGCTGTTGCAGATGCGCCGGCTGATCGACTTCCTGCCTTCCAACAACTCTGACGGCGTGCCGGAATGGCCGAGCTTTGACGATATCGGCCGCCTCGACATGTCGCTGGACACGCTGATCCCCGACAATCCGAACAAGCCCTATGACATGAAGGAATTGATCCTCAAGGTCGTGGACGAGGGCGACTTCTTCGAAATCTCCGAAGCCTTTGCGAAAAATATCGTCACCGG
>VAZV01000141.1 GCA_005884765.1 Alphaproteobacteria bacterium
AGTCGATATCATCGAGCGCGAAGGTGACGAGGCCGAGCGCTTCGGCCTCTCCGGCGTCCAGCGCCTTGCCGATCGAGCCTCGCGCGCGTTCCAGATCGGACGGGTCGGCCTGAAATCGCGATTGCAGGCGGGTCAGGCCGTGGCTCATCGGATAGGGCCCGAAATTCATCGCGGAGAGCTCGATCGAAGGCGGCGCGCGGTTGTCGCCCTGCCGCGAGCCGATCAGCATGTAGGAGCGGTCGGCGGCAAACACGAGTTCGGCGAGCGTGCCGGCAAAGCATGAGCCCGGCTCCACCAAAGTCACCAGCGTGCGGGACGTGACATCGATGCGCTTCAACACCCGCTTCCAGTACTGCCTGATCTCATTGACCAGCCAGTGCATCTTGTCGGCTTCGAGCAAGGCATCGCAGGCCAGCACGTTGGCGCGCTCGCCATGCGACTTGAACACGACCATTGCAATCTCGAGCTCGTTGATGCGCAAATGCAGGATCGCATCGTCGAGCTCGCGCGCCACCTGCAGCGGCCAGAACGAGGCACCCAGTGCGATCAGGCCGTCGATATCGGCAGGTGGAGCCGCCTCGGGGGCCTGGATCGAAATCGTCGCCGTCCGCCCAGGCCGATCGATGTCGACGCTGACAAAGCCGTAACGGATGCCGTTTTGGTCGATCGTCCGGTCGAGCTTCGTCAGCGCAATGCCTTGGCCGCTGGCGTTGCGTTTCGAGGCGGCGGCAAATTGCTTTACGCGTTCGGCAATCCTGGCCTCGAGCTTGCTGTTCGGCGCGATCTCGTCGACCAGGCGCCATGCGACGGCCCGCTTGCCCTTGATGCCCTCCTCGATGGTGCAGAAATAATCGGCGTGGTCGCGGCGCACCTTGCGCTTGTCGACCACCCGCGTCAGCCCGCCGGTGCCGGGCAGCACCGCAAGCAGCGGCACTTCCGGCAGCGCTACCGAAGCAGCACCGTCGTCGGCCAGGATGATGTGGTCGGTAGCGAGCGCCAATTCATAGCCGCCGCCGGCCGCGGTGCCATTGACGACGGTGATGAAGCGCTGCCCGGAATTTTCGCTGGAGTCTTCCAGCCCATTGCGGGTCTCGTTGGTGAATTTGCAGAAATTGACCTTGTGCGCATGGGTCGCGCCGGCCAGCATGCGGATGTTGGCGCCGGCGCAGAACACGCGGTTCTTGGCCGAGCGCACCACCACCACTTTCACATTAGGATATTCAAAGCGCAGCCGCTGCACCGCGTCCGCAAGCTCGATGTCGACCCCGAGATCATAGGAATTGAGCTTGAGCTGATAGCCTTCGAACAGCCCGCCATCCTCGTCGACGTCCATGGTGAGCGTCGCAACCTCGCCTGCGACATCAAGCTTCCAATGCTTGTAGCGCGACGGTTCGGTCTGAAAATCGATATATGTCGCGCCGCCCGCAAGCGTCCGATCTTCACCGGCCATGAGCCATCCCTGAAATTTGCCTGGAATTTGTTAACTTATATGCATTATAATGCATCTTTCTGGAATAGTCTAGTCCAGAATGTCAGAACATGCATTTTGTTTCATGTTTGGTTGATCGCGCAAAACGGCGTTTGCGAATTCCGAGACGGCATCAAGCGTCGGCCCCGGCGCTTCGCGATGCGGCTGGTGCCCCGCTCCGGGGATTTCAGTCACATCGACCGGACAGTAACATTCTTGCCGCGCAATCTCGATCTGGCGGATCGTTCCATACTCATCATCCGCGCCCTGCAGGATAGCGACGGGAACGCGGATGTAGGCGAGGTATTCGGAGATATCCCAGCTGCGGAATTTCGGGTCGAGCCAGGCGCCATTCCAGCCATAGAAGGCATTGTCGACATCGCTGTGCCAGCGCGTCAGCTTCGCCTTGAGCTCTGATGTCTCATAGGCCGTTTTGATCGTGGCAATCGAGGCGACCGAAATATCTTCCACGATGAAATGCGGCGCGATCAGCGCGATGCCTTGCACACGATGATCCTGCCCACCGCCGGCATAGATTGCCGCGATTGAGGCGCCGTCGGAATGCCCGACCAGCAGCCCGCGGCGAAAGCCGATCTGCCCGAGCAGTTTCGGCAGCACCTCGAGCGCTTCGATATGCATGTAGTCGAGCGGACGCGGCAGTTTTACAGGGCTCGAGGCGCCGTAGCCGGCGCGTGAATAGACGAACACGCCGGCTGAGGTTGCAGCTTGCAGCCGGTCCGGGAAGTCGCCCCATAACGCCGCGCTCCCCAACCCCTCATGCAGCATCACGATGGTCGGTGCGCGATCGGGCGCGGGGCCGATCATGCGGTATTCGAGATCGGAGCTGCCGATGGTGAGCAAGCCTGAGGGCGCGAGGGTCATGGTTTTGCCGCGTCACCATCCCGCAACTTGAAGCGCTGGATCTTCCCGGTCGCGGTTTTCGGCAAGGCATCCACCACATCGATCCAGCGCGGGTATTTCCACGGCCCGATCTTCTGCTTGACGTGCTCCTTCAGCGCCTCGTTAAGGCCGGAGGTCGCACAATCTGAGCGCAGCACCACGAACGCCTTCGGCTTCAACAATCCTTCCGGATCAGGCTGCGGCACCACGGCCGCTTCCAGCACCGCAGGATGCGTGATCAGCGCGCTCTCGACCTCGAACGGCGACACCCAGATGCCGGACACCTTGAACATGTCGTCGCTGCGGCCGCAGAAGGTGTAGCGGCCATCGGCATCGCGCACATATTTGTCGCCGGTGCGGGTCCAGTGGCCCTCAAAGGTCATGCGGCTCTTGCTGCGCTGATTCCAGTAGCCCTCACCGGCCGAGGGCGCATCGACCAGGAGTTCGCCGACCTCCCCGTCCGCCACTTCAGTGCCCGCTTCATTGACCAGCCGCACCTTGTAGCCCGGCACCGGTCGGCCCGACGTGCCGTATTTGATGTCGCCAGGCGCGTTGGAGAGGAAGATGTGCAACAGCTCGGTCGAGCCGACGCCGTCGAGAATGTCGACGCCAAACCGCGCTTTCCAGCTGTTGCCGACCGACTCCGGCAGCGCTTCGCCGGCGGAGGTGCAGATGCGCAAGCGCGAGCCACAGCGCTCCTGCTTTAAGGTCTCGTCGTTGAGCATCGCCGAGAATAGTGTCGGCACGCCGAAGAAGATCGTCGGATGATATTTGTTCATCAGCGAAAACATCAGCGGCGGCGTCGGCCGCTCGGAATTGAGCACCGTGGTGGCGCCGACCGACATCGGGAACGTCAATGCATTGCCGAGGCCGTAGGCGAAGAACAGCTTTGCGGCCGACAGGCAGACGTCATCCTCGCGGATGCCGAGTACCTGCCTGGCATAGGTCTCCGCGGTCGCCTCGAGATTGGAATGCAAATGACGCACGCCCTTGGGCATGCCGGTCGAGCCCGACGAGTACAGCCAGAACGCCGGCTCGTCGGCGTGGGTCGCAGCAGTCGCAAACGCATCGCTCTCGCGCGCAAGTTCGTCGGCGAAATTCTTGTGGCCGTGCGCGTCGTTGCCGGAAACCACGACATGCTCGAGATCGGGCATCCGCCCGACCATGTCTTTCACCACCGGCAACAGCGCCTGCGAAATAAACAGCACCCGTGCCCGGCAGTCCGCCAGCACATAGGCGTATTGGTCCGAGGTCAAAAGCGTATTGAGCGGCACCGGCACCACGCCGGCGCGGATGGCGCCCAGGAACACGACCGGGAAATCGACAGTGTCGAGCATGATCATGGCGACGCGCTCTTCGCGGCGGACGCCGAGACGGCGCAACAGATTGGCGAGACGGCGCGTCTTTATTTGCAGATCGCCGTAGGTCAGCTCGGAGACGGTGTCGGTGAAGGCGAGCTTGCCGCCGCGGCCCTGATCGACATTGCGGTCGAGCAGCCAGGTCACCGCGTTGTAGGAACCGGACGTGCCGCTCACGACGTTTCTCCCCAGCTTTAAGAATTATAATTCATAGAAAGGCACCGCACGCGCTTGCTGTCAATGCTCTTCGGCACTATGTTTCCGCCTCGGCGGCGAAAATCCATCGATGGAAATGAACGAAGAGTCCGATCCCGAAAAACACTTTCTCGAACAGCTCGGCCAGCGTGTCCGCACCATGCGCGCCCTTCGCGGCATGTCGCGGAAGGTGCTCGCCAGAGTGTCCGGCATTTCCGAACGCTACATCGCGCAGCTCGAGAGCGGCAAGGGCAACGTCTCGATCGTGCTGCTGCGTCGCGTCTCCAACGCGATGGGCGCGCACATTGAAGATCTAATTCCGACTGCCGATGCCGGGCCGGATTGGCAAGTCATCCGCGACCTCCTGCGCAAGGCGACGCCAAACCAGATCGCGCGGGCCAAGGACATCCTCGCAGGCGGTGGGGCTGCGGCACAACGAAAGCTGTCGTTCTCCGGCATCGCGTTGATCGGCTTGCGCGGCGCCGGCAAATCCACGCTCGGCAAAATGCTCGCCGAGAAGATCGGCTGGAGCTTCGTCGAGCTCAACAAGGAAATCGAGCGCGACAACGGATTGTCGGTGGCCGAGATCATCGCGCTCTACGGCCAGGAGGGCTTTCGCCGTATGGAACAGGCAGCACTCGGGCAGCTGTTGGCGCGAAAGGAGCTGATGGTGCTCGCAACCGGCGGCGGCATCGTCTCGGAGCCTTTGACGTTCGATCTGATCCTGTCGTCGTTCTACACGATCTGGCTCAAAGCCGAGCCGGAAGAGCATATGACACGGGTGCGCAGGCAAGGCGATCTGCGTCCCATGGCCGACGACCGCTCGGCGATGGCCGAGCTGCGCAACATTCTCTTGAGCCGCGAGCCGCTTTATTCCCGCGCGTCTGCGACCGTCGATACCGCAGGGCTTTCAGTGGATGCAGCAGCGGCACGTTTGATCGATGTCGTTAGACCCGTGCTGCAAAACGAGGCACGCGCCTTCGGTCTGCGCAGCGTGGCGGTGTAGGCTCCACGAAGGGATGCCGTAGGGTGGGTAAAGCGCAAGCGTGCTCACCAGTTTACGACCGTTACTTCGAAACGGTGGCACGGCGCGATAGACGCGCCTTTGCCCACGCTACGTGACTCGAGCTCCGAGTCCGTGTCGCTGGTAGCGAGCGAAAAGATAGCTACAGCAGTTGCAAACGCGCGGCCTCCGCACCCTCACGCAGCAGCGGCAGGAAGCGATCGATCATCTCGCCGGTGGAAATCCGGTCGACATGCGCACCGATATTGATCGCGCCGACAATGACATTGTCATAGCGCCGTACCGGAACGGAAATCGAGCGGAAATGCGGCTCGGCCTCGCGGTCCACCAGCGAGTAGCCCTTTTCGCGGTCGGCAATGATGACGGCGAAGAGACGCTTCGGGTCCGTCACGGTCTGCGGCGTCATCCTCTCCCGCCGCATCGCGCCGAGGGAAGTCCTTAACTCGACATCGCTGAGCCGCCCGAGCATGGCGCGGCCAACCGAGGTGCAGAAGGCCGGCAGCCGATAACCAATATCGAGGCCGCCCGAAAAAATGCGCGCCGGGCTGCCGCGCGCGACGAACACGACGTCATCGCCGTCGAGCACGGCAAGCGAGCTGATCTCCTGTGCCTGAAGCGCGATCTGATCCAGCATCGGTTGCAGCACGGCCACGATCTGGTTCGAGCGCAGATAGGCGCTCGCGAGCGTAAGCACATGCGGCGTGGGTGCAAACAGCCTGCCGTCGCTACTGACATAGCCGCCGTGTTGGAGCGTAAAGAGGATGCGCCGCGCGGTGGCGCGCGGCAGATCGGCCCCACGGGCGATCTCGCTCAAGGTCTGTGGCGCGCTGACCGTGCCGAGCACCTGCAATAGCCGCAGCCCACGATCGAGGCTTTCCACAAAGTCGGTGGCATTGGCCTTGCCTTCGGCCCGTTTTGGTTTCGGCATGGATGTCTCTGCTGCGGCCTCGTGAGGCAGCGGGCGGCCGTTAAAAATGCCGCTTGTTGGATATTGGAGATGTGCTAATCTTTGAACAGGTGTTCAATAGACGAACAACCATCGTATTGTCAAATCCTGTTACTGTCAGCCCTGAACCAAGAACGCGGAAGGCGACCCCGCCATGATGAGCCAGGAACAGAACGACCTGATCACCCGGACCGGGCGACAAGACCCGTGCGGGAAATTGATGCGGATGTACTGGCAGCCGGCGGCGCTGGCGGACGAATTGCAGGGGCCGCGGCCGGTCAAACCTGTCAAGTTGCTCGGCGAAGATCTCGTCCTATTTCGCGACGAGCAAGGCCGCTACGGTTTGATCGCGCGCCATTGCGCGCATCGCGGGGCTGATCTGGCGTTCGGCCGTCTCGAAGGTGGCGGCCTGCGCTGCGCCTTCCATGGCTGGCTATTCGACGCCTCGGGTCAATGCCTGGAAACGCCGGCCGAGCCGAAAGGCTCGACGCTGTGCCAGGGCATCCGGCAGCGCGCCTATCCCGTCGTAGAGAAGAGCGGCATCCTCTGGGCATATCTGGGCGAAGGCACCCCGCCGGCATTTCCGGAGATCGACTGTTTTGTCGCGCCGGACAGCCACACCTTCGCGTTCAAGGGCCACATCAGTTGCAACTGGCTGCAGGCGCTCGAAGTCGGCATCGATCCCTCGCACGCTTCCTTCCTGCATCGCTTCTTCGAGGACGAGGATACCGCAGGCGCCTACGGCAAGCAGTTTCGCGGCGCCTCGGCTGGGTCGGACCTGCCGATGACGAAAATCCTGCGCGAATACGATCGCCCCATCATCAATGTCGAGCACACCGAATATGGTTTGCGGTTGATTGCGCTGCGCGAGATCGACGAAGAGCGCACCCATGTGCGCGTCACCAATCAATTGTTCCCGCATGCCTTCGTCATCCCGATGAGCACGGAGATGACGATCACGCAGTGGCATGTGCCCGTTGATGACGAGAACTGCTACTGGTACGCGATCTTCACCTCGTATTCGACGCCCGTCGACAAGACGAAGATGCGGGATCAGCGGCTCGAACTGTACGAGCTGCCGGATTATCGTTCGCGCAAGAACAAGGCGAACGATTACGGTTTCGATCCGCATGAACAGGCGACCGCGACCTTCACCGGCATGGGCAGCGACATCAACGTCCACGACCAGTGGGCGGTGGAATCGATGGGCGCAATCCAGGACCGCACGTGCGAGCATCTAGGCCAAGTCGACAAGGCGATCGTGCAATATCGCCGCTTGCTGCGGCAGGAGATCGAGAAGGTCGCCCTCGGCGAGAAGCCGTTCATGTTCCTCGATGCGGCGCATGCCAAGAGCATCCAAGGCCCCGCCACCATGGACGGCATCGGTCCGACGCGAGGCTGGGAGGCCTTTTGGATGGAAGTCGACGTCACGCGGCGCCGCGGCGCGCACTGGGCCGCGCCAGTGCCGGAAGAGACAGCCGACAAGGCGCGGCATCTCAAGGCTATCTAGCAATGACCATCCTTCGTCATTGCGAGGAGCAGCGCGACGAAGCAATCCATTCTTGCGGCTCGATGGATTGCTTCGCAATGACGATGGTGAGGGGGCAACGCGTTTGAGTTTTGTCGAGCGTCACGCGCTGTGGTCGGCGGAGCAGAATGAGGCGGCAAGCCGGCTGCGCCGCATCGTCGAAGAGAAGAATCTCGAAGTCGTCAGGCTGTCGTTTCCGGACCAGCACGGAATTTTGCGCGGCAAGACGCTGGTCGCAGCCGAAGCGCTGGCCTCGCTTGAAAGCGGCTGCTCCATCACCACGACGATGCTCGCCAAGGACACCTCGCACCGCACGGTGTTTCCGGTGTTCACCTCAGGCGGCGGCTTCGGCATGAAGGAGATGGAAGGCGCCGCCGACGTACTGATGGTGGCCGACCCCTCGACCTTCCGCGTGCTGCCCTGGGCGCCGACCACGGGCTGGGCGTTATGCGATATTTATTTCGCCGATGGGCGGCCGGTGCCGTTCGCGACACGTCATCTCTATCGATCGGTTCTCGAAATGCTCGGCCAGCGCGGCTACGATTTCGTCGCCGGGCTCGAGATCGAATTCCATATCTTCAAGCTTGAAGATGAAAAAATGTCGCCGGAGGACGCGGGGCAGCCGGGCGAGCCGCCGCAGGTCGGCCTGCTGTCGCACGGCTATCAGTACCTGACCGAGCAGCGCTACGACCAGATGGAGCCGGCGCTGGAAATCATCCGGCGCGACGTGCTCGCGCTCGGCCTGCCCTTGCGCTCGGTCGAGGTCGAGTTTGGCCCGAGCCAGTGCGAATTCACCTTCCAGCCGACACGAGGCATCACGCCCGCCGACAACATGGTGCTGTTTCGCTCCGCCGTGAAGCAGATCGCGCGCCGGCACGGCTATCACGCGACCTTCATGTGCCGGCCGAAGCTGCCGAACGTATTTGCGTCCGGCTGGCACCTGCATCAATCGATGGTCTCGCGCGCCAGTGGCGAGAACGCGTTTGCGGCCAAGGAGAGCGACGAGGTGCTCAGCCCGTTCGGCCGCGCTTATCTCGCGGGCCTTTTGGAGCACGCGCGCGCCTCGGCCGTGTTCACGACACCGACCATCAACGGCTACAAACGCTACCGCTCCTACTCGCTGGCACCGGACCGCGCCATCTGGGGGCAGGATAATCGCGGCGTGATGATCCGCGTGCTCGGCGGCCCCGGCGATGCCGCGACCCGGCTCGAGAACCGGATCGGCGAACCCGCCGCCAATCCCTATCTCTACATGGCCTCGCAAATTCTCTCAGGGCTCAACGGCGTCGACCGCAAGCTCGATCCCGGTCCATCCGCCGACACGCCTTACGAGACCAAGGCGGCGCTATTGCCGAAGAGCTTGCGCGAAGCGGTGTTCGCGCTCGATGACGACCCGTTCTTCCGCAAGGCGTTCGGCGCGGAATTCGTCGACTACTACGTGCACATCAAGAATGCCGAGATCGAGCGTTTCCAGGCGGAAGTCTCCGACTGGGAGCACCGCGAATATTTCGAGATGTTTTGAGGCGGGCCTCGCTCTCCCTGTTCGTCATGCCCGGGCTTGACCCGGGCATCCACGTTTTGGAGACCACAAAGCAAGAAAGACGTGGATGGCCGGGTCAAGCCCGGCCATGACGAAATATGTTCTCTCAGATCCCCAAATACCGATGCTGCAGATCGGGCTCCGCCATCAGCGCTTCGGACGTGCCGCTCCACACCGCACGCCCGCGCTCGATGATGTAGTGCCGGTCGCAGATTCGCGTCAGGTGCTCGACATTCTTGTCGATCACCAAGACCGATTGTCCGCGCGCTTTGAGCATCGACAGGCAATTCCAGATTTCTTCGCGGATCAAGGGTGCCAGACCTTCGGTGGCTTCATCGAGGATCAGAAGCCGCGGATTGGTCATCAGCGCGCGACCGATGGCGAGCATCTGCTGCTCGCCGCCTGAGAGCGTGTTGCCCATGTTGGCGCCGCGCTCGGCGAGCCGCGGAAACAGCGCGTGGATTTTGTCGATGGTCCAGGGATCGGACGCGCCAAGGCGATTGCTCGATGCCGCAACGAGATTCTCGCGCACCGTCAGGTTCGGAAAGATCTGGCGGCCTTCCGGCACAAGCCCGATGCCGAGCTTGGCGATCCGGTATGACGGCAGGCTTCGCACTTGCGCCCCCGCGAAGCGGATTGTGCCGACGCGCGCCGGCGTCAGCCCCATGATGGAACGGATGGTCGTGGTCTTGCCCATGCCGTTGCGGCCCAACAGGGAGACCATCTCGCCCGCGCTTATCGACAGCGACAGGCCGAACAGCACCTGGCTCAGGCCATAGCAGGTCTCGATGGCATCGATTTCAAGTAGCGGCGCGGGCTCAGCCAATTTCGTATCAGACAATTTCGTATCAAACATGGGCTGTCACCACCTGCTGATCGCCGAGATAGGCGCGCTTGACATCCTCATTCTGCCGAATCGCCGACGGAACGTCGGAGGCAATGACGCGGCCATAGACGAGAACCGAGATGCGGTCAGCCAGCGCGAACACCGCGTCCATGTCGTGTTCGACCAGCACGATGGTAACCTCTTTGCGCAGCTCCTGCAGCAACTTGACCATGCGCGCGGATTCGGTGACGCCGAGGCCCGCCATCGGCTCATCGAGCAATAGCAATTGCGGCTTGGTCGCAAGCGCCACGGCAAGCTCCAGCTCGCGCTGCTCGCCGTGGCTCAACCGGGACACCAGCACGCCGCCGCGGTGAGCCAAACCCACCCGCTCCAGGGCCGCCTGCGCCGCCGTGCGCAGAGCGCTTTCCTTGCGCGCGTTGCGCCAGAACGAGAAGGAGTGGCCGGCATGCGCCTGGGCTGCGAGCGCGACATTGTCGGCCACGGTGAAATCCAACAGCAGCGAGGTGATCTGGAACGAGCGCGCCAGGCCCAACGCGCTGCGGCGATAGGCAGCGAGGTGTGAGATGTCGCGGCCGCCGAGATAGATGCTGCCGGAATCCGGCGTCAGATGCCCGGTGAGCTGACTGATCAGGGTGGTCTTGCCGGCGCCGTTGGGGCCGATGATGGCGTGCAATTCGCCCTGCGCAACATCGAGCGAGACATGATCGGTCGCGACGATGCCGCCGAACCGGCGCACGAGATTTTCGACTCTGAGCAGGGGATCAGCCACGGTTCAGCCTCCCGAGCAGGCCCATGATTCCGCCGCGACCGAACAGCACGACCAGCAGCAGCAGCGGGCCCATGATCAGCGCCCAATACTCTGTCACCTGCGACAGCAGTTCTTCAAGCAGCAGGTAGGCGACTGCGCCGACCACGGGCCCAAACAAAACGCCCATGCCCCCCAGGATGACCATCACCATGAGATCGCCGGAGCGGGTCCAGTACATCACGGCGGGGCTGACGAAATCGGTGTTGTTGGCAAGCAGCGCGCCGGCGAGGCCGCACAGGGTACCCGATATGACGAAGCACACCAGCTTGTAGCGTTTGGCGGGAAAGCCGATCGCCTGCATGCGCTGCTCGTTGGAGCGCAGGCCCTGAACCACCATGCCGAAACGCGAATTGACGATGCGCCAGATCAGGAACACCACGCCGAGCAGGCATGCCAGGCAGAGGTAATAGAACTGCGTGCGGTTCGAGAGATTGATCAGCCCACCGAAATCGCTGCGCTTGTAGACCGTGAGACCATCGTCGCCGCCGTAGCGCGCCAGGCCCGAGGCGACGTAATAGGCCATCTGCGCAAAGGCGAGCGTGATCATGATGAAGTAGACGCCGCGCGTGCGCAACGAGAGCGCGCCGATGACGAGCGCGTAGATCGCAGAAGCCGCGAGCGCCACCGGAAACTGGAGGAAGCCGGAGCCAAAACCTTCCTGCGCCAAAATGCCGACGGCATAGCCGCCGATGCCGAGATAGGCGGCGTGACCGAAACTCATCATGCCGCCATAGCCCATGATGAGATTGAGGCTTGCCGCCGCGAGCACCAGAATCACAATTCTGGTGAACAGCGTCAGTACGAACACGTTGCCGCTCGCTTGCGAATAAAGCGGCGGTTGGCCGGAAACAGCCCCTCCGGCCGCACCACCAGCACGATCGCCATCACGAGGTAGATCAGCATCGAGGACAGCGCCGGCGCCGCGGTCGAGGCGGCGGCCGAGCTCAGCATTTGCCGCAGCAGGTTGGGCAGGAAGGCGCGGCCCATCGTATCGATGATGCCGACGAAGATCGCGGCCAGGAACGCGCCGCGGATCGAGCCGATGCCGCCGATGACGATGATGACGAAGGCGAGGATCAGGATGTTCTCGCCCATGCCGATCTGCACGGTGAGGATCGGCGCCTGCATCAGCCCGGCGAGACCGGCGAGCGCGGCCCCTAACCCGAACACCAGCGTGTAGAGCAGCTTGATGTTGATGCCGAGCGCGCCGATCATCTCGCGGTTGGAGGCGCCGGCACGGATCAGCATGCCGACGCGCGTGCGCATCACCCCGAGATAGAGCAACAGTGCAACCACCAGCGCGACCACGATGATGGCGAGGCGATAGGCGGGATAATAAATGCCGGGCAGGATCGCGACCGGGACGGTCAGCCAGGCCGGCAGCGGCAGCGCCAGACCCGCCGGACCCCAGATCAGCCGCACCGCCTCGTTGAAGAACAGGATCAGGCCGAATGTCGCCAGCACGTGATCGAGATGATCACGGCCGTAAAGGTGCCGCAGCGTCGTGAATTCCAGCACGATGCCGAGCAGCAGCGTGGCGGCCAGCGCCAGTACCGCGCCGAGCAGGAAATTGCCGGTCCAGGCCACGAAGGTCGCCGCGAAATAGGCGCCCATCATGTAGAGCGAA
Source organism: Alphaproteobacteria bacterium (assembly GCA_005884765.1). Lineage (GTDB taxonomy): Bacteria > Pseudomonadota > Alphaproteobacteria > Rhizobiales > Xanthobacteraceae > Bradyrhizobium. Next base: position 12,242 of record VAZV01000141.1, read on the forward strand.
CCATGCGCCAGATTGACGAGGTCCATGATGCCGAACACCAGCGTCAGGCCCGCCGCCAGTAGAAACAGCAACAGCCCAAACTGCAATCCGTTCAAGAATTGTTCGACGACAAGCAGCATGCGCGTTCTAAGGTCATGTTCGGGTTGAGGCGTATCACAACTCAGTATGGAACGGGCCACATGGTTCGAGACGCTCCTCACCATGAGGGTTGAGACCTCATCCTGAGGAGGCCGCGACGCGGCCGTCTCGAAGGATGAAGCCCCGGACGGAAGACCATCGGATTGCAAGACATGTGCCGAAAGGAAACAGCGGCAGCGCAAATACGCCGCCGCTGCATCAAACAAGACCGGCGATCACTTCATCGGACACTTGTCATGGAAGCTGTCCTGACTGTCCTTGATGATGGTGGCGACGGTTTTCAGCGAGAGCTGCCCGTCGGCGTCCTTCACCACATCCTGCAGGTAGAAATTCTGGATCGGGATGTGATTGTTGCCGTATTTGAACGACCCGCGCACCGACTCGAAATTCACCTTCTCCATCGCGGCCTTCATGGCGTCCTTCTTGCTGGTATCGCCTCCAACCGCCACTACCGCGCTGTTGATCAACTGCGCGGCATCATAGGATTGCGCGCCGTAAAAGGTCGGCCGCAGGTTGGGATATTTCTTGCGGTAGTCGGCGACGAAGCGCTTGTTCTGCTCGTTCGGCAGGTCGTTGACCCACTCCTGCGCGCCGGGCACGCCGAGCGCGTTTTCCTTCTGCAGCGGCAGCGACAATTCGTCGATGGTGAAGGCGGTATAGAGCGGAATCTGCTGCTTGAGGCCGGCCTGCGTATATTGATTGAGGAACTGCACGCCGGCAGCACCGGGATAGAACACGAAGACCGACTCGGCCCCGGAGGCGCGCGCCTTGGAAAGTTCGGCCGAGAAGTCGAGCTGGCTCGGCCACACCGTATATTCCTCGCCGACCACCTTGCCCTTGAAGGTGCTTTTGACGCCGGCCAGCATGTCCTTGCCGGCGGCGTAATTCGGGCCGATCAGGAACACCGACTTGACGCCCTTCTGGTTCATATAGAGGCCCATCGCCTGTGGCGTCTGGTCGTTCTGCCAGGAGGTCGAGAATACGTAGGGCGAGCAGAGTTCGCCGGCGAGCTGCGAGGGGCCGGCATTGGCCGAGATCAGGAAGGTCTGGGAATCGACGGCGCTCTTTAGCGAGGCCAGCAGCACGTTCGACCAGATATAGCCGGCGATGAAATCGACATGATCGGACTGCACCAGCTTTTCGGTCTTCTGCTTGCCGACGTCGGGCTTCTGTCCGTCGTCTTCGTAGATCACCTCGACCGGCTTGCCGCCCATCTTGCGGCCGAGATGATCGAGCGCGAGCTCGAACGAATTGCGCATGTCGTTGCCGATCACGGCCGTGGGGCCGCTGAAGGTCGAGACAAAGCCGATCTTGATGGTTTCGCCCGCGTAAGCGGGACCCGCCAGCGCCAAAGCCGTTGCGCCGGCCAGCCAGAATGCCGTCCTCATGTTGGTTTTCCCTCCTCGTTAACTTACTGTCCCGCCAGCCGGATAACCGCTTATTCAGTGACGTGTTTTGTGCGCGAAATCCCGAGCCCGCAGCAAGCATGATCCGAAGGCTGCCGTTAGAACCTTCGGCCCATACCCAAGCTACCTGCACCATAGTTCGCAATTGGCGCGACTGGCAAGAATTATAGTGCCGATTGATGGCCTGCTGTCGTAGGGCGGGTTGGAGCCGAAGGCGCAACCCGCCATGTCGGCGATCGATAACGGCGGATCATGGTCCGCCCTACGAGCTCTACGGAGCCCTCGCTGCCGCTCAGAGCGATATTTCCGCGCCCTCAATGACGTAAGGCGCGTGGCGGAAGTCGCGGATGTCGGCGACCTTGTCGGCCTGCCAGTTCAGCAGCATGAAATATTTCGGGCCCGCGCCGGTCGCGTCGGGATCGAACACCAGAATGGCCGGATGCCCCTCCACCGATCCCGGCACCAGATGCCAGTCGCGGGCTATCGAATAATTGCCAAAATACCGCGAGACCTCGGCCTTGCCGCTCATGCGGGTCTTGTTGACGAGTTCGAGCCGCACGTCGTCGGCGATCATGCTGCGGATCGCATCGAAATCCCGCGCATTGAAATGCGTGACATAGGTGGAAAGACGCTTCCGATCGGCATCGGACAGTTTTGGCTGCGGCACCTCTTCCGGCTCGTTCGCGAAATCGCGCAGTTGCGCCCGGCCGCGGTGTAGTGCCGCTTTCACCGCCGCCAGAGTCAGATCCATGACCTCGCAGACCTCCTGCAGCGAGCAGCCGAGCACGTCCATCAGGATCACGCTCGAGCGCTGCGCCAGGGGAAGCCGCATGAAGGTGCGAAGGCTGGCGCTGGCGATCTGACGGCTCAACACCGCATCAAGCTGATCGGCGATCATATCCACCTCCTCGCCCGACCGGAGCGCGTCCTGCCGGCTGCGGCGGCGAAGGAAATCGAGCGCGGTGTTGTGCGCGATCCGGAACAGCCAGCCTTCAGGGTTACTGATCGTGCCGGCGGAGGGAAATGATTCCACCGCCTTGATCATCGCGTCCTGCAGCACGTCTTCGCCATCGATCACCGAGCCGACCATGCGCGCGCAGTAGCGGTGCAGGCGGGGCCGCATCGCGGCCAGCAGGCGGTCGATGCCGGCGGTGGCAGGCAGTTCCGGGACCGGTTTCATTCAGCCTCAGGGTTCACCCAGCATGCGATAGTTGCCGACGATTCCAACGGCGCGGACCAGTGGCGGTTCGGCGCAGCGTTCACGAACACCGCTCTGGAACGCCTGAAACGCCGGCAGCCTTGTCAACCCACCGGTATCATCGGCCGCGGCCTCGACGAAGTGCACGAACATATCGTCCTCCAGGCGCAGCGCAAGATAGCGGATGCCCTCGGGGTTTGCAGCTTTCAGCTCCGCAAACACCGCCGAGATCAGTTCGGCATTCTTGTCGGCCAACTCCGGCTTGGTCTTATACCTGATCAATCTCCGTTGCATCATTTTCTCCTGATTTTCTCGATGATCTTGTGTCTCGACCCCAAGACGTTCGGCCATGGCGAAAGGATTCAGGAAAAACAAAATATTTTCGCCCGCATCCTTTGTCTGCTCCGTTTCGTCTCTTTCGCAAGGCGGCGCCGCCCGGCGCGGCATCGAGACAAGCGGAGAACGACGATGCAGGAAAGTTACGATCGGCGAGAAAAGAACTGGACACTTGGCGTCACCTCGCTCGCATCCTTCATGATGGCGCTGGATTCGCTCGTCATCACCACGGCCTTTGCCACCATCCGCGCCGACTTCGGCAGCTCCGTCGAAATATTGCAATGGGCGGTCAACGCCTTCAATTTGACCTTTGCGGTTCTACTGCTGACCGGTGCCGCGCTAGGCGACCGCTTCGGGCGCCGCCGGATGTTTGCCACAGGCGTCGCGCTGTTCATTCTTGCTTCGGTGGCGTGCGCGCTAGCCGGCAGCGCCGGTTGGCTGATTGCGGCGCGGGCGGCGCAAGGCGCCGGCGCTGCCATGGTGATGCCGCTCGCAATGGCGATCCTGAGCGGCGCTTTTGCCAAGGACGAGCGGGCCAGGGCGCTCGGGATTTTCAGCGGCGTCACCGGATGCGCCTTGATCATCGGCCCCGCGATCGGCGGCTTGATCACCGAGAGCCTCGGCTGGCGCTGGATCTTCTGGATCAACGTGCCGATCGGGGTGATTGCGATTGGCTTGATCCTGACGCGCTTGCGCGAAAGCTTGGGTGCGAAGGCCGCGATCGACATTCCCGGATTGCTGCTGGTCGCGATCGCAGCGCTGGCGCTGGTATGGAGCCTGCTGCGCGGCAATCCTATCGGGTGGACCAGCCCCGAGGTGATCGGCATGCTCGCTCTCGGACTGCTGTTCTCGGTCGCCTTCGTCGCCTGGGAATTGCGTGCGTCGGCACCGATGATCCCGATGCGGCTATTTGCCTCGCGACCGTTCGCGGCCGGCGTCGCCGCGAGTTTATTGTTCTATGCGGCGATGTATGGCGTGTTGTTCCTGCTGCCGCAATTCTTGCAGGTAACGCTTGGCTTCGGTCCGCTCGGCGCCGGGCTGCGGTTGCTGCCGTGGACGTCGACACTATTCCTGACCGCGCCGATCGCGGGTGCGGTGGTGCAAAAATTCGGCGAACGGCCGCTGGTGGTCGCGGGATTGTTGATGCAGGCGGCAGGGCTCGGCTGGATCGCCATGGCAGCAGCACCCGGCGTCGCTTATGCGGCGCTGGTCGTGCCGCTGGTTCTGGCCGGTATCGGCGTGTCGATGGCGATGCCGGCCGCCCAGAACGCCATTCTCGGTTCTGTCGCCGCGACCGAGATGGGCAAGGCTTCGGGCGTCTTCAATATGGGCCGCTTCCTCGGCGGCATGTTCGGCATCGCGCTGCTGGTGACGGTGTTCTCCGCCAGCGGCGCGACTGACACATCAGCGCATTTTTCCGCAGGGTTCGCCGCGGCGATCATGGTCGCGGCCGCGCTGTCGCTGTGCGGGGCTTTTGTTGGCTTGTGGCTGCCCGGCCGCCGGTCGGTGGCCGCCGCGCCGGCGCCTCAAAGTGCCTGATGCCCATCCCGATAGAATTTCGCTATCGATCGATTAGCAAACGCGGCTTGGCCTCACGGTACGAATGACTACATACTGAGACGCAGACATCTGAAACACGAGGTCGCTTCCCATGACCGCGGCGCCGACAAACCCCCATCACGTGGTCATCGTCGGTGCCGGCTTCGGCGGCTTGCAGGCCGCATTCGATCTTGCCGGTGCACCGGTTCGGATCACCGTTATCGACCGCCGTAATCACCATCTATTCCAGCCGCTGCTCTATCAGGTCGCCACCGCGTCGCTCGCGACGTCGGAGATCGCCTGGCCGGTCCGCTATCTGTTGCGCGGCCGGCCGGAGGTCACGACGTTGTTCGCGACCGTGACCGGCGTTGATGCGCAAGCCAAGCGCGTGCTGCTCGAGGATGGCGACACACTGTCCTACGACACGCTCGTGCTCGCCACCGGCGCTCGCCACGCTTATTTCGGCCATGACGAATGGGAGCCGTTCGCGCCGGGCCTCAAGACGCTGGAGGATGCCACCACGCTGCGGCGGCGAATCCTGGTGGCCTTCGAGCGCGCCGAGCGCGAGAGCGATCCGAAGCGTCGGGCAGCACTCCTGACCTTCGTCATCATCGGCGCCGGCCCCACCGGCGTTGAACTCGCCGGCACCATCGCGGAATTAGCGCAGCACACGCTGCCGCCGGACTTCCGCAATGTCGACACCCGCAAGGCGCGTGTCGTGCTGATCGAGGCGGGTCCGCGCGTGCTGGCGGGTTTTGCCGACGATCTTTCGGCCTACGCGCAAAAATCGCTGGAAAGCATCGACGTCGAGGTTGTGCTGGGAAAGCCCGTGACCGAATGCAGCGCCGATGGCGTCGTCTTTGACGGCACCCGGCTGGAAGCCAAAACCATCATCTGGGCCGCCGGCGTGCGCGCCTCGCCGGCAGCCGAATGGTTGGGCGCGCCGGCCGACCGCGCCGAACGGCTGCAGGTCGAGCCGGACCTCACGGTGCCCGGGCATCCCGACATTTTCGCCATCGGCGACACCGTGACGATTGCGGCCTGGAACGGGCAGCCAGTCCCCGGCATTGCGCCGGCGGCCAAGCAACAGGGGCGCTATGTCGCGCAAACGATCAGGACGCGGCTTGCCGGCGGCAAAACCGGGCCGTTTCATTACAAGCACGCCGGCAGCCTGGCGCAGATCGGCAAGCGCCTCGCTGTGATCGATTTCGGTCGCATCAAGCTGCGCGGCGCCATCGCGTGGTGGATTTGGGGCATCGCCCACATCTATTTCCTCATTGGCATCCGCAACCGGCTCAGCGTCGCGCTGAGCTGGCTGTGGATTTATGTGCGCGATCAACGCACCGCGCGGCTGATCACGCAGGGCAGCAGCAAGGTGGCGCGGTGATATCTGCCTATAATTTGAGCAAGATGGTTGGCCCGGCGCATATGGAGGGCATCGATCGCAGCGGTAAAGGTCACTCAAGCATCTGACCTGGAACGGTTATTTTTGCATTTCCTGCGCGCGATGCCGGTGTACACATGGCATACGCCTTGCTTCGATGCAGTGGCGATTTTCACGTCAGGAAGCAGCCCGCCTTGGCCAGGTCCCGGCCAAACCTCTTGCCGACCGGAGTTTCAAGTGACCGAAACCGTCGCCGCGATCGTCGCCGCGCATCGCGCCGGCCACATGTCCCCGGCAGAAACGATCGCGCGCAGCTACCGGCGCATTCGTGACTACAACGATTCCGCGGTCTTCATCTCGTTGCGCGACGAGAAGGATGCGATTGCCGAAGCCGAAACCTTGAGCGCGAAAGATGCCGGAGAGCTTCCGCTGCTCGGCGTGCCGGTCGCGGTAAAGGACAACATCGACGCACTGGGTTTGCCGACCACTGCCGCCTGCCCGGCTTTCTCATATCTGCCATCGCATGACGCCACCTCGGTCGCAAAACTGCGCGCGGCCGGCGCCATCATCATCGGCAAGACCAATCTCGATCAGTTCGCGACCGGCCTGGTCGGCGTGCGCTCGCCCTACGGCATCCCAAACAATCCGATCCGCGCCGATCTCATTCCGGGCGGATCGAGTTCGGGGTCGGCCGTCGCCGTCTCAGCCGGACTGGTGCCGTTGACGCTCGGCACCGATACCGCTGGCTCTGGCCGGGTGCCGGCGATGCTCAACAATATCGTCGGATTGAAGCCTAGTCTCGGATTGATCTCGACCGCGGGCGTGGTGCCGGCCTGCCGGACATTGGATTGCGTGTCGGTCTTCGCGCTGACGACGGACGATGCGATGATGGCACTCAAAGCCATGGCCGGACCCGACGGCGCCGATCCGTTCTCGCGCAGCCGGCCGCTCGCCGACATGACCGCGTTTCCTGCGCCGTTGCGGCTCGGCATTCCGCGCATCGGCCAGTTGATCTTCTTCGGTGACCGCGCGTCGGAGAAAGCCTATGGCGAGGCGCTGACGCGCTTGTCCGGATTGGGCGCGACCTTGGTCGAATTCGATCTCGAGCCGTTCTACGAAACCGCGCGCCTGCTCTATGAGGGACCCTGGGTCGCCGAACGTTATCTCGTGGTCCGCAACCTCTTGGCGTCGTCGCCGGATTCGATCCACCCGGTGACACGCGAGATCACCGCAGCCGGCGCAAGGCTGACCGCCGCCGACACCTTTGCGGCGCTTTATCGTTTGCAGGCGCTGCGCCGGATCGCCGAGCGCAGCTTCAACAACATCGATGCCCTGGTGCTGCCGACCGCGCCGACGGTCTATTCGACGGCGCAGGTGCTGGCCAATCCGGTCGAACTCAACTCCAGGCTCGGCACCTACACCAACTTCGTCAACCTGCTCGATCTCTGCGGCCTCGCGCTGCCGGCGGCGATGCGCAGCGACGGCATCCCGTTCGGCATTACGCTATTGGCGCCGGCGGGAAACGACGCCTTGCTCGCGAGCATCGGCCGCGTCTTTCATGTCGACACCAAACTCAAGCTCGGCGCCAAGGGCCTGGCGCAGCCGCCGCTCCCGACATTGCCGGTGAGCGCGAATGGAGACGAACTTCCGATCGCGGTGGTTGGCGCGCATCTGTCCGGCATGGTGCTGAACGTCGAGTTGAAGGCACTCGGCGGCCGCCTGCTGGAAGAGACCGTGACCGCGCCGGACTATAAGCTCTACGCGCTCCCCACCACGCCGCCGAAGCCGGGCATGCTGCGCGTGGAAGCGGGCAAGGGATCGCCGATCGAGCTCGAGGTCTGGGCGCTGTCCGCGTCCGCCTTCGGCAAATTCGTCGCCGCGATCCCCCCGCCGCTATCGATCGGCACGATCCGTCTGGCCGACGGACGCGGCGTAAAGGGCTTTATCGCGGAGCCGACCGCGCTCCACGGCGCGCACGATATTTCTGCGTTCGGCGGCTGGCGCGCGTACCTGGCGCAGGCGGCGGAGTGACTCCTTCAGCTCGGCGTGAACTGCGCCAGATCGGCAATGCCGATCTGCTGCTCGAGACCGGCAACGCGATGGGTCATCATCTCAAACCCGTCGCCGCCAAACAGCCGGTGCCCCTTCTTTTCGAAATCTTCGGCCATCGCATCATATTCGTGCGGCGAGACGATTGCTTTCAGCAGCGGAAACAAATCGGTGTCCTCGCGCGCCGCATGCGGCCGATACATTGCGATGAAGGAGTGGACCGCTCCCACCATCTGGCGGCGATCCTCGCCATCCTTGCGGCTGGCGGGCGCGTGCTGGAGGATGACGTCGGTGACGCGCCGCCCCGCTTTGTGCTGATCGAGCAGGGTGTCGACCAGCGGCACCATTTTCTTGGCCTTCCTGAAGCGCGGGAAAACCGCCTCCTCTTCGGATTGCTCGTGATAGTTCTCGATGAAGTCGCGCACGATCTGCGCTGTGCCGGTTATGACCGCGGGATCGAAGTCCTCATTTGCGTCGAACTTTCGCAAGCCCGCTTCATAAATCAGAAGCAGCCGATCGAGCACGCCGTGCTCGCGCATCAAATCCTCCGGCGGCGTGACCTCCGGCTCCTTTTCGGAACGCTGCTCTTTTTCGCGGGCCACCACGACGGCAGACGGCAGGATCGATCCGGCCGTGACCACCGCAATGGAAGCGCCTTTGAGAAACTGACGCTTTTCTATTTCGACTGGAACTGGTATCGCGGCCTCCCTTGAACGAGGTTGTTCACGCGGATTTGCGCCAGGCCGCTTCGTTCTTTTTCTCGTAGTCGCTGAACGCCTTAATCAGGCCGCTCAGCACCTCGGCGGAGGTTTCAAACATTGCCGCAAGCTGCGGCTCGTCGACCTTCTCGATATCCTGACGCAAATGCGTCACGGTTTCCTCGAGACGTTTTTTCATGCGCTGGGTGTGGTGTTGCGGATTCTTCTCGGAGGCTGACGCCATATCCGTTTCTCCTCAAATCTGGGCGGATCAGCACAAACGATTTGGGACGGCGATGGGTTCCTAGAGCGCGCTCCCGTGCAAGCGGGCCAAAAAAGGAGGAAGCTACACCGACACCGCATAAATCTCATATTCGCCGCGCACCAATTCGATGTGCGCGCGCATCGCGAGAGCCGCGCCGGCCTTGTCGCCGCGCATGATCGCGACCACCACGCGGTCGTGTTCGGCGTGGGATTTGGCGAGCCGGCCGAGGTTGCGGAACTGGGCGCGGCGGAACGGCTGCACCCGCACCCGCGTCGCCACCGTCATCTCCGCGATATAGTTGTTTTGCGAGCCGGCATAGATCGCGTTGTGGAAACGCTCATTGACCTCGTGGAAGCGATCGGGATTGCCGGCATAGCTCAACACCCGCAGCTCCTCGTGAACGGCCTCCAGCCGGTGGCGTTCGACCGGCGCCATTCGCTCGGCGGCAAGCCCCGCGCAGAGCGCTTCCAGTTCCGCCATCGCCTCGAACATTTCGTGCAGGCGATCGATCGAGGGCCGCGCCACGACGGCGCCGCGATGCGCCCGCGCGTCGACGAGGCCGCTGGCGGCCAGCTGACGCAAGGCCTCGCGCACCGGCGTGCGCGACACGTTGAAACGCCGTGCAAGGTCGGTCTCGTCGAGCGGGGATCCCGGCGCCAGCGTGCCGCGCACGATTTCATCCGCCAGTTGCAGCCGCAATTCTTCCGCGCGCGTGATCTTCTGCAGGTTGGGCGGCGCGCGGTCGACGCGGCGGACCGGCGCCGCCTCGGCGGCGCCTTGCGGTCCACTGGACGGAAGATCGTCAAGACTCATGTCCTTTGATCCATCTCCTTGGAAGATCCGGGCTCGTCGATGATGCTGACATGGGCCGCGACGATCCGCCAACCCTCGGCAAATCGCACCCAGGTCTGCATCTGCCGCCCGACCCGTCCAGGCAGCGTCTCGCGATAGAACAATGTGGAGGCCACCGCGGTGTCGCGGCCGTAGGTCGTGATCACGGTCTTCGCGGTCTTGCGGTTGAGACCGATCGGCGAGCGCGCCGCACGGAATGTCGTGATCGCGCCATAGCCGTAGAGATTTTCACCGATGCCATAGCGCAGCGTGCGGCGGTCGTCGTGGAATAATTCGTCGAGCACGGCGACGTCGTTTGCGACCAGCGCTTGTTCATAGCGCACGAACTGCGCGGTTACCTCCGTCAGCACGTCGGGCAGATCGATCTCCATCACAGGCCCCTCGGCTGCGGCGCCGCCACAACGCCGCTGCGCTCCAGCGCATGGGCGACCCGCAGCGCAATGTCTTCCCGCCAGGGTGCGGCGATGATCTGAACGCCGATCGGCATCGGCTCCAGCGGCACCGGCACGGCGACCACCGGAAGGCCGATGAAGGAGATCGGCTGGGTGTGGATGCCGATATTGGCGCGCACCGGCATCTCCACGCCATCGAGCACGAAATTCACCTGTCCCAGCTTCGGTGCAACGCATGGCGTCGCCGGCGCGATGATGACATCGACGGTCCTGAACAGCTCCAGCACCTGAGCGCGGTACCAGCGGCGGAATTTTTGCGCGCGATCGACCAGCGGTGCCGGAATCATCGCGCCCGCGAGCAGGCGGTCACGCACCGCCGGATCGAAATCGTTGGGCCGCTTGCGCAGCCGGTCGAGATGCAGTGAAGCGCCTTCGGTGGTGGTGATGACATAAGCGGCGGCGCGGGCGCGGGCGGCTTCGGGGATTTCGACAATACGCGCCGCGCCAAGCGCTTTTGCCACGCGCGCGACGGCTTCAACGGCTTCCGGGAAAACGTTCTTCTGAAAATAGCCGCCGGCGATCGCGATTCTGAGATTGCCGATGTCCTGCGACAATGACGGCGTCACCGGCTCAATCGGCCGCGCCGTGCAGGCCGCATCGTCGCTATCGCTCCCCTGCATGGCGTCGTAGGCGAGCGCGAGGTCGCCAGCGGAGCGCGCGAACGGGCCGAGATGATCGAGGCTAAAGACAAACGGAAACGACCGTGCGCGCGACAGCCGGCCATAGGTCGGCTTCAACCCGAAGATTCCACAGAACGACGACGGCACCCGGATCGAACCGTTGGTGTCCGACCCGAGCGCGATCGGCACGAGACCGCCGCCGACGGCGCCACCGGAGCCGCCGGACGAACCGCCGGTCATCCGGGTCGGATCGTGCGGATTGCGCGAGGCACCGTCATGCACGTTCTCGCCGGTGAAGTCGTAGGCGTATTCACCCATGTTAAGCGCGCCGACCAGCACCGCGCCTGCCGCCTCCATCCGCTCGATCAGCGCCGCATCGCGCTTTGCTGGCATGAGATCGCGGTTGATCTTCGAACCGGCCCGGGTTGCCAGCCCCCGCACGTCGAACAGATTCTTTACCGCAAAGGGCACGCCGGCGAGCGGCCCGGCGCCATTTCCAGCCGCGATCGCGGCATCGATCGCGCGCGCCTTGGCGCGGGCGCGATCCGCGGTGACATCGGTGAAGCAATTGAGGACCTGATCGTGCCGCTTGATCCGCGCCAGTGCCGCGTCGATCGCGTCCTGCGCCGAGAGTTTGCGGGTGGCCACGGCATTGGCGATTCCGGAGGCCGACGGGGTGGCGGAATTTGTCGTCATTGCGGTATCAGGCCGTGTAGACACTGGCCGGCTCGGCTTCGTCAGGCAGCGCGAATTCATCGACCAGCCGCGCCAGCTTCAGCGACACTTCCAGATTCGCGCGTACCGCCGGCTTCCAGGCTTCTTCGACGGGCAGCGCTAGCGCCTTAGAGGAGGCATCGATGTAATCGTCAAGCGGATCAACGGCCATTGTTTTCTCGATCGCAATTCTTTCCATCGGACACACGTCAGTGAGCCGGCAACGGCGGATGCGGGATCGCCGTCAGCAGCTCCTTTGTATAGGCATCCTGCGGATTACCCAAGACTTGTTCGGAACGGCCCTGTTCGACGATTCGCCCCGCCCGCATCACGATAACGCGATCGCACAGCAACCGCACCACATTCAGATCATGCGATACGAACAGATAGCTCATGCCCATCGATTCTTTGAGGTCCTGCAGCAGATTCAGCACCACGGCCTGCACCGAAACGTCGAGTGCCGCGGTTGGCTCGTCGAGAATCACCAGTTTTGGATGCAGCGCGATCGCCCGCGCGATGCCCACGCGCGCCTTCTGTCCGCCCGACAATTGGTGCGGAAAGCGATCGAGCAGGTTGATGGGCAGGCCGACCAATCCAGCCAGTTCCTCGCAGCGGGCGCGCAGCGCGTTGCGGCCCCTGATATCGCCGAGCTGCATGATCGGGTCCACGATGGCGCGCGCGGCGGTGAAACGGGGGTTGAGGCTGTCGGTCGGATCCTGAAATACCATCTGGATGCGACTGCGCAGCGGCAACCGCGCAAAGGCGTGAGGCAGCATGGCGCCGATCTCGTCGCCATCGAACGAGATGCGGCCGGAGGTCTGGTCCAACAGCCGCATCACCATCATCGAGGTGGTGGACTTGCCGCAGCCGGATTCGCCAACCAGGCCCACGCTCTCGCCATGGCCGACGGAAAAACTGATGCCGTCGACCGCGCGGAAATTCTCCAGCTCGACCGGCGGCTTGCGCGAGAACAATTTGGCCAGCGTCGCGGTCGCGCCCTGACGCGGATATTCCTTGACGAGCTTTTCGACGAGCAGGAGGGGCTTCTGCTCCCTCGCCCCGCTCTTCGCGGGGAGAGGGTCGGGGTGAGGGGCTCGCTCCGCGAGCGCAGTCCGTGGAGAGTCCCCCTCACCCGCCGCGCTGCGCGCGTCGGCCTCTCCCCGCGTGCGGGGAGAGGCGGGAGAGAGCGCCGCCGCCTCTTCTTCGGGCAATAGATCGCGCAAGGAGACACCGATCCGCGGCGTCGCGCGCATCAGCTTCTTGGTATAGGCATGTTCGGGCCTGGCAAAGATATCGGCGGACTTCGCGGTCTCGACCACGCGGCCCTTCTCCATCACCACCACGCGATCGCAATAGGCGGCGGCGAGACCGAGATCATGCGTGATCAGGATCGTCGACATGCCGCGCCGCTTGGTCAACTCCACGATCAGATCCATCACGGCCTTTTGCGTGGTGACATCAAGGCCGGTGGTCGGCTCGTCCGCGATCAAGAGCTGCGGATTGCAGGCCAGTGCCAACGCGATCACCACGCGCTGACACATGCCGCCAGACAGCTCGAACGGATAGGCATGGTAGCGCTCGCGGGGGCGCGCGATCTTGACCTGTTCCAATGCCTCGATCGCCTTTTCGCCGCGATCACCCACCGTCGACTGCTGCACATGCTGGCGCAGTACGTCCTCGATCTGATCGCCGACTTTACGGATCGGATTGAGCGCCGCGCGCGGATTCTGGAAGATCATCGAGATTTCACGGCCGCGCAAATCGCGCATCGTATCTTCGCTTGCGGTCTTGACGTCGATGCCGGAAAACACCACCGAGCCGTCTGCGATCCTGCCGGCGCGGTCGAGGATCCGCATCACCGCGTAGGAAGTGACGGATTTGCCGGAGCCGGATTCGCCGACGATGCCAAGCGTCTCGCCCTTGGCGACCGAAATATTGACGTGCTGCACCGCCTTGACGATGCCGCGCCTTGTGGCGAATTCCACCGTGAGGTCGTTGACGTCGAGCAGCGGCTGAGCGGTCATGGTTTTGCTCTCACGTCCTTCGCTGCGGATCGACGATGTCGCGCAGGCCGTCGCCGAGCAGATTGAAGCAGAAAACCGCGATCATCAGAGCTAAGCCCGGAAACAACGCGATCCACCATTCGCCCGACACCATGAAGCCGGCACCTTCCGCGACCATGATGCCCCATTCGGCGGTCGGCGGCCGCACGCCGAGCCCGATGAACGACAGGCCGGCGGCATTGAGGATGGCGTAGCCCATCGTGAGCGACATCTGCACGATCATGATCGGCATGATGTTGGGCAGGATATGCACTAGGAGAATCCGGAATTCGCCATTGCCCGACAGCCGCGCTGCCTGCACGAAGCCGGCATTGCGCCGCACATTGGCCTCGGCGCGCGCGACGCGCGCATAAAGCGGGAAGTTCACGATCGCGGTCGCGATGATGATATTCTGCACGGTGTTGCCGAGCGCGGCCACGATGCCCATCGCCAGCACGAACAACGGAAACGCCATGATGGTGTCGGCGATGCGTCCGACAATGCTGTCGGTCCAGCTGCCGAAATAGCCGGCCGCGATGCCGGCGAGCCCACCCATCAAGAACACCAGCACCACGGAGGCCACCGCGATGAAGCTGTCGAGCCTGGTTGCCACGATGACGCGGCTGAAGATATCGCGGCCCAATTGGTCGGTGCCGAACCAATGCGCCGCGGACGGCGGCTTCAGCGCGGCCGCGGTATCGCTGGCGAGGGGATCGTAAGGCACGACATAAGGGCCAAACAGCGCCGCGAAGACGATGATGACCAACAGCCCAAAGGCGAACGCGGTGACGCGGTTTTCGCCGAGCACATAGCGGGTGTGCTCGAAGATCGCAGCGAACCCCGAGGTACGCACGGGAACAACGGGTTCAACGGCAGGCGCGACCGTACTCATGCTTGACCCTCACCCTTCAAGTCTCACCCTTCAAGTCTCACTCTTGGATCAATCACGCCATAGAGGATGTCGATCGCCAGATTGAGCAGCACATACATCACCGCCATGGTGAGCACAAAACCCTGGACCGGCGCGAAATCCGACGAGATCAGCGCTTCCACCGCGTAGGAGCCGATGCCGGGCCAGGCGAAGACTTTCTCCACCAGCACGTTGGCGCCGAGCAGGAACGAGAACACCATGGAAAGCGTGGTGATGACGGGCAGCATGGCGTTGCGGAAGGCGTAGGTGACGATGACGGTGCCGGGCGACAGCCCGGAGGCGCGCGCGGTGCGCACGAAATCCGACGCCAGCACCGCCAGCATCGAGGCCCGTGTCATGCGCGCGATCGGCGCCAGCGAGAAGATCGCAAGCGTCAGCGAGGGCAGGATCAACTGGCTGAGCGCCGAACGAAACGCCTCGAAATCGCGCGCGATCAGCGTGTCGACCAGATAGAAACCAGTCACCGTCGGTGGGGCGCTGTAGAATACGTCGAGCCGGCCGAGCGGCGCCGGCGACCAGCCGAGCCGGAAATAGAAAATATAGACCAGCACCAGACCCGTGAAGAAGACCGGCAGCGAGACGCCGGCCGTAGTGGTGACCCGGCAGAGATGGTCGATCCATGAGCCCGGGCGGGTGGCGGCGAGCACGCCGAGCGGCAGCGCGATCGCTATGGAGACGAGAAGGCCGAGCAGTGTCAGTTCAGCCGAAGCCGGCAGGCGGTTGCGGATTTCGGCCGCGACCGGCTGGCCGGTCGTCAGCGAATTGCCGAAATCGCCATGCGCGAGATCGGCGGTATAGCGGAAGAACTGTTCGATCAGCGGCTTGTCGAAGCCGAGTTTCTTGCGGATCTGCTCGACCGCCTCTTTGTTCGCGGCAGGACCTGCGAAATAGGCGGCGGGATCGCCGGGCAGCGCGCGCGTCAACAGAAACGTGACGATCACGACCCCGATCAGAGACGGGATCGCGAACATCAGCCGCTTGCCGATCATGGTCAGCATGGCGGCCCCTCTCTTTGCGGCCGGAATGTCGCGACGGGACTGCTAGGGCTCCCTCCCCCGTTGCGGGGGAGGGTTGGGGAGAGGGGTAAGTCGAGAAGGCAGTGCGCGTGGCTACCCCTCTCCCTGCCCCTCCCCCGCAAGGGGGGAGGGAATAAGTGAGTGGTGCGCCCCTCACTCGGAAACAGAGAAGGCAAAGCCGAAGCCGATGTGCCGCCCGCGGTCAGCATGAGGGCTCATCCCTTCACCAGCGCACGATAATCGAGCCGGCGGTGGAACCAGTATTGATAGCCCGAGATGTTCTTCTGCATCGCGACGTTGACGAAGGGCTGATACAGCGGGATGCGCGGCACGTCGGCAAAGGCGAGATCGACGAAGCTTTTGACGTCGGTGTCGTAGGTTGCCTTGTCGCCGGCCGCGGCCGCAACGCGCGCGCCATCGATCAGCTTGTCCATGTCGGGCGATTTGTAGTTCATGGTGTTGAAGACGGAATTGTTGCCGTGATAGCACCAGTAGAAAAAGTATTCGGGGTAGTCGAGCCAGCCCGAGAACACGTTGGTGTAGAGCGGCATCTCCTTCTTGTTGAGTTCGGTGCGCCAGTTGGCGCCGGGCACCTTGTTGATCGTGGTCTTGATGCCGAGCTGCGCCAGGCTCTCCTGCACCAGCACGCAAAGCGGCTCGTTGACGCCGGCGAAATTCAGGTCGAACGAGATCGTGGTCTCGAATCCGTCGGCGTAACCGGCCTCGGTCAATAGCGCCTTCGCCTTCGCCATGTCGGTGGAATATTTGGTCGGCTGCGGCCAGGCGACTTCGGTCGGCCTGTCGGTGGCCGCACCGAACATCGGATTGGCGAGCCCGAACAGCACCGCGTCCATGATCTTCTGGTACGGTATGGCGTAGGCCATCGCTTGTCGCACCTTCGGATTGTCGAACGGCGGTTTGGTCACGTTCATGCCGATATACTGGATGCCGTTGGAGAACGGCAGCGACACCACGTCGAGCTTGCCGCTCGCCTTCATCTCCTGGAAATCCTTGAACGGCAGCTCGTAGGAGATATCGGCATCGCCGCGCTCCAGGAGCGCGCGGCGGTTGCCGGCTTGCGGCACCATGCGCCAGATCACGCGCTTGATCTTCGGCAGCGGACCGCCGACCCACTCGTCGTTGCGCTCCATGATGACTTCGGTGCCGGCGGTCCACTTCGTCACCTTGTAGGCGCCGGAGCCCGCCGTCTGCTGCTTGGTATACTCGAGACCCCAGGGGTCTTTCTCGCCGGCATTCTTTTTCACGAGCTCGGAGTTCACCACGCAGGGCACGATGACCGCGAGATCGGGTATCGTCAGGCGGTCCTTCTTCGCAAAATCCACCCGCACGGTGTTGTCGTCGACCATGACAAACTGCTCGGGCTTGGTCAGCGAGCCCGCGCTCATCTGGAAGGTCGGGAAGCCGCCAACGCTGACGGCGCGGTCGAGCGACCACTTCACATCCTTGGCGGCCACAGGCGTGCCGTCGTGAAACTTCGCATTCTTCTTCAGTTTGAACGTCACCGACATGTCGCCGACATTCATGTCTTCGGCGAGTTCTCCCTTGAACTTGTCGCGGTCGTAATAGGGCACGCCGCCCGGACCGCTCTTCATCTCGTGGCTGATCAGGCGGTCGTAGCAATTCCACGACACTTCGTAGCCCGGCACGTTGGTGCCGACGCCGTGGATATCGAGATTGTTGGGGCCGCCTTCGGAGACGATCAACAGCGTCTCGGAGCGGGCGTCGGCCTTGGCGGCAGACCAGATTGCAGGCGCCGGCGCAAGCGCGCCAGCCGCGACCCCGGTGACGGATTTCAGGAAGTCGCGGCGCTTCATGGGATGCTCCAACGCTACGTGGGAAACGGGCTGTTGGAGCCGACTTCGCAAGGTTTATGCCAAGCCTTAATGCCAACCTAACGGTGGACTAAGCCTATGATCCAGCTTTCAAACGTTGGAGCATTCGGTCGAATCCGCGTGGGGCGGCATTGCATACGGAGAGATAGTATTGCCTATTTTTGGGGCAGATATTTCCGGCGCCCGCTCCTTGGACGCGATGCCCACCGCCAAATCTCACTTTGTTTTTGGTCGCGCATACCGCCGTCAGTTCGGCCAGATCAATTCCTGCAATTGGAACAGGTCATCGGCATTCTGCTGCCAACCCTCGACATGAATGTGCTTGTTGGGATCGCTGGCGCGATGCAGCAGAAGTAGCGCCATCAGCCGGCGCTTCAATGCGAAGTCGATGTCTGCCCGCGCGTATCCGAATCCACCGAAAAGGCTTTGAACGCGTTGCGGCCTTCCCGCGGTCATGAATGCGCTCGGGCCAAGTAAATCGTATTCGCATTCGCCCCATCCCGTTAGCACATCGCCAAAGTCAATCAGTCCCGAAAGCCCCCACTCGCCGCTCACAGCTCAGCAGGAAATTCTCAGGAATGTATTCTCCCGTCAGGATCACCGGCGGTGCGTCGAGGGGAATGAGGGCGGCTGCATCGCGGAGTAGCTCGTCGAGCCCATTCAGAAATTTTTGCGGCAAACCGAGGCGCTCGTGCCTCGCCCGGCATCCTTCGATTTGTCCACGCATGAACGCGTCCCAGCGAGGCTCGATATCGAGCAGCCGTCCAGGCGGAACGTGCTGCACTTCTGCAATCGTCTCCCCGAGTTGCGCGAGGACACGCAGCTTCCCCTCTTCCGGCAACGCGGGCCATGCTTCTGCGCCGAGAATGCCTGGCAAACGCGTCATGACAAGATACGGCCATTGATTGTGCTCCCCTTCGCAGACGATTTCGGGGATGGGGACACGAAGTCGTCCACAGAGCTCCGCCAGCGAGCCCCGCTCCGACACGAACTGGGCGCGATGCATTGGCGGAAAAATCTTTAGGATGAACGGACCATCGAGGCCGACGACAAGATTAGTGCCCGTTGCAAATATTTGAGGCGCCGTGCACGCCAAACCCTGGTCGCGGGCGATATCGAACGCCACCGGCAACCATTGCGACGGGTTGGCGCGTCACGCACGGAAATCCTCGAAATTGGCCAGCCAGGGCAGTGGGTGCATGATTGGGTGTGCTACGCGACGGAGTGGGGTATGAAGCGCGGCGGGGCTTCTAGCGATCCGGGCTCGCGCGCTCGAACTGACGCAACAGCTTGTCGCCGCGCTCGACCGCGGAATCGAGGGCTGCTTGTGCCGGTTTCTTGCCGCTGAACGCCTGCTCGAGCTCGTCGTCGATCACATCGCGGATCAAGACAAAGGATCCAAGTCGCACGCCTTTCGAATTCTCGGTCGGTGGCTTCAACGTGATTTCCTCGATCGAGATCGCAGTGCCGGGATTGCGGTCATAGAAGCCTTGCGCGCGGGTCAGGTCGAACGCGGCACGCGTCACCGGAAGATAGCCGGTGTTCTGGTGCCAGGATGCCTGAACTTCCGGCTTCGACAGGAAGCTGAAGAATTTTGCGACGCCCTTGTATTCATCGGATGGCCGGTTGCGCAGCACCCACAATGTCGCGCCGCCGATGATGGTGTTCTGCGGCGCGCCGGCGACATCCGGCCAATACGGCAGCATGCCGTAGCCGACCTCGAATTTCGAATTGGCCTTGATGTCGGCGCGGGTCGCCGACGAGCCGATGAAGATTCCGCATTCGCCGTTCTGAAACCGCGGCTCCGCGGTCTGCGCGCGGCCGCTATAGTCGAACGCTTTCGTCGACTGCCATTCCACAAGCTGCGAGATATGGCGCACCATCAGCGGATTATTGAACGTCAAGACCGCATCGAGCCCGCCAAAGCCGTTGGCCCTGGTCGAGATCGGCAGATTATGAAATGCGGAAAAATTCTCGACATTGATCCACGACGGCCACGACGTGGTGAAGCCGCAAACCGCGCCCGCCGCGCGCAGCTTTTTTGCGGCGTCACCGACCTCCGGCCAGGTCTTGGGCGCCACTTCCGGATCGAGGCCCGCATCGCGGAACAGCTTCTTGTTGTAGTAAAGGATCGGCGTCGAGGCGTTGAACGGAAACGACAGCATGTTGCCGTCGACGTCGGCGTAATAGCCTGACACGGCCGGGAGGTACGCGGCCGGCGAAAAGGCTTCCTGCTCGTCTCGCATCAACTCGAATACCGGATAGATCGCGCCCTTTGCGGCCGTCATGGTCGCGGTCGCAATCTCGTTGACCTGGACGATCGCAGGCTGGCTGCGCGAACGAAACGCGAAGATCGCAGCCGTCACGGTTTCGGTATAGCTGCCCTTGTAGCTCGGGATCACCCGGTATTGGGATTGCGAAGCGTTGAAATCGGCGGCGAGCCTCTCAACCTGCTTGCGCAGTTCGCCGGACATGGCATGCCACCAATGGATCTCGGTGACCGCCTGCGCCGGCGATGAGAGGCCGATGGCAATCGCTATTGCCGCAAGCTGCAGAAATCTGAACGCCGGGTTCACGATTAAGACCAATTCCAATCTGCCGCAGCAGCCGTGCCACTAGCGTTTGGCGCCGTGATAGAGCCTCGGACTTTCAGATGCAATCCGCAAAAGCCCGGTCGCACCGCACAATTGACGATAACCGCGGTATCGGCGAATAGGCAGCTACCGCCAAGATTGAATTGAACCTTTTCCTCCCGCCATAGACATCATCATAAGGGGATGAGTTTGCCTGTGTACAGCTGCAGCCGCGCCGATCTTCCGCGGACCCCAGCAATCGTTGTCGCGCTGACGGTAGCCGCAACGGGGGTGATCGCGTGCGAATCTCGTGCCGCCGACACCCGGAACGAAGATCATCCGACCGCACAGGCGCTGCGCTGCACGGGCCGCCTGATTGCGGACCCCGCGGTTACGCGGCCGATCGAACGCATCCGCAAGGTGGGGTGAGAGTCGTCTTGGCAGTGCCCTCTCGATCCGAAGTTGCGGAACGACCGGCGAGCCTCGCCGCGCGAGGCCGTGCGCGCATCGTAGGCCTGCTCCGCGCGGTGCCGATCCGCTGGCGCATCCTGTCGATCGCGGCACTGAACTCGGCCGTCGTCGTGGTGCTCGCCGCGATGATCTATAACGGCGCCCAGGTGCTGGGCTCGGCCTGGGACGACGTGCGGCAGGTGCGCGAGTCCGACAAGATCCTGGCGCTGCTGGAGAGCGAGACCAGCCGGCTGCAGAACCTGATCCATCGCTACATCAACCAGCCGAGCCCCGAACTGTTCGCCGAGATCCTGCTGCTGCGCGAGGCGGTGCTCGGCACGCTCACGACCCGCGCCTCGACCGATCCGATGTTGTCCGGGTCGGTGGAAGAGCTTGAGCGCGTCACCGACCGCTTCCTCAACGGCTTTGGCGACCTGCGCGGCGTGCAGGCGACGATCGCCAAGACCTATGATCAGGAAGTGCTGGGTCCCGCCAAAGACATCGCCGGGCTTTATTCGATCATCGAAGGGGCGACAGGCCACCGCGACGCGCTGATCTGGCCGGCGCTTGGAAAATCCCGCGAGGCCTTCACCGCCATGCTGGTCGCCGCCAACGCCTACTACCTCTCGCTGGCCTCGGCGTCCGCCGAGGAAGCGCGCCGCAATACCGAGACCATCGAACGGACCATTCCGGTGATGACCGAGCTTGCCGACAACGATTTGCAGCGCATGGCGCTGCAGCGATTGGGCGCGCGGACGGTCGCGCTGCGCGAAGGGTTGGCGAAATTGTCCGAACAGCTTTCAAGCCGCACTGATTTGTTGCGCAATACGATCGATGCCAGCCAAGCGGAGGCGATCGGCGCCATCGACGACTTGTCGGTCAAGATGCGACAGCGCGAACAGAAGGCGCAAGAGACGTTCGACCGGACGCTCGGCGACATCTCGCGCCGGGTGTTGACGATCGCGGTGATCTTCCTCGGCATCATCCTCACCGTCGGCGTTTTGATCGCGCTCTCGATCCGGCTGCCGCTGCAGCAGATCATGGCGGCGATGCGCGCGATCACCTCGGGTGACTACGACCGCCAGGTGCAGGGAACGAGCGCACGCGACGAAGTCGGCGCCATGGCGCGGGCGGTCGAGGTGTTCCGGGAAAACGCCATCGCCAAGCGCAAGACCGAGGACGAGTTGCGCACCTCGAAGGAAAAGGCCGAGAGCGCGCTGCTCGAGCTCAGCGCCGCCCAGCAAAACCTGATCGATTCCGAACGGCTGGCTGCGCTCGGCGGACTGGTGGCCGGCGTCGCCCATGAGGTCAATAACCCGATCGGCATCAGCCTGACGGTGGCCTCAAGCTTCGCACGACGCTCCGAGATGTTCGAGGCCGAGCTCAAATCCGACGCTGCACTGCGCCGCTCGCAGCTGGAGGAATTCGTGCGCTCCTCGCGCGACGCGTCCCAGCAGCTGGTAGCAAATCTGCACCGCGCCGGCGAGCTGATCCAGTCGTTCAAACAGGTCGCGGTCGACCGCTCGCACGCCGAGCGACGGTCGTTCAGCCTTGGCGAAGCAACCGACCAGATCATCGCAAGCCTGCGCCCGGTCCTCAAGCGCGCGCCGATCTCGCTCTCGCTCGATGTGCCAGAGGGCCTCGTGATCGACGGCTATCCCGGTTCCTACGGGCAGATCCTGACCAATCTGTTCCTGAACGCCGCTAATCATGCCTTTGCCGATGGCCGCGCCGGAACCATCTCGATTTCGGCCCGGCCGCGCGGCCATGACGACGTCGAGATCATTTTTGCCGACGATGGCGCCGGAATGACGCCGGATGTGCAACGGCAGGCCTTCGACCCGTTCTTTACCACCCGGCGCAACGACGGCGGCACCGGCCTCGGCCTCCATATCGTCTACAATCTGGTTACCCAACAGCTCGGCGGCCACATGATGCTGGAGTCAAGGCTGGGACAAGGCACCACCTTTCGCATTATCATGCCCAGGGTGGCCCGGGGCGATCCCGCGACCACCGAAACCTTAGCCGACGGAACTGCTCAATGGCCGAACCGGACGATGTCCTCCACCTGATCGACGATACCGGAGCCGCTCCGGAGGATTCGTCGGTCCGTAAATGGAAGATCGCGGTCATCGACGACGATCAGGCCGTGCATGAAGGCACGCGCTTTGCGCTGAGCGACTATAGTCTGAACGGCCAGACGCTCGAGATCCTGTCGGCCTATTCGGCCGCCGAAGGCCGCACCCTGATGCGCGCGCATCCGGATATCGCGGCCGTGCTGCTCGACGTCATCATGGAGACCGACGTTGCCGGACTCGAGCTCGTCGAATACATCCGCAACGAAATCAGGAACGAGACGGTCCGCATCATCCTGCGCACCGGACAACCCGGCCAGGCCCCGGAACGCCGCGTTATCGTCCAGTACGACATCAACGACTACAAAGCGAAGACCGAGCTCACCGCCGACAAGTTGTTCACCTCGCTGACCGCGGCACTGCGCAGCTACCAGCAGCTCGAGCGCATGGTGCAGACAAGGCGCGGGCTCGAAATCATCATCGATGCCGCCTCAACGCTCTACGACTTCAGGTCGATGCAGCGCCTCGCCGAGGGCGTGCTGACGCAGCTCGCTTCGTTGCTTAACGTCGACTGCGCCGGCATCCTGGTGCTGCGCGACGATGGCGGCGCGGCCGGCAGCGAGTTTTCGGTGCTGGCGGGTTCCGGCTGCTATAGCCGTTTCATCGGCACCACCAGCTCGAAGGCGCTCGACCCGGATTTGCGGCAGATGGTGGAAGCGGCGTTCCAGCGCCGCAAGAACGAGTTCGCCGACCACCGCAGCGTGCTCTATTTGCGCACCGGAAGCGGCCGCGAGGTCGTCGTGCTGCTGCAGGCCGAACGCCCGCTGTCGGAGACAGACCGCGCGCTGGTCGAGATTTTCTCCAGCCGGCTTTCGATCGCGTTCGACAACGTCATCCTGTATCAGCAGCTTCACGAGGCCAACACCCAACTGGAAGACCGTGTCGCCCAGCGTACCCGCGCGCTGATGCAGGCCAACCGGCGGCTGTCGGCGCAGTGGCTGCGGCTGCAGCGAGCCAATGGCTTCAAGAATGAAATTCTCGGCACCGTCGCCCATGATTTGAAGAATCCGCTGGGGGTGATCCTTGGCCGCACCGAAATGCTGACCGAACTGATCGGCGCCGGCTCGCCGAAAGAGAACGTCACGGCGCAGGTCGACCATATCCGCGATGCCACCAAGCGGCTGACCTCGATGGTCGATCACCTGATCTCGGACGCGATGGCCGATGCCTTCGACATCACCATCCGGCGCGAGCCGGTCGATGTCGCGGCGCTGGTCGCCGAAGTCGCCGAAGTCAACAAGCCGCTCGCGGTCAACAAGCAGCAGACCATTTCGGTATCGGCGCCGCCGAACATCGTGACCATGTGCGATACCGATCGCATCAGGGAAGCGATCGACAATCTCGTCAGCAATGCCATCAAATACTCACCGATCGGCGGCAAGATTTCGCTCGTCGTTGCCCATGAAGGCAACGGCACTATCATCCGCATCGCCGACCAGGGCGCCGGCCTGTCGCCGGAGGATCTCGGGCGGTTGTTTGGCCGCTTCCAGCGGCTGTCAGCAAAGCCCACCGCCGGCGAGAGCTCGACGGGGCTGGGCTTGTCGATCGTCAAGCGCATCATAGACATGCATGGCGGCCATGTGACTGCGGACAGTGCCGGACCCGGGCAGGGATCGACGTTTACCGTTACACTACCGGCAACAGAGCTGTCATGACCCAGAGCCCGCACATCATCATCGTCGACGACGAGGCGCCGGCCCGCGAAATGGTCGGCGATTATCTCAAGATGCATGGCTTCGGCGTCACGCTGTGCGACGGGGGGAAGAGCCTGCGCAGCGTCATCGAGACCCAGGTGCCCGATCTCGTCGTGCTCGATCTGAACATGCCCGAGGAAGACGGTCTGTCGATCATCCGCGACCTCAAGAGCCGCATCAATGTTCCCGTCATCATGCTGACGGCGACCGCAAGCCCGATCGACCGGGTGGTCGGACTCGAGCTAGGGGCCGACGACTATGTCGCCAAGCCCTGCGAATTGCGCGAGTTGATGGCGCGGATCCGCTCGGTGCTGCGGCGAAGCGCGCCCGCCAAGGCCGTCGTGGCATCAGCGGAAGAAGCGGCCGCAAAAGCGGCGAGGGAGCAGTTGGTGCGGTTCGGTACCAAATGGCTCGATCTCGAGGCGCAGGCATTGCGCGACGACGAGGGCAACGAACATCCGTTGACCGCGTCCGAATTCGGCCTCCTGAAAGTATTCGCGGCCAATCCAAAGCGGGTGCTGTCGCGCGAGCGATTGCTGGAATTGGCCAATGCGCGCGATGCCGAAGCCTTCGATCGCGCCGTCGACTTAAGGATCATGCGGATCCGCCGCAAGATCGAACCGGACCCGACCAAGCCTGCCGTGATCCGCACCATCCGGGGCGGCGGCTACCTGTTCTCGCCCACCGGCGACAAGGCTTGATCCAGGGCGCGCATTCGCGCGATCCGTTGGCGGGCTCCCGGGATGCAGGCTCAGCCTATCCCTCCAATTTTAGCCTCGTTGAAATCACTTGCATTTCACCCCCGAATGTTTCGTCGCAGGCGGCGCGACGAAACAATTATCTCAGGCATGAAACCATTTTTCCCTATTCGTGCAGAAGTCCGGAAACGTTGGCTCATTAACAATTTGCCCAACGAGACGCCGCACAAGCGGCATCGGGGAGCCTGTCATGCACAACGTGATCGCCATCAACGCCGCCGCCCGCCAAGGCATTATCGCTGCTCAGGCGACCTCGGATGAAATGTTGCTGGAGAGCATCGCCGATGGCGGCCGCACCGCCATGCACATCCTCTACTCCCGACACCATGTGCGGGTTTACCGTTTCATCCTTCGTATCGTGCGTGACGGCACCATGGCCGAAGATCTGGTCAGCCAGGTGTTTCTCGATGTGTGGCGCACCGCGAGGCAGTTCGAAGGACGTTCCCAGGTTTCAACCTGGCTGTTGTCGATCGCCCGCTTCAAGGCGCTGACCGCACTGCGCCAGCGGCGCCACGAAGACATCGACCAGGAAGACGTGCGCCAGATCGCCGATGAGGCCGACACACCCGAAGCCTCGCTCGACCGCAGCAACACCCGCGCGATCCTGCGCGCCTGCGTCGCAAAGCTTTCGCCGGCGCATCGCGAGATCATCAATCTCGTCTACTACCACGAGAAATCGGTCGAAGAGGTCGGCGAGATCATCGGCATCCCGCAGAGTACGGTGAAGACCCGCATGTTCTACGCCCGCAAGCAGTTGGCCGATTTGCTTAAGGGCGCCGGCATCGACAGCCTCGCCGCGTAAAATAACGTAGATTCAATGGCTTAATCGGATAGACGAGACAGAACCCCTCTCTGTTTTCGAGGCAAAAGGTTACTGCCGACGAAACAATTGAAACAATCGGCGAAATCAGGCGGAAAAACTCACCCGCTACAACAATCACCATCGAGTTTCCAAACCTCCCAAGTTACCTCCAACGACCCGGTCGGGATGCCCCCCTTCCGGGTCGTTTTGCGTTTGCAATCGCTCGAGCATGATCCGGAAAAGTGGGAGCCGGTTTTCCGAAAAGATCATGCTCAAACAAAAAGATAGAGCGAGATGACGAGTCGAAGAAAAGTCATCACGCTCTTGGCTCCGTCTCACGAATACGTGACGGGCGTAACGCGCAGCTGCTGCGCCTCGAAGGAAACTTCGAACATTCGTGGAAAGCTGTTTGATGCTCAATCTTGTTCTCGCTTTACTTGCGGGCATCGTCACGATCGCCGCGCCCTGCACCCTTCCGGTGCTGCCGATCCTGCTCGGCGCGTCGGTGGGCCACACCGGTAAGCTTCGGCCGGCGATGATCGCGCTTGGCTTCGTGCTGTCGTTTTCAGTGGTTGCGCTGGCCTTGAGCGCGATCACCCGCATTTTCGACTTCGATCCGAACGTGCTTCGCACCGGCGCGGCAGTCATGCTGCTCGGCTTCGGACTATTGATGATCTGGCCGACGCCGTTTGAGTGGCTGTCCATTCGCGTCAGCGGCCTCATCAATGGCGGCTCCGCCGCCCTCCTCCCGCAAGGCCAGGGCAACCTCGGTGGTTTTGTGCTCGGGACCACGCTGGGGCTGGTCTGGACGCCTTGTGCAGGCCCGGTGCTGGGCTCGATCCTGACCCTTGTCGCAACCTCCAGGGATATCGCATGGGCGAGCACGCTGCTCGTGGTCTATGCCATCGGTGCGGCGCTGCCGATGCTCGCGATCGCCTATGGCGGACAGGCCGCGACCACCCGCGTTCGCAGCATCGCGCGATATTCGCCGAGGTTGCAGCAGGCGTTCGGCGCCGTGGTGATCGCATTCGCGCTGCTCTCTTACTTCCAATACGACACGCTCATCGTGGCGTGGCTGACAGGATTCTACCCGACCGGCCAGATCGGCCTGTGATCATCCCTCAAAATGGAGACCTCCATGACCATACGCTCATTCGCCGTCCTTGCCGCCACGATCGCCATCGGTTGGACGAGCACGGCCATACCCGGTATCGGCGGCGAGATCGCGCACGGCGCCGCCGCTCCATTTGCGGTCGCCGCTGCCCAGGACGCCGCGCCTGACTTCACCGGCATCAGCAACTGGTTCAATTCCGCCCCGCTCAGGATGGCGGATCTGCGGGGCAAAGTGGTGCTGGTCGATTTCTGGACCTATGGCTGCGTCAATTGCGTCAACACGCTGCCGCACGTCACCGAGCTCTATGCGAAATACAAAGACCGCGGCCTCGTCGTGGTCGGCGTGCACACCCCGGAATTTCCGTTCGAGCGCTCGGCGGCCAATGTGCAGGCCGCGCTGAAGCGGCATGGCATCACCTATCCGGTCGCGCAGGACAACGACTCGCGGACCTGGGACGCCTATCGCAACCAGTATTGGCCGGCGCAGTACGTCATCGATCAGAGCGGCAGGGTCGTGCTGCATCACGACGGCGAGGGCCAATACGAGCAGATCGATCGTACCATCGCCCGCCTGCTTAGCGCCAATAGCTGACCAAAGCGTTTTCGAAGAAAGCGCGTCAAAACAGAAAATTGAATCTTGGCTCCGATCAACCGAAACGGATGCTCAGGCTGGCTGAACGCGATACCATCGTCATGTGTTCCATATCGTGTTTCCGGCCTTCACGATCGGCCTTGCCAGCTACCTTGCCGTGTTGGAGGCGCTCTGGCTGTGGACCGGGCGCGAGGTCTTCATCAACCTGTTCAATTACTGGCTGAAGATTTTCGCGGTCGTGTTCGGCATGGGCGTAGTGTCGGGCATCGTGATGTCCTACCAATTCGGCACCAACTGGTCGGCATTTTCCGACAAGACCGGCCCCGTGATCGGCCCGCTGATGGCCTACGAGGTGCTGACCGCGTTCTTCCTGGAGGCGGGCTTTTTGGGCGTGATGCTATTCGGCCTCGAACGCGTCGGGCACAGACTGCACTTCGTCGCGACCTTGATGGTCGCGATCGGCACGTTGATCTCGGCGTTTTGGATCCTCTCGGCTAACTCCTGGATGCAGACGCCGGCCGGATATGCGCTCAACGCCGACGGCCAGTTCGTCGCCGCCGACTGGCTGAAGGTGATCTTCAATCCGTCGTTCCCCTATCGGCTCGTACATATGGTGCTGGCGGCCTATCTGACGACGGCGCTGGTGGTCGGCGCGGTCGGCGCGTTTCACCTGTTGCGCAACCAGAACCTCGCCGGCCCCCGCGTGATGTTCTCGATGGCGATGTGGATGGCGACTTTAGTGGCGCCGATCCAGATCATCGCCGGCGATCAGCACGGCCTCAACACGCTGGATCATCAGCCGGTAAAGATCATGGCGATGGAAGGCCATTACGAGAGCCACAGTGACGGGGCGCCGCTGATCCTGTTCGGGTGGCCGAACCAAAGCGCCGGCAAGGTCGATTACGCCGTCGAAGTCCCCAAACTCGGCTCGCTCATTCTCAAGCATTCGCTCGATGCGCCGCTCGCGGGCCTCGACACCGTGCCGCGAAAAGACTGGCCGCCCGTGCCCATCACGTTCTGGTCGTTCCGGATCATGGTCGCAATGGGATTTCTGATGTTGGGGCTCGGGCTTCTCAGCCTGTTCATGCGCTTGCGCGGCACGCTCTATGAGCAGCGGCTGCTGCATAGGTTCGCCGTCGCCATGGGACCGGCCGGCTTTATTGCCGTGCTCGCGGGCTGGATCACCACCGAGACCGGGCGCCAGCCCTTCACGGTGTATGGCCTGTTGCGGACGGCCGAATCCGCCTCGCCCCTGGCCGCCCCCGCGGTCGGCTCCTCGTTGGTAGCCTTCGTCATCGTCTATTTCGCGGTATTTGCCGCCGGCATCATTTACATCTTGCGCTTGATGGCCGCGCCACCGCATCCAGGCGAACAGGGACCAAGCCACGACGTGCCGACCCGCACGGCCGGCATCACGCCCGCCGCGGGCGTCGCATCCGCCACGGGTGCTGCGGCGACCGAGGGAGCCGTCCGATGATTGCCGCCGATGTCGCGACCATCTGGGCGTTCATCATCGCGTTCGCGGTGTTCGTCTATGTCGTAATGGACGGCTTCGACCTTGGGCTCGGCATCCTGTTTCCATTGTTTCCCGCCAAGGCCGATCGCGACGTGATCATGAACAGCGTCGCGCCGGTCTGGGATGGCAACGAAACCTGGCTGGTACTGGGCGGCGGCGGCTTGATGGCGGCGTTTCCGCTGGCCTACGCCGTCTTGATGCCCGCGCTCTACACCCCGATGATTGCGATGCTGATCGGCCTGATCTTCCGCGGCGTCGCCTTCGAATTCCGCTGGCGCACCACCCAGCGCAAGCGCAATCGCTGGGACGTTGCGTTCGCGGGCGGTTCGTGGCTTGCGACGCTGGCGCAGGGAATAGCGCTTGGCGCTATCCTGCAGGGCATCCATGTCGAGGAACGGCATTACGCCGGCGGCTGGTGGGACTGGCTGACGCCGTTCAGCCTTCTGACCGGGCTTGCGCTCGTGGTCGGCTACGCCTTGTTGGGCGCGGCCTGGCTGGTGCTGAAAACGGAAGGCGAGCTTCGCGACAAGGCGTATGGCCTGAGCTGGTCGCTGCTGTTTGCGATGCTGGGCTCGATTGGCGCGGTCAGTATCGCGACGCCGTTTCTCCATATTCAATATGCGCAGCGCTGGTTCGCCTGGCCGAACATCATCCTCACCGCGCCAGTGCCGATTGCGGTCGCCGCTGTGACCATTCTCTTGTTGCGCAGTCTCGCCAAGCGACAGGATAGCCAGCCGTTCTTCCTGTCGTTGGCGCTGTTCGCGCTCTCCTAGGCGGGGCTCGGGATCAGCATGTATCCCTATATCGTGCCGCAGAGCATCACCATCTGGCAGGCGGCCTCGCCGGAGAACAGCCAGATCTTCATGCTGTTCGGCGTCGCCGTGCTGGTGCCGCTCATTCTGGGATATACGGCGTGGGCCTATTGGGTCTTCCGCGGCAAGGTGAGGCCCGAGAGCGGATATCACTGATGCCGAACAAGCAAAACCCAGGGCGGAGCCAGCGCCCGCTGGCACGACGCCTGTTGTGGTTCGCTGCGCTCTGGCTGGCCGGCGTCGGCACGGTCGCCGTGCTATCCCTTGGCTTGCGGCTCTGGCTGGCGCCGAGGTGAGGCTTTTCAAACAAAAATATGGAGCGGGATGACGATTCGAAGAAAAGTCATCCTGCTCTAAGTCACGGAAAATGAAAGAATTCCGGCAACCGTCGCCTTGAACTTGCCATCAAGCAGGCCGTGAGATTTGATGCAGTTTACTGGTTCGGCCGGAATGCCCATGGGGGAGCGCTTTGCGATGAGAAGACTTCGTCACCTGATCTGGATGATGATCGCCGCCGTTGGCCTGATGCTTTCGGCCCCGCACAGCTACGCGCAGCAGCCCGACGCCGACCAGCCGGGTTTGCTGGCCGATGATTCCTTTGAACTGGATCCGGAATTTCGGAAGCAAGTGGTGTTTTACCGCACCACCGAACCACCGGGCACCATCATCATCTCGACCGCGGAGCGCCACCTCTATCTGATCCAGCCCGGCGGCCGCGCGATACGCTACGGCATCGGCGTCGGCCGCGACGGCTTCCAGTGGCAGGGGCTGTTAAACATCACCAACAAGAAGGAATGGCCGGACTGGACGCCGCCGCCGGAGATGATCGCACGCCAGCCTTACCTGCCGCGCTTCATGGCGGGCGGACCCGGCAATCCGCTCGGCGCCCGCGCGATGTATCTCGGCACCACCGTCTACCGCATCCACGGCACCAACCGGCCGGATACGATCGGCACCAAGGTCTCCTCCGGCTGCTTCCGCCTCGTCAACGCTGACGTGAGCGATCTCTACGAGCGCGTACCCGTCGGCACCAAGGTCGTCGTGCGGCAGAAGCCCGAATTGTAACGGCGCCTGCTATCTTCCAGACAGTTTCCTTTCCCGAATTTTAGCGAGAAAATAACCATGCGCACATTCCGAGGCGGCCTTTCGATCGGGCTCGCGGTCGCTGTTCTGGTCGGGGCTGCCGCCATCACCTATGAGCGCTACGACACGCGCACGTTGAAGCGGACGATCCGGCGCGGCGAAGTCTTCTGCGGCGTCAACACCGGCCTGCCCGGCTTCTCGATCCCCGATGACAAGGGCAACTGGACCGGCTTCGATGTCGATTTCTGCCGCGCGGTCGCGGCCGCCATCTTCGACGATCCGAAGCGGGCGAAGTTCATCCCGCTTGATGCCAACGAACGCTTCAAGGAATTGCAGAGCCGCAAGGTCGACATCCTGTCCCGCAATTCGACCTGGAGCATGTCGCGCGAGGAAAATTACGATCTCTATTTCCCGGCGGTGGCCTATTACGACGGCCAGGGCTTCATGCTGCCGCGCGCGCGCAACATCGATTCCGCGCTCGATCTCAACAACAGCAAGATATGCGTGCAAGAGGCGACGACGACGCAGCTCAATCTCGCCGACTACTTCCGCGCCAACAACATGAAATTCGAGGAGATGAAGTTTGCCAAGCTGGACGAGGTCTTCAAGGCCTATGAGTCCGGCAAATGCGACACCTTCACCGCCGACGTCTCCCAGCTCTACGCGTTGCGGCTGAACCTTTCAAAACCCGACGATCACGTCATCCTGCCCGACGTCATCTCCAAGGAGCCGCTGGCGCCGGTGGTGCGCCAGCGCGACGACGACTGGATGATGATCGTGAAATGGACGCTGTATGCGATGATCAATGCCGAGGAGCTCGGCGTCACCTCGCAGAACATCGACGAGGCGCTGAAATCGAAGAAGCCCGACGTGATGCGGCTGGTCGGCACCGCAGGCAGCTATGGCGAGGATCTTGGGCTGACCAAGGACTGGGCTGTGCGCATCATCCGCCATGTCGGCAATTATGGCGAGGTCTACGACCGCAACGTCGGCGCAGGCTCGAAGCTCCACATCCCCCGCGGCCTCAACCAGCTCTGGAGCGCCGGCGGCATCCAGTACGCCCCACCGATCCGGTAGGGCTCTGCAAACTCGCCGTACACACAAGTCGTCATCACCCGCGAAAGCGGGTGATCCAGTACGCTGCGGCTTCACGGTTCAATCACATCTGTCTCTGGAATACTGGATCGCCCGGTCAAGCCGGGCGATGACATCCACTTATGATGCTGTCGGCGCACGTAGTCTCAATAATTCTTCATCCGCGCCAACTGGTCGGCGTGGAAATTGGCGTCGCCGAACAACTCCTGGCACACCCGCGCACGCTTCATGAAGAAGCCGATATCGAACTGGTCGGTCATGCCCATGCCGCCGTGCATTTGCACGCCCTCCTGCACCGCAAGCGTCGCGGTCGAGCCCGCGCGGGCTTTGGCGACCGCGACAGCCGCGCCGGCGCCGTCAACATTGGCATCCAGCGTCTGCAATGCCTTCAATACTGCGGCGCGGGTGATCTCGATCTCGATGTAGAGCTGGGCGGCGCGATGCTGCAGCGCCTGGAATTCACCGATCGCCTTGCCGAACTGCTTGCGCTCCTTGAGATAGTTCACGGTGCGTCCGAACACCTCTTCGCTCAAGCCGACCATTTCCGAGGCGACGGCGCCGCGGCCGATATTGAGAACGCCTTCCAGGAGGTGATATCCCTGGTCGACTTCGCCGAGCACATGATCGGCATTGACCTCGACATTGTCGAAGTTGATGCGCGCCGCGTTGTGCGAGTCCACCATCGCGGTGCGCTCGGTCGCGACGCCCTTGGCCTTGGGATCGACCAGGAACAGCGTCAGCCCGTCGCGCTCGCCGGGGCCGCCCGCGCTGCGCGCCGCCACGATCAGAAGATCGGCCGTGTGGCCGTCGACCACAAAGGCCTTGGCGCCATTGAGCTTGAAGCCGTTGCCGGATCGCTTGGCCTGCAGGCCGGTTTGCAGCGGGCGATGCTTGGCGCCCTCGTCGACCGCGAATGCTGCCAGCAGCGAGCCGTCGGAAATCTTCGGCAGATGCTGAGATTTTTGCGCGGTGCTGCCGCCCCGCGACAGCGCGGACGCCGCAACAATCGCCGTCGACAGGAACGGCGACGGCATCAGCGTGCGGCCAATCTCTTCCATCACCACGCCGGCCTCGACGCAGCCAAGCGCGCTGCCGCCAAAATCCTCCGGCACCAATAATCCCGTAAAACCCATCTCGGCAAACGCCTTCCAGAGCTCGCGGGAAAATCCGGTGGCGTCCTTGCTGTCGCGCAGCTGCCGCAGATGCGATACCGGCGCTTTGTCGCTGATGAGGCCGCGCGCGCTGTCGCGCAGCATGGATTGTTCTTCGGTGAGGATGAGGGCCATGGGGGCAGGTTCCGGTAGCGCTAGTGTTAATCGACTGACTGAGCTAGTTGAAGTCGTCATGCCCGGGCTTGACCCGGGCATCCACGTTCTTGGTCAAGAAAAGAAAGACGTGGATGGCCGGGACAAGCCCGGCCATGACGGTGTGAGAAATTAGCCCCCCGGCAAATCGAGAATGCGTTTTGCCACGATGCCGAGCATCACTTCTGAGGTGCCGCCCTCGATCGAGTTGGCCTTGGTACGCAGCCAGGCGCGCGGCCGGGCGCCGCCTTTCGAGCGTTCGCTTTCCCATTCCAGCGCGTCGATACCGCCCGCCGACATCAGGATTTCGTAACGGCGCTTGTTGAGCTCGGTGCCGTAATACTTCATCGCCGAGGAAAACGCCGGATGCGATTGGCCCGCCTTGGCCAGATCGACCGCGCGCTCGGCAGCGGCGGCGAGCGCCGCCTCATCGATCTCGAAGGCCGCGATCTGGCCACGCAGTATCGGGTCCTCGAGCCGGCCCTGCTCGTCGTGGCCTACAGAGTCGGCGGCGACCTGGCCGAGCGGCCGGCCGACGCCGCGCTCGCCCATGCCGGAGATCATCGCCCGCTCGTGCTGCAACAAGTATTTCGCGACATCCCAGCCGCGGTTGACGGTGCCGACCACATGCGACTTCGGCACGCGGACGTTGTCGAAGAAGGTTTCGCAGAACGGCGAGCGGCCGGAGATCAGGAGGATCGGCTTGGTCGAGACGCCCTTTGAGGCCATGTCGAACAGGATAAAGCTGATGCCATCATGCTTCTTGGCCTTGGGGTCGGTGCGCACCAGGCAAAAAATCCAGTCCGCGTAGTTCGCATACGAGGTCCAGACCTTCTGGCCGTTGATGATGAAATCGCCGCCGTCGGTTTCGGCGCGGGTTTGCAGCGATGCGAGGTCGGAGCCCGCATTCGGCTCCGAATAGCCCTGGCACCAGCGAATGAGGCCAGCGGTGATCTTCGGCAGATGCTCTTTCTTCTGCGCCTCGGTGCCGTATTTCAAAAGCGCCGGCCCGAGCATGGAGATGCCGAACGAAGCGAGCGGCGCCCGCGCGCCGATCGCCGCCATCTCCTGGCGCACGATCTTGGCTTCCTCGCCATCAAGTCCGCCGCCGCCATATTCCTGCGGCCAATGCGGCACCGTCCAGCCTTTGTCACGCATGCGCTCGAACCAGACGCGCTGCGCCTCGGAGGAGAACCTTGCGTTGCGGCCGCCCCAGAACGTGTCTTCTTCCGAAGTCATGGGCTTGCGCATTTCCGGCGGGCAATTGGCCTCCAGCCAGGCGCGGGTTTCGCGGCGAAACTTTTCCAGATCGGACATGACGCGTTTCCATTGTAAAGATCGTTGCATCGACCATAGCCCGTGGGAAACGGAATTCAATACGTCTGGCGGCCGCGCCATGCGGCGGTAGCGGTGGCCTCGGCGCGCGATCGGGTGTATCGCCTTGAGCCGTAACACTTGAAAGAACAGAGGAAACGGAAATGCGCCTGAAGTTACTTTCGCCTGGCGAAATGAGCGCGGACCAAAAACAAACCTACGACGAGGCGATCGCCGGCAAGCGTGGCGCGCCGCCACCGCCGATGATGGCCTGGCTCAATAGCCCGGAAATGGCGCGGCATGCCACGCGTCTCGGCGGTTTCCTGCGCTTTGATACGATATTCCCGGCGAAGCTTTCGGAGATCGCAATCCTGGTCACGGCGCGGCACTGGACCTCGCATTACGAATGGTACGCGCATAAGCGGCTGGCGCTGAAGGCCGGCCTCGATCCCACCATCATCGACGACATCCGCGACCGCCGCACGCCCCAATTCGACGATCCCAAGGCGAAGATGATCTACGATGTCGCCAAGTCGCTGCATGAAGGCCACGGCGTCGCCAAGCGCCTGTACGACGAGGCGGTGAACGTGCTGAGCGAACGCGGCATTGTCGAGGTCATCGGCCTGTGCGGCTATTACACGATGGTGTCGATGACGCTGAACACCTTTGAGTTCGGCTTGCCGGAAGGGCAAATATCCGAGCTTGCGTGACTTTCCGAAACTCAGGGTTTCGCGGCGAGTGGTTCTTGTAGGGTAGCCAAAGCGAAGCGTGCCCACCATCTAAAGCCGGACTGTTCGTTCGGTGGGCACGGCGCGTGCGCGCCTTTGCCCGCCCTACGGCTCATTTGAATGGAGCACTGCATGCCCAACAATCCACCCGTCATTGCCGGTACAAGAATCGGGCATGTTCATCTCAAGGTCGCCGATCTCGACCGCGCGCTTGGGTTTTATTGCGGCGTGCTCGGCTTCGAGCTGACACAACGGCTCAGCTCGGGTGCGGCGTTCATTTCGGCCGGCGGCTATCACCACCACATTGGGCTCAACACCTGGGAGAGCAAAGGCGGCCGTCCGCCGCCGCCCGGCACCACTGGATTGTTTCACACCGCGATCCTTTATCCGACCCGCGCCTCGCTGGCGGACGCGCTGCATCGCGTCATCAGCGCCGGGATCGAGCTCGACGGCGCCAGTGACCACGGCGTCAGCGAGGCGCTCTATCTGCGCGATCCCGACGAAAATGGCGTCGAGCTCTACTGGGACCGCCCCGGGGAGCAATGGCCGCGCACGCCGGATGGCAAGCTCGCGATGTTCACGAAGCGGCTCGACCTTGAGGATTTGTTGCGGCAGCGAGAAGCGTGATCCTGTCGTCATTGCGAGGAGCCAACGGGTCGCGCGAATGCGCGCCCGATGACAGGGCTCCGCGACGAAGCAATCCGGTCTTTTTCCCGGCTAAGCTGGATTGCTTCGCTGCGCTCGCAATGACGGTTGCAGCATGATCAGCACGGCGGCGGTTAGCTCCAGTGCGATGCACCCGTAAAACGGCAGCGAATAGCTCCCGGATACATCGCGCAGCAGGCCAATGACGCCGGGGCCGAACGCATAGGTGACCTGGTTGATCGCCGTGATCAGGCTGATCAAGACGCCGAACGAGCGCGGATCGAACTCGCGCTGCACGATCAGGGACGGCAGCGTGATCAGATTGCCGACGGAAAACCCGAACAGCGCGCAGGCTGCGATGAGCAGCGTATCGTTGCGTGAATTGATGAGGATCAAGAGCGCCACCGCCTGGCTTGCGAACGAGATCGCGGAGGCCAGCCGCTGGTTGAGCCGGTCGATCACGGTCGAGAACAGCACACGTCCGGCCATCGCCATCGCCGTCAGTAGCGCGACCGCGGTTGCCGCGTGCTGGCGGCCGATCACCGGATCGAGGAATGCGATCAGGTGGACGATGAAACCCACTTGTGCAAACAGCACCAGCGCGAATGCAATCGATACACTCAGGAATGCGACGTCACGCAGGGCCAGCGCCCGCACCTTTGACGCGGGCAACGCTTCCGTTGCGGCCAGCTCCGCCACCGTGCCGCCGCGGGTCGGCGGCCGGCCGACAAAAACAACAACGATGGGGATCGTCAGCACGAGCATCGTCACCGCCGCAACGATCATCGCGCTGGAAAATCCGAAGCTGCCGATGGCAGCCACCAATAGCGGCACGCCGACGATGCCGCCGAAGCTCGCGCCGTTGAGCGCCAGGCTGATCGCCATGCCGCGCTTCTGATCGAACCAAAGGCCGAGCGTATTGGTGATGATGGCAAGGCTGGTGCCGGCCCAGCCGAATGCGAGCAGCGCGTCGGCGAGGTAGAGCTGCCAGGGTGCGGTGACCTGGCCGAACATGACGGCGGCCGCGGCCGTTGCCGATATGCCGCCGAGCAGGCAGTTGCGCGGACCGAAGGCCCGCACCGCTTCGTTGACAAAGGCGACGATCAGCGCGCCGAACAGATAGAAGAACGTCGTTCCTGACGAGATCAGCGACGCCGGCCAGCCGTGCAGGCGGTGCAATTCGGCGACGTAGACGCTTTGGCCGTAGAAGCCGAACCCCCAGCCGAACGTCGCCACCAGGAAACAGACCGCAACGATGCGCCAGCCGCCGTAGCGGACGGACGTTTCATCGATCGTCGTATGGATGGATGCGTCCATGCAGGCGGGATTCTAACAGGCAGGGTATCGCAAAAGCTTCGATCGTTGCCGAAGTATCCTTCCGGTCATGCTTCACCGGATCGATCAAATGCCATGGTCGGGAAATTCGTCCACCGCCGGCAAGCTGGCGCGCCGTTTGGCGAACGATGCTAACGACAGCACGGCGAGCCCCAACAGCACCGGGGGAAACACCACCATGTTGACCGCCGACCAGCCATAATTCGCCAGCAACTGGCCCGATGCGAACGATCCGACCGCCATCATCCCGAACACCAGGAAATCGTTGAAAGCCTGCACCTTGTTGCGCTCCTGCGGCAGATGCGTTTCCAAGACCAGCGCGGAAGCGCCGACAAAGCCGAAATTCCAACCCACCCCGAGCACCATCAGGGTTGCCCAAAAATGCACCGCGGTTGTTCCCGACAGGCCGATCGTAGCGCCGACCGCCTCCAGCGACAGCCCAACGGCGACGATGCGAGGTGCGCCAAAACGCGCAATCAGCGCGCCGGTAAAGAAGCTCGGCCCATACATCGCGACGATGTGCCATTGAATGCCGAAATTGGAATCGCTGACGGAAAGCCCGCACATCTTCATCGCCAGCGGCGCCGAAGTCATGACCAGGTTCATCATCGGATAGGCGATGACGCCGCATAGCGCGGCTGCGATGAAGCGCGGCTGCCGCGCGATCTCAAACAGCGGGCGACCGCCGTGCAGATCGGACGCCGCGGGCTTGGGCGCGTCGATGCCGGACACCACGACCATCGCCACCAGCGCAACGGCCGCCTGCACCACGAAGCTGAATGCGAACAGATAAGGCGACCAGACATCCATCGTCCATTGCACGAGCTGCGGACCGAGCACGCCCGCGAACACGCCGCCCGCCATCACCCATGACACGGCCTTCGGCCGATACGCGACACTGGCGCCGTCGGCCGCAGCAAAGCGATAGGATTGCGACACCGCGCCATAGAGGCCGCCGAGGAAGGTCGCGCCGCAGAACAGCCAAAAAGAAGCATGCAGGATGGCAAACGATCCGAGCAACCCGGTCAGCATCCCGCAGCCGGTGCCGATGATGAAGGCGGTGCGGCGGCCATAGGTGCGCGAGATCGCGCCGGTTGGCAACGTTCCGCTGGCCAAGCCCAGCACATACATCGAGAGCGGCACGGTCGCGAGCGAGATGCTGGGCGCCAGTGTTGCGCCGACGATCGAGCCGGTGGCGAAAATCACCGCCGAGTTCGCGCCGGTAAGCGCCTGCGCCGCCGCAAGCCGCACGACATTGGATCGCACGCGGGAATCGTCTGCGATTTCGCAGGTATCAGTCACGTCGATCATCGGCACTTCCGCCCGCGA
Organism: Alphaproteobacteria bacterium; assembly: GCA_005884765.1. GTDB lineage: Bacteria > Pseudomonadota > Alphaproteobacteria > Rhizobiales > Xanthobacteraceae > Bradyrhizobium. Next base: position 51,013 of record VAZV01000141.1, read on the forward strand.
GCCCCATCGGGCTTATTGATTCGCCGCACTATGAAGAGATCACGCGCGTCGATCAACCAGCGCAAGCGGGCGCGGGCTATGCGCTCAGGTCATCTATATTTTCGATCGTTCGAAGATCAGGATGAGGTTATTGGCGGGCATTTCCACGATCTCGCACAATGCCAGCCCGGCGCGCTCAGCCAGCTTCTCGAGATCGGCGATATCGCGCACGCCCCATTCGCCATCCTGCGCGCGCAGGCTCGTGTCGAACACGGCATTGCTGAGCGCGGTGTGCTTGCCGTCGCGCTTGAACGGGCCGTACAAATAAAGCCGACCGCCGGCGCGCAGGTAATTTCCGGCGCCGGCAAATAGACCCTCCGCGACGCGCCACGGCGCGATATGGATGACATTGGCGCAGAACACCGCCAGCAGCTTTGCAGGCCCGCTGCCGTCCTGCATCTGGCGGCACCAGGTCGGATCGGACAGATCGATCCGCAGCGGCGGGCGGATATTCGGCAGGCCCGCGTGCTTGCGCCATGCTGCGATGCTTTTGAGATGCGCCTCGTTGAGATCGCTCGGCCACCAGACGATGTCGGGCGAGTGACGGGCGAAATAGACGATATGCTGCCCGGTGCCGCTGCCGGTCTCCACCACGTCGCCGGTTTGACCCACCAGGAATTTCCGCAACACCGCCCAGATCGGTGCATGGTTGCGGTGGAATGCGGCTGCGTCGAGACGGCCGTCCGCCTCGACCGGCCGGCCATCCTTGCCGAATTCGACGACATATTCAGCCACGGTCTCCCTCCGTAGTCTACAGCCGAAGCTTAGCCGGAAAGCCGCAAATGCGGAACAACCAGCCGCTTTTTCGGGTGCGCCGCAAGACTGCATCTGGCCGCATTTTGCTGCGCCGAACATCCAGATTGCCAGCCGATGGCCTTTGTGCTTTTGACCACCTATATTCGATCACCGAAAGAACGTCCGGGAAAACCCTTTGATCGCCATTCCCTCCATGAGGCCGATCCTTATTCTCGCACTGCTGGCCGGTGCTGCCGTGTCCACGCCTCCTGCTCGCGCGCAATCGGCCGCCGCAGAAGGACAAAAGATCGCCTTCGATCGCGGCAAGGGCAATTGCCTGACCTGTCATGATATCAGGGGGGGCGACCTGCCCGGCACGATCGGACCGCAGCTCAAGGACATCAAGAGCAAATATCCTGACCGCAACGATCTCGTCGCCATCGTTACGGATGAAACCAAGCGTAATCCGCAGACGGTGATGCCGCCGTTCGGACGAAACCGGATTCTGAGCGAACAGGAGATCAACGCGGTAGTGGATTTCCTGCAAACACTTTGACGCGCCATGATGACGACGCGCTTTTTCTGGAGAGTTTTAGATGATCACAGCCAACGGCTTTTCGGCGACGCGCCGCCCGATCTTGCGCCGCAAGCTCTTGCAAGGCGCGGGCCTGGTCGCGTTGTTCGGCCTCGGCGATCTGCCGTTCGGCATCGCGCCGGCCCTCGCCGCAGCCAGCGACAAATATCCCGAAGACGCGTTCAAGCAGAAGCGCGACGCGGATGCGATCAAGGCGCTCTACGGCACGAGCGCGGAGGCGTCCGACAAGGTCAAGCTCGATGCGCCGGAAATCGCTGAGAACGGCGCGGTGGTCCCGGTCTCGGTGTCAACCACGTTCGACAACGTGACCTCGATCGCCTTCTTCGTCAGTGAAAACCCGAACGCGCTGGCGGCGCACTACAAGATTCCGGCAGGCACGCTGCCGAACGTGGCCAATCGGCTCAAGATGGCAAAGACCTGCAACGTGATCGCGATCGTGGAGTCCGGCGGCAAGCTTTACAGCGCCACCAAGGAAGTCAAAGTCACCGTCGGCGGCTGCGGCGGGTAAACGCGCATGATCCGGAAAAGCATGCCCTCGGGCCACGACACGATGGGTGGAAGCCGGTTTTCCCTCGCGACAAACGCGGAACGCGTTTGCGCGGAAATCATGCGCCAATAGAAAAGGCAGAATAAAATGACATCGACCATTCGCGTACGCGCCACCTCGAACGGCGACATCACCGAGGTGCAGGCCTTGGTCCAGCATCCGATGGATTCCGGCTTCGTCAAGGACGCCAAGGGCGAGATCATCCCGCCGCACTTCATCCAGCAGCTGACCTTCGAATATGACGGCAAGGCGGTGTTCGTCGCCGATTGGGGTGCCGCCGTCTCGAAGGACCCCTATGTCAAGTTCTCGTTCAAAGGCGCCAAGAAGGGCGACGATCTCAAAATCGGCTGGGTCGACAACAAGGGCGCGACCGACACCACCACGGCGAAGATCCAGTAATGATCATGCGTCTGGCCATTTCGTTTGTCTCAGCAGCGCTTGTGCTGGCGGCGTTGGCAGCGCAGCCGGCGATCGCCGCCGACACGCCGAACCCTGTGGCCGATGCCAAGGCGTTCCAGAAGTTCTTCACCAACAAATTCCCCCAACTGAAGCCGGAGGATTTCGCCAACGGTCCTTATTCGATGAATGAGGATTTGCACCGGCAATGGGAAGAGAAGGAACAGTTCCCGCCTTACGAATTCGCGCTCGAGACCGGCAAGCAGATGTTTGCGACGCCGTTCAAGAACGGCAAGACCTACGGCGATTGCTTTCCCAATCAAGGCATCGGCATCCGCCAGGACTATCCTTATTTCGACGAGAGGGAAGGCAAGGTCATAACCCTGGAGCTGGCGTTGAATCGCTGCCGTGAGGCCAATGGCGAACTTCCATTCTCGTATGTCAAAGACGAGATGGCCTCGCTGACCGCCTATATGGCTTTCACCTCGCGCGGCAAGCCTTTTGACATCAAGATTCCCGACGATCCGCGCGCGCTCGAGGCTTATCAGAAGGGCAAGGAATATTTCTATACGCGGCGCGGGCAGCTCAATTTCTCCTGCGCCACCTGCCATGTGCAGGAGCCGGGCGAGCGGATACGCGCCGAGATACTGGCGCCCGCATTGGGCATTCTCAATGCGATGCCGATCTATCGTTCCGAATGGAGCGGCATGGGCACGATCAGCCGGCGTTTCACCACCTGCAACAGCCAGATCCGCGGCGTTCCGCTCAGTCCGCAGGACGAAGAATATCGCGATCTCGAATATTATTTGTCTTACGTGAGCAATGGGCTGCCGATCTCCGGCCCGGGAGCGCGCCCATGAAACACAGCGTGAGAAACCTGATCGCTGCGGGGCTGATAGCAGGCGCGACGCCGGCATGCGCTGCGTCCGAGGCCGACTTCAAGACCGCCTACGCGGCAGCCGAGGCCGCCGAGAAAGAGGCTGGCGCCTTGCGCAACCAGTGGACCACCACGGAAGCAGCGCTGACAGCGGCGAAAAAAGCTGCGGAGGCAGGTCAATTCGATCAGGCGGTGGCCTCGTCGAAGGAGGCCGAAGCGCTGGCCAAAGCTTCGATCTTCCAGGCGACCAGCGAAAAGCAGCGCTGGAAGGATTTGGAAATACGCTAGAGAAGCCTTTTGGCGAGGCGCGGAGAGCTTGCGATGAAAATCCGCCGCCGGGATTTTCTGAAGATGACGAGCGGAGCCGCGCTGTCCTGCGGATGGCAGCGCCTTGCCCGCGCTGCCGACGCTCCCACCGTTTACGATCTCGAACGTTTCGGCAATGCCCGCATCCTGCATTTGACCGACACGCATGCGCAGTTGCTCCCGGTCTATTTCCGCGAGCCGAGCGTCAATATCGGGATCGGCGAGATGCAGGGCAGGCCGCCGCATCTGGTCGGCCGCGCCTTTCTCGACCATTTCGGCATCAGGCCCGATAGCGCCGACGCCTATGCCTTCACCTCCATCGATTTCGAAAAATCCGCTGGCCGCTTCGGCAAGCTCGGCGGCTTTGCGCATCTGAAGACACTGATCGACCACCTGCGCAACGACGTCGGGCACGAGCGCTCGCTGCTCGTCGACGGCGGCGACATGTGGCAGGGCACCGGCCTCGCCAACACCATGCAGGGCGCCGACATGGTGGAGGCGGCGAACCTGCTGGGCGTCGAGGCGATGACCGGACATTGGGAATTCACCTATGGCGAAAAGACGCTGCGCGCCAATCTCGAGCGCTTCAAGGGCGAATTCCTGGCGCAGAACGTCTACCTCACGGAGGAGGCCGCCTTCAACGATGCGAAGGCGCTCGACCCGGCGTCGGGGCGCGTGTTCGAGCCTTACTCCATCAAGGAGATCGGCGGCTATCGCGTGGCCGTGATCGGGCAAGCCTTTCCCTATGTGCCGATCGCCCATCCCAAGCGTTTTACGCCGGACTGGAAGTTCGGAATCCGCGACGGCGAATTGCAGAAGCTGACCGACGGCTTGCGCAACACCGACAAGGTCGACGCGGTGGTGCTGCTGTCGCATAACGGCATGGACGTCGATCTCAAGCTGGCGGGCCGCATCACCGGCATCGATGTCATCCTCGGCGGCCACACCCACGATGCCGTTCCGCAGTCGGTCCCGGTAACCAATGCCGGCGGCACCACCTTGGTCACCAATGCCGGCTCCAACGGGAAATTCCTGGGCGTGCTCGACCTCGAGCTCGCAAAGGGAAAGGTCAGCGACCTGCGCTACCGGTTGCTGCCGGTGTTTTCGGAGCTACTGAAGCCCGACGCGGCGATGGTCGCGCTGATCGACAAGGTGCGCGGCGCGCAAGCGGCCGCGTGGTCCGGCAAGATCGCCACATCGGACCATTTGCTCTATCGCCGCGGCAATTTTTCCGGCCCGGTGGATCAGTTGATCTGCGACGCGCTGCGCAGTGAATTGAATGCCGAGATCGCGCTGTCGCCGGGTTTTCGCTGGGGCTCGACGGTGCTGGCCGGTCAAACACTGACCATGGAAGACGTGCTGGCGGAAACCGCGATCACCTATCCCGAAACTTATGTGCAGGGCATGACTGGCAGCCAGATCAAGGATGTGCTGGAAGACGTCTGCGACAATTTGTTCAACGCCGATCCCTATTATCAGCAAGGCGGCGATATGGTCCGCGTCGGCGGCTTGTCCTATACTTGCACGCCTGCAGAAAATATCGGCCGCAGGATCTCCGAATTGAAGCTCGCCAACGGCCGTCCGCTTGAGGCCGGCAAGCGCTACAAGGTCGCCGGCTGGGCCTCGGTCAATGAGCAGACCGGCGCGGCGGTGTGGGATGTGGTGGCAAGGCATCTGCAGTCGGGCAAGCCGCCAAACCGGCAAACCTCCGGCGTCACGCTGAAGGGCGTTGACGACAATCCGGGCATCGCGGGACAAGGATGAAGATGTTTCCAACATATCGGCGGCCGGCTTGCGCCCTTGTCGCGGCACTGATGCTGACCTTCATTCTCGCCTTGGTCGCGTCCGCGGCCCGCGCCCAGCAGGCGCCGTTGCAGGACAAGCCGTTTGCCGAGCACAAGATCGCGCTGCAGCTCTCGGACAACGATCCGAAGCGGCAGGCGCTTGTGATCAGCGTCGCCTATAATCTCCTGAAATTCTACGACCCCGACAAGGTCGCGATCGAGGTGGTCACGTTTGGTCCCGGGATCGACCTGTTGCGCACCGACAACGGCAATCGGAAGCTGGTCGAGAGCCTGATCGCGCAAGGTGTGCGTTTCGATGTGTGCCTCAATACCGTCGACACGCTCGAGCGCGAAACCGGGAAACGCCCAGAAATCATCCCGGCGGCGACGGCGGTCCAGGTCGGTGTCGGACAGATACTGCTCTTGACCGAAAACGGGTATACGCTGGTTAGGCCTTGAGCGTCATTGCAGGAGCCGGGCCGGAGCTATGTCCGGCCGTAAATTATCCAACAGCAATTTCGGCGGTGACAGCCATGATCTTTCGCCAGTTGTTCGACAGCGTCTCCGGAACCTACAGCTATCTGTTGGCGAGCCGCGCCGGTGGCGAGGCGCTGATTCTCGATCCCGTTTTGGAAAAAGCCGATCGCTACTGCCAATTGCTGCGCGAGCTTGACCTCAAGCTGGTCAAGGCCGTCGACACCCATCTGCACGCCGACCACGTGACGGGCTTGGGCGAATTGCGTGACCGCACCCACTGCATCACTATCATGGGCGAGCAAAGCAAGGCCGACGTGGTGTCGATGCGGGTCGCCGACGGCGACAGGGTGACGATCGAGGGGCTCGCGCTCGAGGTGATGTACACGCCCGGCCATACCGACGATTCCTATAGCTATCTGATGGGCGACCGCGTCTTCACCGGCGATACGCGTCTGATCCGCGGCACCGGCCGCACCGACTTTCAGAACGGCAGCGCCAGGGCGCAATACGATTCCATCTTCAACCGCCTGCTCAAGCTGCCGGAGGAGACGCTGGTGTTTCCCGCCCACGACTACAAGGGCGACACCGTCTCCACCATCGGCGAAGAGAAGCGCTACAATCCGCGGCTGCAGGTGCGTTCGGTCGACGAATATGTCGAGCTGATGGGCAATTTGAAATTGCCCAATCCCAAGATGATGGATGTCGCGGTGCCGGCCAACATGCATGTCGGCCTGCATCAGGACGATCTGGCCAAGCAGGGGCTGGCGTTGAGCGCGCGCGAGGCGATCGAACGTCTCGGCCGGCCTGATATCCTGCTGGTCGACCTGCGCGAGAATAGCGAGCGCGCCAAGCACGGCACGCTGGAGGGCGCGCTACACGCGCCCTACCCCGCGATCGATGAAAGCTTGAAGCCGGGCGGCATGTTGCGCGAGGTGGCGGCGGCGACCGGACGTCGCGTTGTGTTCTTCTGTGCGTTCGGCGAGCGCTCCGCGATGGCTGTTGCCAGCGCCCGGGAAGCCGGCCTTACCAACACCGCCCATATCGCCGGGGGCATCGACGCCTGGAAGAAGGCTGGCGGGCCGGTGGTTAGCGGCTGAGCAGGCGGCCAAGATCAGGTTGGGAAAAACGCATGGGCACCGGCAAGAAGAACGAGCCTGCCAAGAAGGCCGACGATAAATCGAAGAAACCCCCGCCTCCGCAGCTCGAGGACGACGATCACGAGGACGGCGATATCGCCACGCCAAAACGCGATCGCTACGGCACCGATGACGAGCCGCTATAACCGGTCACGGAAATCATCGCGCTCGATTTGATCCCTGCCCGCGCCGACGTGCTGGAACCTGCCGACAGGAGCCACGGAGCGACGTCGGAACCTAACGTCTCATTGGCCATAATTTAATAAAGCATCCCCGAGTTTGGCACGGTTCGCGAGGGCTGCCATGCAGTGGCATTCATGGACAAATAACCGGCCTGACCGATAGTTTGCGTTTCCCGAAGTGGAATTGACATGGCCGACATTCTCGCCGCATCGCAACAAACCCGGACTGACGCGTCGCTGCGCACGCTATTCGGCATTTCAGCGGCCCATTGGGTGAGCCATTTCCACATCCTCACGCTGCCGATGCTGTTTCCGTTCCTGAAAGCGCAGCTCGGCGTCGGCTATATCGAACTGGGTTTCGCGCTGACCGTATTCGCGGTGGTCTCTGGCCTGACCCAGGCGCCGCTCGGCTATATCGTCGACCATATCGGCGCCCGCAAAATCCTGCTGCTGGGGCTTTGCCTCGGCGGCCTCGCGCTCGTCATGCTCGGCCTGCATGTGAGCTACCCCTGGCTGATTGCGAGCGCCGTGCTGCTCGGCATCGCCAACAGCGTCTATCACCCGGCCGACTATGCGATCCTGTCGGAGCACATGGACGAGGCGCGGATGGGTCGCGCGTTTTCGATCCACACCTTTGCAGGTTTCCTCGGCGGCGCGGTGGCGCCCGCGACCGTCGCCGCGCTGGTCACGTTAAGCGGAGGCCGAGGCGCCCTGATCGTATGCGGCGCGGTCGGCCCGCTGGTTGCGCTGCTGCTCGTCGTGATGGGCATCCCCGAGGCCGGCGCCAACAAGCACAGGACGCCGGCCGAGCGCGGGCCGCGAAAAAACATCATCACCCCGGCGCTGATCGTGCTGACGATGTTTTTCATGCTGCTTGGCCTGTCCAACGCCGGTATCGGCAATTTCGGCGTGGTGGCGCTGATGAGCGGCTATGATACTTCGTTCTCGACCGCCAATATCGCGCTGACCGCGTATCTTGGCGCCAGCGCCGTCGGCGTGCTCGCGGGCGGCTTTCTCGCCGACCGCACCCAGCGCCACGGTCAGGTCTCCGCCGCCTGCTTTGCCGTCAATGCGGCGATCGTGCTCGTGATTGCCACCATCACATTGCCCGCGGTCTTGCTCACCGCGGCGATGACGGCGGCGGGCTTCCTCGGCGGTGTGATCGCGCCCTCGCGCGACATGCTGGTGCGGGGCGCGGCGCCCGCGGGTGCCGCCGGACGCGCCTTCGGCATCGTCTCCACCGGTTTTAATTTCAGCGGCATTGCAAGCCCGCTATTGTTTGGCTGGATCATGGACCAGGGTGCGCCGCATTGGGTGTTTGGCGTCTCCGCCCTCTTCATGGTTCTGACGGTTGTGCTGGCGCTTTTCACCGACCGGAATCCCGAGGCCGCGTCCCGGCCTTCCAGCGACAAAGAGGATGCATCCCTGAGCCCCGTCCCCGGCAGTTGACAGCATCGGGCGCCGCCCGATGATGCCGCCAACCAAATCCAGATCGGGATGAACGCGATGACTGTCAATCCAGAGGCCGCCAGTCCAGACCTCGTGATCCGCCGCGGCAACATCGCCGATGGGCTCGGCGGCGAGTTGTACGAAGCCGATGTCGCGATCACCAACGGCCGCATCACCGAAGTCGGCAAGGTTTCCGCCAAAGGCAGGGAAGAAATCGACGCCAAGGGCAAATTGGTGGCGCCGGGCTTTGTCGATGTTCACACCCATTATGACGGCCAGGTCACCTGGAGCCAGGACATCACGCCTTCGTCGCAGAACGGCGTCACCACCGCGATCATGGGCAATTGCGGCGTCGGCTTCGCGCCCTGCAAACCAGGCGACCATCAGCGGCTGATCGAGTTGATGGAGGGCGTCGAGGATATTCCCGAGCCGGTGTTGAGCGCCGGCATTCCCTGGTCCTGGGAAAGCTTTCCGGATTATCTGGGTTGGCTCTCAAGGCGTCGGTTCGACATCGATATCGGCGCACAGCTGCCGCATGCGGCGCTGCGCGTCTATGTGATGGGCGAGCGCGGCGCGCGCCGCGATCCTTCCACGTCGGAAGACAACAAGGCGATGGCAGGGCTTGCCGGCGAAGCCGTCCGCGCCGGCGCGCTGGGCTTCTCGACCTCGCGCACCCTCAACCACCGCACCTCGACCGGCGACTACACGCCGACATTGAAAGCCGGCGAGGACGAGCTGACCGCGATCGCCGGCGCGATGCATGGCGTCGGCCGCAGCGTGCTGCAATTCGTGCTCGACCTCTCCACGCTGCATGAAGACCTGCCGATGATGCTGCGGGTCGCGGAAAATACCGGATGTCCGATCTCGTTCTCGATCACGCAGAACGACAAGGCGCCGCGGCGCTACCGGCAGACGCTCGAGGAGATCAACAAGGCGGCCGCGCGCGGTCTCTCGATCACCGCCCAGATCGCCGCAAGGCCCGTGGGGCTTCTGCTCGGACTTGAACTATCGCGCAATCCCTTCCAGACCCATCCGAGCTACAGAGCGATTGCGAAATTGCCGCTGAAAGAACGGCTGACGCGGATGCATCAGCCCGACGTGCGGGCGGCGATTCTGAGCGAGACGCCGACCTCGACCGACGATCCGCTGTTCTTCCGGCCGAACTACGACAAGATGTATCTGCTCGGTAACCCGCCGGACTACGAGCAGCCGGTGGAGAATGCGCTGGGCACGCAGGCCCGCCGTCAGGGCAGGACGCCGGAAGAGCTCGCCTATGACGCGATGCTGTCGGACGAAGGCCGCGGCATGCTCTACGTGCCGTTCCTCAATTATGCCGACGGCAACCTCGATGCCACGCGCGAGATGCTGTGCGATCCGCGTTCGGTCCCGGGCCTCTCCGATGGCGGCGCGCATTGCGGCATCATCTGCGATGCCAGCTTCCCGACCTATCTGCTGACGCACTGGACGCGCGACCGCAAGCGCGGCGAGAAGCTGTCGATCCCGTTCGTGGTGGCGGCGCAGTCGCGCAAGACTGCGCTCTCGGTCGGTCTGTCCGATCGCGGCGTGATCGCGCCGGGCTTTAAAGCCGACGTCAACGTCATCGATTATGACCGGCTGCACCTGCACCCACCGAAGGTGCATTACGACCTCCCCGTCGGCGGCCGCCGCCTGTTGCAGCAGGTCGACGGCTATGACGCCACCATCGTCTCGGGCGTGGTGACGCGACGCGGAGGTGGTGCCACCGGCAACCGTCCGGGCCGGCTGGTGCGCGGCGCGCAGGGCAGTTTGAACTGAGTTTTGCGCAGCGGCGCTACAACGCACTCAGCGGCGTTCCCGCTTTCGCGGGGACGGCGAGGCAACGCGAGGTCCATCAGGCAAAACAGGCGGGAAAAATTATCTCTTGCCGAAGCCCTTTCGGCGAACGGTTCTGCAGCGTTAGTTTTCCGCCGTGACGTTCAACGATCTCCTTGGCAATCGCGAGGCCAAGGCCTGCACCGGCTGCATACTTGCGCCGCGCCGGATCGGCCCGGAAAAACGGTTCGAATACGCGCGACATACAATGGTCGGGGATGCCCGGACCTTCATCGTCGATCGTGATCAAAGCGGTGCACTTGTTTTCCAGACCTACGGTGACAAAAGCGCCACCGCCATGCGTGGCCGCATTGATAACGAGATTTCTAACGGCCCGCGTCAGCGCCAAGGGAGCCGACGAAATTGTCACCGCCTCCGTTTTCAAGATCGTTACAGGCGCCTTCATCGATGCGAGATCCCTGCAGATTTCGCTGATGATCTCATCGACCCGCAGCAACTGGCTTCTTTCCCGTTGGGTTTCTTCGGACACAAGCTGGATTGCGCTATCGGCTATGTGGTCAAGTTCCTCAAGGTCGTTCAGCCACATTGACCGATCCTCCTCGTCGTCGAGGAACTCCGCCCGAAGCCGCATCCTGGTCAGCGGCGTACGCAGATCGTGCCCCGCCGCCGCAACGAGTCGCATGCGGCTTTCGGCGGCGTTCTTCAGCTTGTCTGTCATGGTATTGAGCGCGTGCGCCGTCGCCCTCAGTTCGGCCGGTCCGCTTTCCGGCAATCGCGGAAGGACACCGTCCGTATCGATCGTTGCCGCCACTCGTTCCAGAACCGCGAGGTGGCGTGTGATGCGGTGGGCAAACCATAGCGCCACACCGACCGTTCCGATCGTGACCAGCAAAAACCACCCGGTAAGAGACAACAGAATTTCTTCCCTGTGATGAAGATTCCTCAGCGGAATTGTGAGCCAGCCCGATTTGAAATTGATCGACGCCACTGGATGAGTGATCTCAGCGGGTTGCGTTACGACAATTTCGAGGTCGGACCCGGTGCGCCGCAATTGAGATTGCAACAGGTTCGTCAATTCCGGGCGCGGATCGCCCGCTGCGGGGCGCGATACCAGATGCGCGCCCCTATTCCCTTGGTCATCACCTAACAGAGGTGCGATCAGCAAGATCTCCTCGGAAACCAACTCGGCGTAGTCTCTCTCTTCCTTTTGTATGTGCCCCTTCCGCATCCAAAATAATGTCGCGGTCGCCATTACCACGACGCAAATGATCGACAAGACGAGCGTAACGACAATGCGAGCCCTCAAAGAAGTCATGCGCTGGCCCCAATCTTCTCCACATGGGCGGTAAATACGTAGCCTCCGTTTCGCACAGTCTTGATCAGCTGGAATTTATTGTCGCCGAGCTTTCGGCGAATTCGGCTGAGCAGCACGTCGACGGAGCGATCGAAGACATCGCCATCGCCGCGGTTGGTCGCGTCCAAGAGATATTCGCGCGAGAGCGTCCGTCCCGACCTCGCCACCAATGTATGCAGGAGATCGAATTCGGCCGACGTCAGGTCTAATAGCCCACCGCCCGAGTTAAGAACGCGCCGCAAACCTGGTTGTAGCTTGAAGCCCTCGAAACGGTATTCCTGGGAAGGATGCGCAATCTGACCTGCTTCATTTTGCCGACGAAGCACCGCACGAATGCGGGCTGCAAGTTCTCGCGGATTAAACGGCTTACCGAGGTAATCATCGGCTCCGATTTCAAGCCCGATGATTCGGTCAACGTCCTCTTTCAAGGCAGTAAGAAGAATAATCGGAATATGCGAGTTCTCGGCGCGCATGTCCCGACAGACTTCCAGGCCTGACCCATCCGGCAACATAACATCGAGCACGATCAATTTGATGTCGTTCGACTCCAGCGCGGCGTTAAGGGTGCGCTTGTCTGAAGCCAGCGTCACTCGAAATCCCTGCTCGGCCAGATACCGGCCAAGCAGCTTTCGAATCTGAAGGTCATCATCGACAACCAGAATGTGCGATTCGACGTGCACTCGTTACACCCTCATCGAAACTGCCTCGGACCGAATAGAGCAATTGTCCATGGCTTTCAACGAGGGAGCAGTAAGATCGACCTTTCCAGCAACATTGAGACACATTGCAGCGGTGCCGGCGCAACGTTCGGACACGGATGGCCCTAATTTGGAGAATACCGGAGCGCTAAAGCCTCAACACTTCGGACCATCCAGTGCTGCGCAAAGTGAGACGTCATGTCTGGTTTTACCGAAGGCCGAAAGCGCGTTCTCATCTGGGGTTTCGTCAAATTGCTTCTGACTGTGTGCGACCGACAAAACGACGCGCGCGCGGCGATTTCATTGGATCAACCGCTCACATTATCTGTGACGCAGGTTTCCCGCGAAGCGGCGAACAACCATTTGCACTGAACTACATAAAAGCAGGTTCTGGAACCAGGCACGGTGTCTGGTGCCTTCGATGACCGTGGTCATTTATTTGGGCGAGGTCATTTTCGCGATCGCACTTGCAATCATGCTGCTGGCTGCCTCAACCCTTGAGTTTTCGATCGCCATTTTTCTGTTCTGTTGCGGCTTCGTGGCATGGACCTTGGCCGAGTACATTACTCATCGCTTTGTGTTGCATGCCATTACCCCGGTACAGCACGGGATTCATCACGCCCGCCCGCGAGACGCCGTCGACAAGATCTTCTGGCAAATATGGCTCGCTTTCGCCGTCGTCTACCTGACGATGGGAGGCTCCGTTCTGGCCGGCGTTCTCGCCGCCTACGCCTGGTATTTATCTATCCATTATTGTGCCCACCACAATCCCGCAATTCTCCCGGCTTCCTTGGTGAAGCATCACCTCGACCATCACAGGTTTGCAAGCCGAAACTACGGTGTAACGACGAAGGTCTGGGATCGTGCGTTCGGAACGATGGTCCGATAAAGCTCGCAGCGCCGACCGATGAATGGAGCGGATTGGGCAACGTTCGGAAACATAGGGCGAGGCTCGGAACAAGCTTCGGTCGCAAACGATCGGCACCAACGAGCATAATCTAGCTCCGTTGCCGGTAAGTGAGATGCGCGAGACAGTCCTTCCAGCCAACGACGCTCCTCGGCAAAGGCAACATTATCTTCTCCGCATCGCTTTTACGGCGCTGATGCTCGCGCCGTCCGTTGCAGCGGCGGAGCCGCTGGTCACGTTGCCGGCTCCGCTGTTTGAATTGCCCATTCTGCCACCGGTGTCCGGCACCTGGACAGTCATGGTCGGCGTCGGAGGCGCATACACACCGGATTTCGAAGGCGCCAAACGGAGCATGCTCAGCCCGGTCCCGATTTTTTCCATCCGTCGTGCCGGCTCCACGGAGCAGTTTCGCGGGCCGCGCGATAGCGCGAGCATCGCGCTGATCGACTTCGGCGACCTTCGTGCCGGCCCCGCCGGTAAGTTCGTATCCTCACGAAAGGCCAACAGCTATTCCGAGCTGAACGGCCTCGGCGACGTGAGCACCACGGTCGAACTCGGCGGCTTCGTCGAATACTATCCGGTCGACTGGTTCCGCACGCGCGGCGAACTGCGCCAGGGCATTGGAGGCCACCACGGCGTAGTCGCCGACTTGTCGGCGGATTTCATCGTGCCGGTGATTCAGCGGTTCACCGTCTCGGCCGGCCCACGCTTCACTTTGGAAAGCACCAAGGCGACCTCACCCTATTTTGGCATCGATGCCGTGCAAGCGATGGCGACGGGGCTACCGATGTTCGACGCCAAGGGCGGGGCGCATTCGGTCGGCGCTGGCGCCCAGGTGTCCTACCGGATCGATCCGCAATGGGAAGTTCATTCCTATGTCGAGTACGAGCGCTTGCTTGGCGATGCCGCGAAAAGCCCTCTCGTGGCGCTTCGAGGCTCGCCGAACCAAACCACCTTCGGCATCGGCGCCTCCTATTCCTTCGACATCAAAATACGATAGGCAAACAGGATAGCAACGCCATGCGCCGCAGCAGTCCATGCGCGAACTTCGCGACGGTTGTTGTTGTTGCTGTCAGCGTCGGCGCCTGCGCGATGTTTGAAACCCGCGAGACCAAACTGCAGGCGGTCAAGACCGTCGGCATCATCTCGGCGGTCGGCGACGAGATGAATTTTGCTCGGATGGGACTGACCGGGTTCAACAACCGCAGTCAGAGCTTCCCGATCGGATCCTGGGGCCTTGACGACCTGATCGTGCAGCAAGCGACTGCCGCATTGAGCGGACGTTTCCAAGTGCAAGCAGTCAATTACCAGCGAGCCGCCTTTGCCGCAATCAAGGATTCGCCGGTCGCGCCCGTCAATCTCGTTCGGGGCGATCCGTTCAAGAACCTCGTTCAGACCGAAGTTTCTCCGCAAGGGCTCGACGCCTATATCGTCATCACCAAGGCGAAATCGAATTTTGGCAGCGGCGCCCGAAAGGTCGAAGGGATAGGCTTTATCAGTTTCGGCACGCTGCTCGCGTCCTACAACGAAATCCATGCACTCTACGAAATCAGGGTGTTCGACGGAAAGACGTTCGAAATTATCGAAAAAATGACCGCCCCGCCTTTGGACAATATCGCGACGGTCGGGCTCACTGGCCCCAGCCGGCTCGTCGACGAGAGCTTCTCGCCGAGCACCGGCGATCCCGTCCGAAACGAGAATTTGCACGGCGCGATTACGGACCTGATCGCACGCAGCCTTTCGTCGACCCTGAGCGACATGCACCTCGCGGAGGTCCGCTAATCGGAAGCGATAGCCATCTGGCAAATGCGGAGCCAACCGACTGTTCTCAAAATAGTCGGATTTTTTGGCGAAATGCGCGCGGCGCAGACGACAATCGCGCCGGTGAGGACAACATCAATGTTTCGGAACAAGGCAGTCAATCATTACGTACTGCAAGGATTACTCTTGACGGCAATTCTTGCCACGGCTCCGGCGCGCGCCGAGCAGAACTTCGAGAACGTGGCTGGTTCATGGTCGGGCGGCGGTTTGATGAAGCCCTCGGATGGGCCGCGCGAACGTGTCAGGTGCAAGGTTGACTATGTCGTCAAGAACGAGGGTCAGTCCGTGAAAATGAATGTGCGCTGCGCCAGCGATGCCTACAAAATGGATTTGAACGCCAACATCGATGAAAGCGGGACCACGCTGTCGGGCAACTGGTTTGAAAGTCAGTATCGTCAGGGCGGCAACGTTTCGGGGCAAAACGTCAACGGCGTTATCGAAGCGAAGGTCGAGAGCGACACCATCACAGCCTTGCTGACCGTGCAAACCAAAGGCAATCGTCAAACGTTCGTGATGGATTCACCGGGGGCCTGGATCTCCCACGTTTCAATCGACCTTGTCCGAGACGCCCGATGAACGTGCTGCGCTGGCTGCTATTAGGTGCGTCAGCGCGTTCGCTGGATCGACGAGAGAGTCACGCGAACTTCGGCTGCACCGCTTCCTGGCCCAAGAGACGTGCGCGCTCGGTGTTGGGCCACAGCAGCGCCAGCCCGAGCAGGCCGGACGCGACCATGATCACGGCATTGATGGTGAAGCCGGTCATATAGCCATCGAAGATCGTCGCCGCGTGCTGGATGACGCTGCCCATTACCGCCGGCGCCAAAATACCCGCCAGCGTGTAGATCGCGCCGTAGATCGCAATCACGGCGCCGCGCTGCGATACCGGGGTGAACTCTCCGATCATGGGCGCACAGACCACGTAAATCGATCCGCAAAGCCCCGACCCGACCACCAGAAGTGCGATCTGCAGCCCCCCGACGCCAATGTGCGGGAGAATGGCTATGATCAATCCACCGACAATCAGCGGCACCGAACCGACCACGCCGCGCGCGCCACGGGTGGAAACGCCGCGTGCCACCAGCACCTGCGAAATCCAGCCCGTGAGCAGCACGACAATGGCGCCGAAAACCCATGGCAGGATCGAAATCCAACCCGCATCCTGCTGCGAAAAGCCAAGGCCGTTGATAATGAAGGGCGTGAACCAGGTCAGCCCCAGCGACAGCGCCCAATAGGCCCCGAACGTCGCGGCGCAGCAGCCCACAAACGTGCGCGAGGTCAGAAGCCGGAGATAGGGAATGCGGGGATCGGCCTTGGCCATTGCGACGGTCTGGACCAGCGGCCCCTCCTTGCCCAGGATCAGCCACGCCACGACCCACATCAGGCCAACGACACCAAGCGCACCGAATGCGTAGTGCCAGCTATAGTTAACGACCACCCAGTTCAGCGCCGGCACCGCGAGGATCACACCAAACGCCGACCCCTGCGACAGAACCGCGGTGGGCAGGGTTCGCTTCTCGTCCGGAAACCATTTGTAGATCGCATGAACCGCTACGGAACCCGCCGGTCCCTCGCCGGCGCCGAGGATGATGCGGCAGACCAGAAGCGTCGTGAAGCCGACCGTGCCGACCATCGGAAACTGCGCCAGAGCCCATATCGCGGCCAGCGCCAGCAGCACCCAGCGCGTGTCGATGCGGTTGACGATAAAGCCGACCACGATGGCCGAGATCGAGAACAGGAAGAAGAACGAGGAGCCAAGCAGGCCGAACTGCTCCGGCTCGAGCTTGAGTTCGGTCATGATCGGCACGCCGGCAAGACCGACCACGATCTTGTCGGCGAAATTCACCAGCATGAACAAAAACAGGAGAAACGTGATTCTCCAGGCGCCTTTGGGCGCCGGTTGCCTGCTCATGATCTTCCCCCGTCTTTCGCTCGCCAATCCCGTAGGTCGGTTTAGACCGATGCTAGCCATGGGTCCCCTCGCGGCGCAACTGGACATTTTGACCGCACGGGTGCGTTGCAACGTAATTTTCACCGCAAAGTTGCGGCCTGACGTCGCTTCGAAGCCACACCACAACCGGCGTGATCGATCACGATCACGTCGTCACATCAATGAGACGGTGATCCGCCACCACGGCCTTGATATGTTGCTCAAAACAAGAGGGAGTTCTTATGGTCAAGCGGGTCTTTTTCGGCGCCGTTGGCGTGTTCATCGTATCAATACTAGCCGCGCCTGCGCTCGCGCAAGGTGACAAGGCGCCCGACTATGAAGCGATCGTCACTGCTCCCGACCGCAGCGACGCCGACCGCCAAACCGATCAGCGACGGCAGCCGGCAAAAATGCTGGCTTTCAGCGGCGTAAAGACCGGCATGAAGGTGCTCGATATGGGAGCCGGCGCGGGCTACAGCACCGAACTGCTGGCGCGCGCAGTTGGCGCCCAGGGCAGCGTGTATGCGCAGGAATCGGCCGCGGTGATGGAGCGGGTAAAGGACAAATTCGACATCCGCGCGCAGAACCAGGTCATGAAAAACGTCGTGCATCTTGTCCGCGATTACGACGATCCGATCCCGCCCGATGTCGCAGCCCTCGACATGATCACGTTCTTCTTTGCCTATCACGACACGACCTACATGCCGGTCGATCGCGCCAAGATGAACCTCAAGATGTTCGCAGCCTTGAAGCCCGGCGGCTTTCTCATTATCGCCGACCATTCGGCAAAACCGGGCGACGGCACCGGTGTCGGCAAAACGCTGCATCGGATCGAGGAAAGCGCGCTGCGCCAGGAGATCGAAGCCGCCGGTTTCAAGCTCGCTGCCGAAGGCGATTTCCTGCGCCATCCGGAAGACCCGCGCGATGCGGCGGTGTTCCGTCCGGCCGTGCCAGTCGATGAATTCGTGCTGAAATATCAAAAGCCGATGTGAAGGACTTGCAGCGCCCGGCATGGCAGGCAACAACAATATCGTGCTGAGCGTCCGCAATCTGACCAAGACCTATCGCACGGCCGGCGAGCAAGTGAATGTGCTTCGCGGGGTCAATATCGACGTCGCCGCCGGCGAGCGCGTGGCGCTGTCGGGCGAATCCGGCAGCGGCAAGAGCACGCTCTTGCATCTGATCGCGGGGCTGGATGCCGCCGACGGTGGCGAGATCAGAATTGGCGATGCTCTCGTAACGAAGCTGCCGGATGCCGGCCGCGCAGCCCTGCGGCGGATCCGGATCGGTCTGGTGTTCCAGCAGTTCAACCTGGTCCCGAGCCTCGATGTTGAAGACAATCTGGCGTTCCAGTCGCGCATCGCCGGCCGTCACGATGCGGCCTGGCAAGCCGAGCTGATCGATCGGCTCGGGCTTGGCGCCTTGCTCAAACGCTATCCCGAGCAATTGTCCGGCGGGCAGCAGCAGCGAGTTGCGATCGGACGCGCGCTCGCGGCAAGACCGCTACTGCTGCTCGCCGATGAGCCGACCGGCAACCTCGACGAGGCAACCGCGGATGATGTACTCGCACTGACGCGCGATCTGGTGGCTCACACGGGCTGCGGCTTTCTGATGGTTACCCACAGCACGCGGCTCGCCGCCACGCTGGATCGGCAGGTCACGCTGCACGCGGGGCTCGTCGCATGAGGCGCATGTTCTGGGTTCTCGCGGTGCTCCTGAGCCATTGGCGGCGGCATCCGATGCAGCTTGCGACCTTGCTGATTGGGCTGGTCTCGGCGACCGCGCTGTGGAGCGGCGTGCAGGCGTTGAACCAGCAAGCCCGCATTTCCTACGACCGCGCGGCGGCGACGTTCGGCGGCGTGCGAACCGCCATGCTGGTGGGACGCGGCGGCCCGACCTTTCCGCAAAAATTCTTTGTCGACGTGCGCCGGGCCGGCTGGCCGGTCTCGCCCGTGCTGGAGGGGCGCATCCAGATCGAGGGACGCTCGTTCCGCCTGCTGGGGATCGAGCCGGTGACGCTGCCCGCCGAGGTCGGCAACGCGCCGGCGATCGGACGAGGCGACGTGGAGGCCTTCATCACGCCGCCCGGACAGACCTTGCTTGCGCCCGAGACGCTTTCCGATCTGCATCTCGCCGAGGGCGCAACGCCGCTCGTGAGCAGCGGCGCATCGCTGCCGCCGCTACATGTGCAGGCGCAACTGGTGCCTGACGTGATGGTGGTCGACATCGGTATCGCGCAAAAACTGTTGAACCGGCCGGAACAGATTTCACGGCTGTTGATCGGCAAGACCAAGGGTCCGCGCGAGCCGCTGGAAAAGATCGCCGGCGACAGGCTGCGGCTGGTCGAACCCGACGCGGAGAGCGACCTTGAGCGCCTCACCGACAGTTTCCATCTCAACCTCACCGCATTCGGGCTGCTATCGTTCGTTGTCGGCCTCTTCATCGTCAATTCGGCGATCGGGCTTGCGTTCGAGCAGCGTCTGGCCGTGTTGCGCACGCTGCGCGCCTGCGGCGTATCGGCGGTGATGCTCAACGCGGTGCTGGTGGCCGAATTGGTGTCGCTGGCGCTGGTCGCCGGGCTGATAGGCCTCGTCTGCGGCTACTTCATCGCCGCGGCGTTGTTGCCCGATGTCGCGGCTTCCTTGCGCGGGCTTTACGGGGCGCAGATCCCGGGCGAGCTGACGCTCCGGATCGAATGGTGGATCGCCGGCGTCGCCATCAGCGTGCTCGGCGCGCTCGTCGCCGCCGCGACCAGTCTTGCCAAGGCGATCCGGCTGCCGGTACTCGCCACCGCCCAGCCGCAAGCCTGGCAACAGGCGCAGCACCGCTGGCTGATGCTGCAGAGCGCGCTTGCACTCGGCGTGTTCGTCGTGGCCGCGCTGCTGCTGCGCTATGGTGATTCCCTGTTGGCTGGATTTGCGGTGCTCGCCGCACTGCTTTTGGGCGCCGCACTGATCCTACCCGCCATGCTTGAATTGGTGCTGCACCTCGGCCAGCGTTTTGCACAACGTCCGCTTGCAACATGGTTCTGGGCCGACAGCCGTCAGCAATTGTCGGGATTGTCGCTGGCGCTGATGGCATTGTTGCTGGCGCTGGCGGTCAATGTCGGCGTCGGCACCATGGTCGAAACCTTCAGCCGGACGTTTGTGAGCTGGCTTGACGGTCGATTGGCGGCCGATGTCTACATCAACGCGTCCGACAACGCGCAGGCCATCGCGATCAAGAACTGGCTGCGCGAACGAGCCGAGGTGCAAGCGATCCTGCCCGGCGCACGCGCCGAAACCCAGCTCGATGGTGCGCCGATCGAAATCCTCGGCCTGACCGATCATTCGACCTATCGCGAGCATTGGCCGCTGCTGCAATCCGTACCCGACGCCTGGACCCGGCTTCGCCCCGGCGATGCCGGCTTCGTCAGCGAACAATTGGCGCTGCGATTGAAGCTTGCGATCGGCGATCATATCGAATTGCCGGCGCCCGGAGGCAACTGGCCGCTCGAGGTGATCGGCATCTACGCCGACTACGGCAACCCCAAGGGTCAGGTCGCCGTCAATATCGCGGCCTTGATCCGGCATTTTCCATCCATTCCGCAAACGCGCCTCGGCCTGCGCGTCGATCGCAACCAAATCCCCGGCCTTGTATCTGCGCTGCAGGAAAAATTTGGACTAGATGGCCGCAATGTCGCCGATCAGGCGACGATGAAGGCCGAATCGCTGCAGATCTTCAACCGGACCTTTGCCGTCACCGCCGCCCTGAACGCCTTCACGCTGGGTGTCGCCGGCGTCGCCTTGCTGACGAGCCTGCTGACGCTTGGCAATTCCCGCCTGCCGCAATTGGCGCCGCTCTGGGCGATCGGCATCACGCGCCGGCGCCTCGCGGCGATCGAACTGACACGGACCCTGTCGGTCGCGCTGATCACGGCGCTGTTCGCGCTGCCGCTCGGTCTGCTCGTCGCCTGGTGCCTGATCGCAATCGTGAACGTGAAAGCCTTCGGCTGGCGCTTGCCGTTCGATATCTTCCCGCTGCAACTGCTCGAACTGCTTGGCGTCGCCATGCTGGCCGCGCTCGTCGCAGCGTTGCTTCCGGTCGCACGGCTGGCGCGCATGCAGCCCGCGAGCCTGGTCAAGGTATTCGCCGATGAACGCTGAGTTGAAGATATCGCGCCGCGCCTTTGCCGGGGGCCTTGCGCTACTCGGGCTCCGCGGCCCCGCGCTCGCGCAGGGCTTTGCTGGCCTCGGCGAAAGCCCCATTGGATTCGCGCCGGTCGTTTCCGGCAGGACATTTTCGTTTCCGGCCGATCACGGGGCGCATCCGGACTTCCGCATCGAATGGTGGTACCTGACGGCCAACCTGCAGGATGCGAGCGGATCAGCCTATGGTACGCAGTGGACTCTGTTCCGCCAGGCGATGCGCCCAGGCAATGACCAGGAAGGATGGGCCAATCGGCAACTTTGGATGGGCCACGCCGCCGTCACCAGCGCGCGCACCCACCGTTTTGCCGAAGCCTTTGCCCGCGGCGGCGTCGGGCAGGCCGGTGTTGACGCAAAGCCGTTTGCGGCCTGGATCGATGCCTGGGATATGCGCGGATCCGACCAGACCGGCGACACCACCGTTGCTCCGCTCGACCTCAAGGCGTCGGCTGCGGATTTCAGCTACGCGCTGCATCTTAACGCCGATCGGCCGCTGATCCTGCAGGGAGACGGCGGCTACAGCAAAAAATCCGAGCGCGAGCAGGCGTCATATTATTACAGTCAGCCATTCTTCAAGGCGGCAGGCCATATCGCGATCGACGACAAACAGGTCGACGTCACAGGTCAGGCCTGGATGGATCGCGAATGGAGTAGCCAGCCGCTCGCTTCGGATCAAACCGGCTGGGACTGGTTCGCGCTGCATTTTGCGACTGGCGAAAAGCTGATGCTGTACCGGATGCGCCAGACCGACGGCCACCATTACGTCTCCGGCAACTGGATCTTGCCCGACAGCAAGGCGCGACAGATCGCGCCCGCCGAGATCGACATGATGCCGAAAGCCCCGGTCGAGATCGACGGCCGCAAGCTCCCGGTCGCCTGGCATGTCGCGATCCCCTCGCTGGCGCTGTCGATCGATTGCGCGCCCTTGAATGCGAAGAGCTGGATGCGTACAAGCTTTTCCTATTGGGAAGGGCCGATCGGCTTTGTCGGCAGCCATAGCGGCGTGGGATATCTGGAGCTGACGGGGTATTGATCAGCCTTCCTCACCGGTGCATACCAGTTCTCAAGGGCTCATCTCGGGGGCAAAATGCCGGGCTTTGAGCCCCGAACAAAACGTACTGCTTGGGGACCACATGCAACGGCGTGAGTTCATTGCTTTTCTCGGCGGCCTGGCAGTCACTGCGCCGCGCAATGCGGTCGCCCAGACGCCGGCAAAAGTCTATCGCCTTGCGCTGATCAGTCCGCAGGGAGTGATGCCGGAATCGCACCCCAACGCGAAGTTTCTGCTCGGCGCACTTGCCCAGTTCGGCTATGCGCTGGGGCAAAATCTGGCGTTCGAGCGGCCCGCCGGCCCGGACGTCCCCGCTGCACAAATAATGGAACGGGCCAAGGCGGACAAGGTCGACGTCATTGTGGCGTGGGGCTATCCGGTTGTGCTCGCCGCCAAGGGCAGCGGTATTGCGACCGTCGTTGCCTTCGGCGTCGGCGATCCCGTGGCGACCGGCCTTGTGGCAAATCTGGCGCGACCGGCGAGCAACATTACCGGCATATCGGATGTGGCGACGACGCTTAGCACCAAGCGCCTTGGATTACTGAAGGAGCTGCTGCCGAAGCTTCACCGCGTCGCGATGCTGTGGAACAAGGACGACCTCGGCATGTCGCTGCGCTACGAGGCTTCCGCAAAAGCGGCGCAGGCGATTGGCGTCGAGGTCCAGGCGGTCGGTGTGCGCGAGCCCGACGACTTCAACGAGGCCTTCGCGGTCATGGACCGCGAGCCGCCGGACGCCATTCTGATGGTTTCCGATTCGCTCACCATGCTCAACCGCAAGCGCGTGTTCGACTATGCTACCGCGCATCGCCTGCCGGCGATCTACGAATACGATCTGCTCGTTCGCGAGGGCGGTCTGATGTCCTATGGGCCGGACCTGAAAGAATCGTTCGAGCGCGCCGCCGCGATGGTCGATCGCATCTTCAAGGGTGCCAAACCTGCCGACCTGCCCTTCGAGCAACCGACACGCTATCCTTTCGTGATCAACCTGAAGGCGGCGAAGGCGATCGGCCTTGAACTTCCGCCGACGTTGCTGGCGCTCGCCGACGAAGTGATCGAATAAGGGGAATTTTCGCGATGTATCAATTCACCGCGCTCGTGACCCTGCTTGCGATCCTGTTCTACTTCTTCACCTGTGCGCGGGTGGCGAAGGCGCGCGGGACTTACGGCGTCAAATTGCCGGCGATTTCGGGCCATCCGGATTTCGAGCGGGTATTTCGCGTGCAGATGAACACGCTGGAATGGCTACCGATCTTCCTGCCGTCGCTGTGGCTGTTTGCGATCTATGTCGGCGATCAGGTCGCAGCCGCGATCGGCCTTCTCTGGATCGTCGGCCGCATCGTCTACATGATCGGTTACACGCAGGCGACCGAGCGGCGAAGCCCAGGTTTTTTTATCCAGGCACTGGCCTGCGCGATACTGTTGTTCGGCGCGTTCGGCACGATTGCCTGGCGGCTTGTTCACGCGTGATATTAATTGATGTGGTGATGTTTCGCGCACGCTAGCACGGCGCGCAAGATGCAAGGGCCAAGGAGATGGCCGAGCCGGTAGAGCAGGACAACATGCTCATCGCGTGGGACGTCGGCATCATCATGGACGACGGCGTGACGCTGCGCGCAGACGTGTTTCGGCCGAAGGGGGATCGAAAATGGCCGGTTCTGCTGACCTATGGTCCATACGCCAAGGGGCTCGCCTTTCAGAAGGGCTACCCGAGCGCGTGGCAGGCCATGATCGCAAACCATGCTGACGTTGCACACGGCTCAACCAACAAATATCAAAATTGGGAAGTGGTCGACCCGGAGAAATGGGTGCCGCATGGTTATGTCTGCGTGAGAGTCGATTCGCGCGGGACCGGACGATCGCCGGGATATGTCGACCATTTTTCTCCTCGGGAGACGCGCGACTTTTATCAATGCATCGAATGGGCCGGCGTCCAGAGCTGGTCGAACGGCAACGTCGGCCTGAATGGCATCTCCTATTACGCCATCAACCAGTGGCCGGTGGCTTGCCTGCAGCCGCCCCATCTCAAGGCCATGTGCATCTGGGAAGGCGCGGCCGACTGGTATCGCGACATGACGCATCACGGCGGCATTCTTTCGACGTTTTGGGCGAACTGGTACGACATGCAGGTGAAGACCGTGCAGTTTGGATTAGGGGAAAGAGGACCTCGCAGCGAAGTCACCGGCGCATTGGTCTGCGGCGACGAAACAATGTCGGACGCTGAATTGGCGCGGAACCGGTCGAGCTTCGCCGACGACATTCTCGCGCATCCCCTCGATGATGATTACCATAAAGCGCGTTCACCAGATTGGGACAAAGTCACCGTGCCGTTTTTGTCCGCGGCCAACTGGGGTGGCCAGGGCCTGCACCCGCGAGGAAATTTCGAAGGTTTTGTTCGGGCTGCGTCAAAGGAGAAGTGGCTGGAGTGCCACGGGCTGGAGCATTGGACGCATTTTTACACCGATTACGGGCGCGAGTTGCAGAGGAGGTTCTTCGATTTCTACCTCAAAGGTGAAGCCAACGATTGGGATCAACAGCCGAAAGTCCAACTGCAGGTCCGCCACATCGATCGTTTTGTCGAGCGGCATGAAACCGGCTGGCCGCTGCCCGCAACCGTTTGGACCAGCTTCTACCTCGACCCCAGGGAACAGACCCTATGCTTGGAGCCGCCCAACGAGGATGCCGAAATCAGCTTTGCGGCGCTGGGCGACGGACTGACTTTTATCTCGAGGCCGTTGAGGGAGGACACTGAGATCACAGGCCCGCTTTCGGTGGACTTGCGAATTTCTTCCAGCACCGAGGACGCCGATATCTTTGTTGTGTTCCGGGTTTTTAGCCCTGACATGCGCGAGGTGACGTTTGTCGGCGCGATCGATCCGCACACGCCGGTGGCGCAGGGTTGGCTGCGCGCTTCACATCGCAAGCTCGACGAGTCCCTGTCTCGCCCATACCGTCCCTACCATACGCATGACGAAGTTCAGCCGCTGCGGCCAGGCGAGCCGGTCAATCTCGCCATCGAGATATGGCCGACGTCGATCGTGGTCCCAAAGGGCTATCGGATCGCCTTGAGTGTACGCGGCAAGGATTATCAGTGGCAGGCAGCGACCGGCGCGAAACTCTCCAATTTCAAGAATGAGCTCTTGGGATGCGGACCGTTTCTGCACGATGATCCCCGCGACCGGCCGCGCAGGCTGTTCGCAGGAACGACCACACTGCATATCGACAGCAATGGCTCCAGCCGCGTGCTGGTCCCGATCGTTCCAGGCCGCTAGCAAATACTCGGTCTATCGGACCGAAGCAAAAACGCCAGGGAGAGACATCATGGGAATTTCTCGTCGTCGATTTGTAACGGGCGTCGCAGGATTAGGCCTTTCGCGTGCCGTCGCGCCTGATGTTGCGCGTGCGGCCGACGGTCCGATCCGGATCGGCCTGTTGACGGTGAAGACGGGCCCCCTGGCCTCCGGCGGCATCGATATGGAACGCGCGCTCACGATGTTTTTGAATGATCGCGGCGGCATGATGTCGGGCCGAAAGGTCGAACTCATGACGGCGGATACCGCGGGCGTTCCGGCGACGGCCCGCACCAAGGCTCAGGAGATGGTGGAAAAGAACAATGTCCATTGTCTCATTGGGCCGCTCGCGGCCTTCGAGGCGCTCGCCATCGACGACTATATTCGTCAGGAGAAAGTTCCGACGCTCTCGGTCGCCGCTGCGGAAGACATGACGCAACGACGCCCGAACCCGTGGTTCGTGCGCGCGACGTCCACGTCATCGCAGTGCGCGCACCCTTTGGGCGAATATGCCGCCAAAGACCTCAAATACAAAAAGATGATCACCATTGCCGACGATATCGCTTACGGCCAGGAAATGTGCGCCGGCTTTCAGCGCGTGTTTGAAGACAATGGCGGCCAGATCGTTCAAAAGCTGTTTCCGCCGCTCACGGTTCCCGACTACGGCGGCTATGTCGCGGACCTTAAGGGCGCAGACGCCATTTTCCTGGGCTTCGCCGGTTCGAACGGTTTCCGTTTTCTCCGCCAATTCGTCGAATATGGGCTAAAGGACAAAATGCAGGTCATCGGCGGAATGACCGCCTTGGACGAAGCGGTGCTGCGCAACATGGGCGATGAAGCGCTCGATATCATCACGTCGTGCTGGTACTCGGCCGAACTGGACAACAAGCCGAACCAGGTATTTGCACCGGCGTTTCGCAAGGAGTTCAAGTACGATCCGGGATTTTACGCGGCAAGCACCTACGTCAACGGCGCGGTTCTGGAAGCTGCCGTCAAGGCCGTCAACGGCAACGTCGAGGACAAGCCTGCCTTGATGGCAGCGCTTCGGTCGACCAACGTCGACACCGTGCGAGGACCGGTCAAATTCGACGATCTGGGAAACGTCGTAGGCAGCGTCTATTTGCGAAAAGTTACCCGCAAGGACGGCCGGCTCGTCAACTCGGTATTCAAGACCTACCCGGATGTCAGTCAATTCTGGACGTACGGCAAGGAAGCCTTCCTTGCCAGCCCGGTTTATTCGCGTGACTTTCCGCCGGCCAAATACCTGGAGCGATAAACCTCACTTCGTCAGCGGGCAGCCGCTATCCTTGGCCGACGGGAAAGCCTTCTCGCCCGGCACGGTCGCGAGCAGCTTGTAATAGTCGAACGGCTTTTTGGATTCGGCCGGCTTCTTGACCTCGAACAGATAGAGGTCGTGCACCATGCGGCCGTTCTCCTGCACCTTGCCCTGCGCAAAGGAATCGTCGACCGGCAATTCCTTCAGCTTCCTGGCGACCGCATCGGAATCCTTGGTGCCCGCCGCCTTGACCGCCTTGAGATAGCTCAACGTCGCCGAGTAGGTGCCGGCATGGATCATGCTCGGCATCCTCCCGGTGCGCTTGATGAAGCGCTCGCCAAATGCACGCGCCTTGTCGTTGAGGTCCCAGTAAAAGCCCTCGGTGAGAACGAGGCCTTGCGCGGCCTGCAGGCCAAGACCGTGCACTTCCGACAGCGTCATCAAGAGACCGGCGAGCTTCTGGCCGCCGGAAACGATGCCGAACTCTGCCGCCTGCTTGATCGAATTGGTCGTATCAAGCCCGGCATTGGCAAGCCCGATGATCTTGGCTTTCGAGCTCTGGGCCTGCAGCAGGAAGGAGGAGAAGTCCGACGAGTTCAAGGGAATGCGGACCGAGCCGAGGACCTTGCCGCCCTTGGCGTTGACGATGTCAGTGGTGTCCTTTTCAAGCGCGTAACCGAACGCGTAATCCGCGGTCAGGAAGAACCAGGTGTTGCCGCCGGCCTCCACCAGCGCGCCGCCGGTGCCGACCGCAAGCGCATGGGTGTCGTAGGCCCAATGGAAGCCATAGGGCGCGCAGGCGTCACCGGTCAGGCGCGAGCTCGCCGCACCCACGACGATGTCGATTTTCTTCTTTTCCTTGGAAAGTTCCTGGACCGCAAGCGCCACCGACGAGGTCGTCAGCTCGGTGATCATATCGACGCCTTCGACGTCGTACCAGCGCCGCGCGATGCTGACGCTGAGATCGGGCTTGTTCTGATGGTCGGCGGTGACGATTTCGATCTTCTGACCGAGCACCTCGCCGCCGAAATCCTCAACTGCCATCTTGGCTGCTTCAAGCGAGTATTTGCCGCCGTAATCGGCGTAAACACCGGATTGGTCGTTCAAGATGCCGATCTTGACGCCTTGCGCCGACGCGGGCGCGGCAAGGAAAAGACCGCCCACAGAGATGAGCGCCAACAATCCCGATTTCATAATTGCCTCCGGCCGTTTCTCGTGATGAGCAAAGCTATATTTTATAACCCTGCCGCTGCCCATCTATTTCAAATAGGCCAATAGTATTGAGGAGTTGCAGGGCGGGCGTCCTAGGCCGCAGGCTTTGCTTCTTCCGGCTTTCCGCGATCGGCCAGGTTGCGGACCACCATGTAGAAGATCGGCGTGAAGATCAGGCCGAACAGGGTCACCCCCAACATGCCGAAGAACACGGCGACGCCGACCGCCTGCCGCATCTCCGATCCGGAACCGGTCGAGACCACGAGCGGCAGCACGCCGAGGATGAAAGCAAACGACGTCATCAGGATCGGGCGCAGCCGCAACCGGCAGGCTTCGATCACGGCATCGAGCCGCTTCTTACCCTCGAGCTCGATGTCGCGCGCAAACTCCACGATCAGGATCGCATTCTTTGCGGCAAGCCCGACCAGCACCACGAAGCCGATTTGCGTGAGGATATTGACGTCCTGCCCCATGATCCGCACGCCGATGGTCGCAGCGAACAGACACATCGGCACGATCAGGATGACGGCAAACGGCAGGCTCCAGCTGCCGTATTGCGCAGCCAGCACCAGGTACACGAACAGCACGCAGATCGGAAACACGAGCAAGCCCGCATTGCCGCTGGTGACCTGCTGATAGGACAGGTCGGTCCATTCATAGGAGAAGCCGCTCGGCAGCGTTCCATCCGCGATCTGCTTCATCGTAGCGATCGCGGTCGCCGAGCTGATTCCGGGCAGCGCCTCGCCCTGCAGCTCGGCTGCGGGATAGAGGTTGTAGCGCGCCACGCGATCGGGGCCGGAGGTGTCGCGGAAGTTCACGACGCTACCGAGCATCACCATGTCGCCGGCGGCGTTGCGGGTGCGCAGGCGCGCGAGGTCCGCGGTCTCCTTGCGGAAGGTGAGGTCGGCCTGCGCGGTGACATGATAGGTGCGGCCCAGAATGTTGAAGTCGTTGACGTAAGCCGAGCCGAAATAGGTTTCGATCGCGTCGGTGACGTTCTGGATCGGGACGCTCAGCTTTTGCGCCTTGATGCGGTCGATGTCGACGAACACCTGCGGCGTATTGGCGGTGAAAGGCGAGAACACCGACGTCAGCCCCGGCGCCTTGCGCGCGGCGTTGACGAGCTCGTCGTTCGCGGCGGCGAGCAGCTGGGGTCCGCGGCCCTGGCGGTCCTGGATGCGCATGGTAAAGCCGCCGCCGGTGCCGATGCCGGGGATCGGCGGCGGCGGAATGACAATGATGAATGCGCCCTGGATCGCGGAAAGCCGCTTGCGCAGCTCTGCGGTGATTACTGCGGCGGTCAGGCCCTTCTTCAGCCGCACCTCCGGCTCCTCGAATACCGGAAACAGCGCGGCTGCGTTGCTCGCCTGCGTGCGCGTGGCGCCCGATAGACCGGCAAAGGCCGCCACGCGTATGATGCCCGGCGTATTGAGCGCGGTCTTCTCGATTTGTCGCACGATCTCGGTGGTGCGCGCCAGCGACGCCGCGCCCGGCAGCTGCGCCGACACGATGACATAGCCGCGGTCCTGCGCCGGAATGTAGCCTTGCGCCGTGGTCGCGAGCAGCCAGCCGGCGCTGCCGATCAATGCCACATAGAGCAGGAGCATCACGGCGCGATGCCGGATCACGAAGTCGGCGGCGCCGCCATAGCGATGGGAGGCCCAATCGAAGCCGCGGTTGAACAGCCCGGTGAATTTCTCCCAGCCACGCCCGATCAGATTCCAGGCGGCCGGAGGCCGCTTCTCCTCGTGCGGAACTAGAATCTGCGAGGCAAGCGCCGGCGACAGCGTCAACGAGCAGAAGCAGGAGATTGCCGTCGCGACCGCAATGGTGACGGCGAATTGCTGGAAGAACTGCCCTGTTATGCCGCCAAGAAATGCAGTCGGCACGAACACCGCGCACAGGACCAGCGCAATCGACACCAGCGCGCCGCCGACCTCCTCCATCGTCTTTAACGCCGCATCGCGCCGGCTCAAGCCGTGCGCAAGATGTCGCTCGACATTTTCGACCACGACGATGGCGTCGTCCACCACGATGCCGACCGCGAGCACCAAGCCGAACAGCGTGAGATTGTTGATGGCAAAGCCGAGTGCGGCCATCGCCGCAAAGGTGCCGACCAGCGATACCGGAATCGCAACGATCGGGATAATCGCCGGCCGCCAGCCCTGCAAAAACACCAGCACGACGATCACGACCAGGATCATCGCCTCATAGATGGTCTTGATCAGCTCGTGGATCGACTGGGCGATGAACTCGGTCGGGTTGTAGCCGATGTTGTAATCGAGCCCCTTGGGGAAACTTGCCTTCAGTTTCGCCATGGTGTCCGAAATGCCCTTTGCCGTAGCAAGCGCATTCGATCCCGGCCGCTGCGTCACCAGCATCGCGACCGCGGTCTTCCGCAACATGAAGCTGTTAGTGGAATAGTCCAGCGCGCCTAATTCGATCCGGGCGACATCGCGCAGCCGCACGGTGCGGCCGTCGCTGCCTGCCTTGACGACGATGTCCTCGAACTGCGACACGTCCCTCAGCCGTCCCGTGAAGGTGAG
Source organism: Alphaproteobacteria bacterium (assembly GCA_005884765.1). Classification (GTDB taxonomy): domain Bacteria; phylum Pseudomonadota; class Alphaproteobacteria; order Rhizobiales; family Xanthobacteraceae; genus Bradyrhizobium. The sequence goes on from VAZV01000141.1 coordinate 81,614, forward strand.
ATTGGGCTGGAAGGCGCGGTCGGAGATCGGCGGACTGGCGAGCTGGCCACCCGTGATCTGCAGGTTCTGGGCCCTGATCGCGGCCAAAACGTCGCTTGCCGTCATACCGAGGGTTGCGATCTTGTCGGGATCAAGCCACAGCCGCATCGAGTAATCGCGGGCGCCGAAGATCTGGATGTCGCCGATGCCGTTGAGCCGCAGCAACTGGTCGCGAATCTGCAGCAGCGCGTAGTTTGATATATAGAGCTGGTCGAGGCTGTCGTCGGGCGACAGCATGAACACGACCATCAGGATGTCCGGGCTGTTCTTGCGCGTGACGACGCCGTTGCGCTGCACCTCTTCCGGCAATTGCGGCTGCGCGATCGCGACGCGGTTTTGCACCAGCACCTGCGCCTTGTCGAGATCGGTGCCGAGCTTGAAGGTCACCGTGATCGTGAGCTGGCCGTTCGAGGTCGCCTGGCTGTAGAGATACAGCATGTCTTCGACGCCGTTGATCTGCTGCTCGATGGGAGCTGCGACCGTGTCGGAAATGGTCTGGGCCGAAGCGCCCGGATATTGCGCTGTGACAACGACGGTTGGCGGCACCACTTCCGGATATTCGGCAACCGGCAGCGTCGTGTAGGCGATGGCGCCGACAATCAGCAGCACGATGGATAATACCATCGCCAGAATTGGCCGGTTGATGGAAAGCTGACCGAGGTTCATGTCTTGCCGCCGGCAGGAGCAGCCTGCGCGACATGCGGGGTCACCTTTGCCCCGACGCGCGCGCGCTGCAGACCATCCACGA
>VAZV01000049.1 GCA_005884765.1 Alphaproteobacteria bacterium
GGACGATGCCGGCCCCCTCATGGCCCAGGATCGAGGGGAAGATTCCTTCGCTGTCAAAACCGTCCAGCGTGTAGGCGTCGGTGTGGCAAATTCCGGTTGCCTTGATCTCGACCAGGACCTCGCCGGCCCTGGGGCCCTCCAGATCCAGTTCAACGATCTCGAGCGGCTTCTTGGCTGCAAATGCAACAGCGGCGCGTGTCTTCATTTGCCCTTCCTCCCACTCACTCAAATAGCCTTGCAAATAGCCTTATTATTTTTGTTTCAGCTTGGAATTTACAGCTTTTGAAAATTGTTCAAGCGTCCATTGGGCAAGTCGCTGACCGGCAACACGACGTGGCCGTCGATGTTATAATGTAACGCTCCCATCGCGTTTTGCGTCTTCAGCAAATCATCTGGGATTTTTGAAACATTGCACGCTCGCGTTCATTGTCAAGGCCGGTGATCTTGCGCACCTTGCATCCAGCGACGAACAAATGCAGCGATCACCAACAGCTTGCGGTCCGACATTTTGACGCAGGTTTGCAATGCGGCAGCGTAATCCACACAGCCGCCGATCCGGCGAGGCGCAACATGCTGTCTGTGTCTTGCAACCAACCTGCCCACCGCCACCGCTTGTTGTCTCTCTTGGCGGCCGGGGTGGGAGTCATCGATGTATCCGAGGACAAAATTTTGCCGAAATCTGAAACGCGCCTATCAATCCAGCGTACCACCTTGGGATTTCGCTTTAAAATAAGGACACAAGGGAATGATTGAAATCATCCTGACCGTCTGCGCCATCGCTAATCCGGCCAATTGCGAAGAAAAGTATCTTCAGTTCTCCTGGGACGGCTCGCTCCGGCAATGCGTGATGGCAGCGCAGCCCTACATCGCCGAGTGGATCGGCAGGCATCCGGAATGGGTCGCCACCAAGTGGAGTTGCGACTATCCCGGCCACGAGAAGCGGCGGATTTGATACCGCAGGTGCGCGCAAATGCCGTGGTCAGTTCGGGCCGAATGCAACACCCCATGGCAATTCACCAACCTGGATGGATTTGATCACCCGCAACGATGCCACGTCGATGACCGAGACGTCGTTCGAGACGCCGTTGGCGACCAGGAGGTATTTTTCGTCAGGAGTAAACGCCCCGTGCCAAACCCGCTGCCCGACCAGTAGGTATTTTAGGACAGCATGCGTGACGCCATCGATCACCGCTACCCGGTTGGCAGGCCCGAGATCGACGAAGCCGAGTTTGCCGTCTTTAGTGATATTGATGCCGACCGGCTGGATCGCCTCCGACCGCAGGCCCGGGATTTCGAAGGACACGGTCTGCTTGAGCTGCCGCGTTGCCGGATCGATAATCGCAAGACTCCCACCGATTTCCGACGTCACCCATAGCTCCGACCCGTCGGACTTGTAGGCCGAGAACCGCGGCCGGGAACCGACCAGCAAATTGCCGACGATCTCGCGGCTTGCGGTATCGATAAAATGCACCATGCTTGTCGTCTCGGACGTGCATATCAAGATCTTGGAATCCGGGCTGACCGCCATGCCTTCGGGTTCGGTGCCAACCAAAATCTGGCCAAGCGCCGAGCGTTTCTCCAGATCGATGACGGTCACCATCGCGTCGTTTTCGTTGGCGACGTACAGAAGCTTTCCGGCTGGATCGAGCGTAAACTGCTCGGGATCGGCACCGGACGGCAGCCCACCGGCATCGTTGCGGGTTTTGGTGTCGAACACCTGGATCACGTCATCGTCGCCGAGTGCGACAAAGACGAATTTGCCGTCCCGGGAAACTTCGATGCCACGCGGTCGCTGCCCTGTCTTGATGGTTGCGATGGTTTCCATTTTTTCGGTGTCGATGACAGAGATCGAATTGCCCTTCTCGTTGGAAACGTATGCAAGGAACGCGTCGGCCGAATCGAAGCTGAGCAGGAAGCCGAGCAGAGAAAGGGCGAATACCATCACACCGCGCCAATTCAACATGTGGCATTCTCCATCGTGTCAGCCCACCTATTGCGCACCGTTGTAATGAACAGACCAGCACCGCAATTTGAAGTCTCCCGGAAACGGCTTTGCATTCCTTGCGCCAGACGATAATTGGAGTAGCCTGAAAGCTCAAATGGGATGAACGTCGGGCGATGTTGCGGCGCGATCGGTGATGTGGAATGTCCTGATATTGCCTGGGAGGCTTGATTTGCTCCGCCTTCTGATTGGGACCCTCGCACTCATTGCTCTCTACGGAATCGGCCTGTGCGATCAACCGCCTGAAATCAAGATCGGCTACCTCCATCAGGCTCCATCAAGGATCAGGGTATCGCTGATCGATGTGCCGGCCGCCAACGATGGCCTTGCCGGCGGGCAGTTGGCGATCGAAGACGACAATGCGACGGGCCGCTTCCTCAATCAGCGTTACACGCTGCTCGACAAGTTGCTTGGCGAGAATGACGATCCGGTTGCGGCGATGCAAGCGCTCGCCGACCAGGGCGCATCGTTCATCGTGACGAGCCTCGATGCGGATCGGCTGCTGAAAATCGCCGATGCCGGCAAAGTGCGCGGCGAGACCTTGGTCAACGCATTTGCGACGGATGAACGGCTGCGGGAGCAGGACTGTCGCGCCAACGTCTTTCACGTTGCTCCGACACGTTCCATGCTGGCCGACGCGCTCGCGCAATATCTGGTCTGGAAGAAATGGCGCAAATGGATGCTGATCAGCGGCTCACACGAAAGTGACGGCTTGTTCGCCGAAGCGCTGCGCCATGCCGCGACACGGTTCGGCGCCAAGATCGTCGAGGAGCGGGTATTCAAGGACACCGGCGGCGCGCGGCGGACCGACAGCGGCGTCGCCGAGATTCAGCGGCAGATGCCCGTGGTAACGCAAGGCGCCCCCGACCACGATGTGCTGGTCGCGGCGGACGAAAGCGAGGTCTTTGCGGGCTACCTGCCGTACCGGACGTGGGATCCTCGTCCGGTCGCCGGTTCGGCCGGACTGGTGCCGACCACATGGGACGCAGCGTTCGATCAATGGGGCGCTGTGCAGTTGCAGAACCGCTTCACAAAAAAGTTCCAGCGGTCGATGACCGCACATGACATCCAGGTTTGGACGGCGGTTCGCATGGTCGGCGAAGCGGCGAGCCGAACCGGGTCCAGCGATCCAGGCAAGATGCTCGCCTACATGAAGGGGGCGGATTTTTCGGTGGCGGCCTTCAAAGGCCAAAAGCTCACTATTCGCGACTGGAACTTGCAGCTACGGCAACCCATCCTGCTGTTCGACGGCAGGAATACTGTGTCGGTGTCGCCTCAGGAGGGATTTCTGCACCAGGTATCGACACTTGATACGCTAGGTCTCGATCGCCCCGAGACCAAATGCAAACTCAAGTGACAGTGCTGGCGCGTGGGCCTGCCCATCGCAATGGTCTATTCCATCGTGCCGCTGAACTAGTGGGCGCAGTTTTCAAGACATTCGATGCACAATGTCTGCTTGCGCCGTCTTGGGCGGAGTCCTATCGTCATGGGGTGAGGTAACCTGTCGTTCCGTGCAAAGGGAGATCTAAAAATGGCTTGGAAGGCTCCAAAAATCGTCGAAGTTCCGGTGGGCATGGAAATCAACATGTACGCCTGCGCGGCTCGCAAATAACCGCTTGCGATAACTTCGCAATTTCGGCGGAGGTGGACCGTCGGTTGCAACGTGTCCTCAGAACCGGGCGACCACGCGCAGCTATGCGGGCCACCTCCGAAATATTTGGCCGTTCGTCCTTCGCGATGCCTTCGGATCCTTCTTAAGGCAGGCGAGTTCCATATTTCTAGCGCCTGCCAACCTCGTGTGTTCCTCCGAACCGATCTCTCTACTCATCCTCGTTCGCTGGTGGGCTGGGCATTCTCATCACCTACTGTCTTTGAAAAAAGCAGCGAGTTGCTGCTTTGCAGCAACGTGGCCGGTGGCCACCACGACCAACAACCAGCGCCGCCGTTACTTGTGTCAGATAATGTTGCAGATAACTTATAACTTCCGTGCGCAGCACCAAGACAAATTGGAGGCAAGCTCGCCATCACCAGAAACTGAACTGGGAGAATCCTCAAATGATGTCACGACGCACCGTTCTACGCGCCTTCGCTGGCGCAACTTTGATCGGAAGCCCCCTGGCCGCATTCGCAAGATCGAGCCGCCCTGGTCCAATTCAAGGATTGGACACAGACAACGACGGCACCGTCGACCTGGCGGAGGCCAAAAAAGCAGCGTCCGCGTTGTTCGATAGACTAGACCGTGATCACGACGGCACGCTCGACAGGCGAGAACTCGCCGGCAGGTTGACCGCAAACGAGTTGGCTGCTGCTGATCCCGATCACGATGGGACCTTGACGAAGGACGAGTATCTGGCCGTCGTCGAGCAGCGTTTCAATGCAGCAAATGCCGACCGCGACGGCACGCTGGATGCGAAGGAGCTCACTACAAAAGCCGGTCAGAAATTAATGCGACTGCTTAAATAATCGCGCGCAGTAATAATCGGACGTAGCGCCGCATACCTCGCGACCTGACGCTTGCGTTGCAAGCGCGCGAGCTGCGCTTATCAGAATTTTCCGATCCGCATCATCAAACAAGAGCGAACGGATTAGCGTCCCGCGCACGGCTTGCGCGCGCTTGCGCGGGCTTCTCTTTAGACTGCGAGTCTATCTGATTCGCGGCACGAACATTGCTTTCACAAAATTTGCCGAAAACCTCAGGAGTGCGACATGAAGCGCATCGTCCTTAGCCTGGCGTTCGCTTGCGTGATTGGCGTGGTCAATGCCCGCGACTTTGGGCAGTGGGAGAAGGTCGATCCCGCTATTCGTAAATGGTACCAAGCGTTGATGCGGCCGGACGTTCCGACGTCGAGCTGCTGCGGCGAAGCCGACGCATACTGGGCAGACGAGATCCACGTCAGAAATGGAAAGACCTACGTCACGATAACCGACGACAGGCCGGATGAGCCGCTTGGGCGGCCTCATGTTGAGGTCGGGACCGAGATCGAGGTTCCAAACAGCAAGTTGAAGTGGGACGAATCGAATCCCACCGGCCACGGCATCCTGTTCTTGAGCGGCAGCAGTTACGTCTTTTGCTACGTTCAGCCAGGCGGCGTTTGACGACGGAATCATCAGCCACGGGATATGCACCGGCAAGACGATCTCGCTCGTGCCCGAGACCAAAGATCAGAATGTCTCGGTAACCTTGCTCAGCTGCGGCGGACGATCCGGGTCAAATCCCCACTCGCGGGCGATGCGTTCGATTAGGCGATAGGCCGGAACGAGCATGGTGATTCCGTCGGTTGTAGGATCGTCATCGCCAAGCCATGGCAGTGTGCTGCGCGGACCGCCACACAGATGCAAGGCAATCTTGCGCGCGCGCAGCTCGCTCGCCACCGCATCCACCGTGGCAGCCGTTTCGTCCATCAGTCGCAATACGATGACCGGTGTTTTCGATGACAATGCCGCGCGTGGACCGTGTTGCAGCTCGGCGGCGCTGAAACTAAGCGCCGGTAGTCGCAGGATTTCGGCAAGTTTCAGCGCAATTTCGCGAGCCGAGCTCAGGCCCAGGCCGCGCGAAGTAACAAACACAGCGGATGCGCTGGCGAGATCACCGGATATTTCGGACCAATCGAGCGTCAGCGCGCGGTGAAGCCGCTCCGGTAGGCGATCAAGTGCCGACTTGAGAGCCATGTCGTCGGCCAATTCCGCTATGAGCTCGGCACCTGCCGCCATCGAGCCGACCACAGTCTTGGTCGCGGCGACCGAATGTTCAGGCCCGGCTTCGATCGGAATGACGAACTCGGCGGCGTTGGCGACCGGCGAGGGTACCGCATTGACGATCGCGACCGTGCGAGCACCCGACGCACGTGCGGACTGCGTTGCCGCGACCAGATCAGGACTGCGCCCCGATTGCGAGATCACGATGAACAGCGCATTCCGCAACGTCAGCGGCCTGCGAAACGCCGTGATCACCGATGGAGCGCTGGCGGACACCGGCAGGTGAAGCCTGGTTTCGATGAGATAGCGCAGGAAAACTCCGGCATGACCTGAACTTCCGCGACCGCACAGGACAACGAGCGGCGCGGCGCCAACATCCAGGCGTCCGGCAATCTCGGCGACGGCACGGCGGTTGCCGACGATCCGCGAGACGACATCCGCGCTTTCGCAAATCTCTCGCCCCATCGCGGAACAAGCGGACTGAACCATCGTTCACAACCTCCATCTCAGCTCACACGCCCGTTGTCCGGCATTACTCGCTGGGACCGTGAGTGAGATCAGCGAATACGCGTCGGAGGTTGCCCTTATGGCTCGCGAGAATGCCTTCGGCTTCGGCCTTGTCGTAGCCCAACACCAGGAGTGTGGCCAGCTTGATATCCCCCTCGGCTTGCTCGAGGGCGCAAGCAGCCTGCGCTTGGTCGCAGCCGGCGATCTGAGCAACCATCAGCTCCGCACGGCGCTTCAGCTTCGTGTTCGTGGTCTGCATGTTGACCATCATGCCGCGGAAGATACGGCCGAGTTGCAGCATGATGCCGGTGGATATTAAGTTGAGCACGACCTTCTGCGCCGTGCCGGCTTTCATCCGGGTCGAGCCGGCTATCAGTTCTCGCCCCGTCTCGACCAGCACCGGATATTTCGCTGATGCGAGCAGCGCAGTACCGGGATTGTTGGCAACGCCAATGGTGACAGTGCGGTACGTGCCTGCCTGTCGCAGCGCGGCCACGGTAAATGGCGTCGTGCCGCTGGCAGCAACCGCGATCACGACGTCGTGCGGAGACAGCCGCACATCATCGATCTGTTTGACGGCATCGGCAACATCGTCTTCAGCGCCTTCGACGCTTGCGATCAATGCGCCCTCCCCGCCAGCGATGATGAAACGCAACCGCTCCGGGGGCCAGGCGAAAGTCGGCGGCAGCTCCGCTCCGTCCTGCACGGCGACCCGCCCCGAGGTGCCCGCACCAACGTAGACCAGGCGTCCGTGGTCGCCGAGCGCTTCTGTTGCCGCATGTGTCGCCGCGGTGATGGCGGGAAGCGCGCGCCCTACGGCGGCGACCGCTGCGAGCTGGCCCTCCCACATCGCTTCCATTGCGGAGGGCAGCGACCATGCATCGAGATCAACAAAGCGAGGGTCGACGTCTTCAGTAGCCATGTTCAGTAGCCATGTGCTTCAGTACTCGTGTGCGCGATCCATTCCTCTCACGGCTTTGGAACGCGGAACTTGGGAACTAGTTCGCTTCTGGCCGGCGTGTCCGTCACGGTAACGCGCCTTCGCGCCACCAGTAACGCGCCGGCGACCGCATCACCTTGCGGAGGGGTAAGGCGGCTGCGCAGATCTTGCGTCAACCATCCCGCAATTGCCTCCGACAGTCCGCCGACCAGCGACAGACGGTCAATTCCAAGCCGCAAGAACACATCAAGGAGATCGCCGATCGCATCAGCTGCGCGTTCGACGATGCGCCGGCCGATCGGATCGCCCTGGGTCGCATGCCGCAGCACCATCGGCGCAAAGGCGGCATAATCCGTCGCGGTCGCCCGTTCGGACCACGCCACCACCCGGCTGGGGTCATGATCGAAGGCACCGAGCACTTCCTCGAGCAGCGGCGATGCCTCGGCGCGCTGATCCGCCGCACAGAGCGCGAGCCTGATTGCCTGCAATCCGATGTCGGCGCCGCTACCCTCGTCAGAGATGGGAAAACCATATCCGCCAAAGCGAAGTTCGTGGCCGCCGAGCAGGCCGACGCCAATCGAACCGGTCCCGGCGACAACGATGGCGCCGTCCTCGCCACGATGGGCACCGAGACAGGCAGCCAATCCATCGCTGACGAAGCGAAGCGACGTGAACGGATGCGCAATCTGCTTGAGAGCCGCTTCGGCGCCCTCGCGCGCGAGACCGGCAAGTCCGATGCCTGCGTGGATCAACGCAAAATCCTCGCGCACTAACCCTGCTTGCTCCGTCGCGGCCATGCACGCTCGCATAATCGACTGCCACGCCTCGTCGATGCCCAGCCGTGTCGTCGCCGGCCCCGAGCCGCCCTCGCCGAGCACGGTACCATCTTCATCCTCGATGCGAGCGCGGCAGCGGCTGCCACCGCCGTCAACGCCGAGATACAAGGTGCTTTGCGTCGCCATGCCACTCCAACGCGGAGAACTTGGTTCCGGGTCCATCAGAGCCTTCGGCACAGCCGTGTCCAAAGGAACTAGCCGCGGTCCTGGGTTCGTGCGGCAGCACTTTACCATGCTAGACTGGCACACGCAGCAAATGCGCGATGAACCTCATGGACGCCCTAGCACCTTTCACGATCGCGACACCGCAACTGTTCGACGGGACGGCCATGCGAGGGCCGGCGCTGGTCACGGTTTCCGGCAGCCTCATCCAGAACGTCAGCTTCGGAGAGGCCCCATCGCCGGGCATGATCGCGCTTACCTCCGACGCGATTCTCGCGCCCGGCTTCATCGATATCCAGGTCAATGGCGGTGGCGGCGTTCTCCTTAACGATGACCCGAGCGAGGCCGGCGTGCGCCGCATTGTCGAAGCCCACCGCAGGACGGGGACTACAGGTTGTCTGCCGACGCTGATCACCGATCGCACCGATATGATCGAGCGGCTTGCTGCGATTGCGCAGGGCTCGTTGCAAATTCCCGGCGTACTCGGTTTTCATCTGGAAGGCCCGGCGATCAACAAAGTTCGCAAGGGTATCCATCTTGAATCTGAGATTCGCGCACTGAGCGCGCGCGATCTTGCCGCGATGGAAAGCTTCGGAGACTGCGGTCGCAGCATTGTGACCCTCGCCCCGGAATGCGTGCCGCCATCGGTGATCGACGATCTCGTCAGAGCCGGACTGCGGGTCTCGGCCGGCCATAGCGAGGCAACCGCAATGCAAATTGCGCAGGCGGCGGATCGCGGGCTGAGCGCTGTCACGCACCTGTTTAACGCCATGTCGCAGCTGACTGCCCGCGAGCCGGGCGTGGTTGGTGCAGCGCTCGACGACGAACGGCTATTTGCCGGGATCATTTGCGACGGCCTTCACGTCGACCCCTTGAGTTTGCGCGTCGCCATGCGTTGCAAGGGGCGCGATCGCCTGATGCTGATCACAGACGCGATGCCCCTGGTTGGCACGGATCTGCGGCATTTCCTGCTGCAGGGGCGACACATTACGCTGCGGGGAACTCGCTTGACTGCTCCTGATGGCACGCTCGCAGGCGCGCACTTGACGATGATGCAGGCGGTGCACAATGCGGTCGCGTTGCTCGGGGTCGACATTGCCGACGCGCTCACAATGGCCTCGCGCACCCCGGCCACATTTCTGGGCCTGGCGTCTGAGCTTGGAGCGATCGTGCCGGGCTATCGTGCCGACCTTGTTGCCTTCAGCAGCAAGTTTGAGGTCATCCAGACATGGGTCTCCGGCCGACCAAACCCTTGACCGCTCCTACCGGTGAGTCAGTGGATGAAATGGCGCGAGTCTGACGAAATTTAGCGCCGGCCTTCTTGGCGCCGCGGCCGGAGGCGACGTTCCCCGATGGGCTCGCCCCCTGGAAGCTCTGAGATCATCACTCCGCGGCCTAGCGCGCGGGCACGCAAACTCAACTCGATTGATCCGGACCTTCGGCTCGATATCGCCGCCAACTCGCCCGAATCAGAAACGCATTTGGCGTTCGTCAACGAGCGCTCGTTGACCGAATCTGAAGACTCCACACTTCGCCTCGTTCCGGCAGGCCCTAGCCCCGGAATGGGGCGTATTCTCTTCAGCGGTCCCCACCGGCTCAAGAGATCATTCGCGTTCAATTACCATTGGGGTCTGGGCACCAATCGAGCTGGACTGGAATTCTCCCCGCGAGGTGGTCGGGAGATAGCTTAAGTCTTCGCCATTCCTCGGCTTCTGTGAGCCAGTATTCCATTTCCTTCTTGGCGACTGCGGCCCGTTCACGACACATAATTTCCAACGTCGCAAAATGAGTCCTCGACTTCATCATGCTTCTCCAAAAAAACCGCTAAAATAAAATATTGCTATGCACCTATTGATATCATCGGTTGTCGTGTCCGTGAATACGCTTTCGATGCCGTTGCGTAGCCCGGGTGATCGTCACAGGTCCTTTTCGGCGAGCTTGCGAAACTCGTCGGGAACGGAACGAGAAATGCCCAGCGCTACCGAGCCGTATCCGATAGCATCCCATCCGAAGCGATCGCGGATCTTGTCGACGGCACAGTCGGCCGTCCAACGTGCCATGCCTATTTTCGTGCCGGGGCGGCGCATTTCATCTTGAAGTCCAAGCGGGAGTTCTAGCTCCAGATCCCAGTGTTCCTCGAGATGCGACACAGAGATCGCCAGTAGCGAGATGAACTTCTCGTCCGGGTGATCTGCGAGGACCGCGCGCACCAGTTCCTCGGCGAGTTCGGCGACGATCACGGTTGCGGAGATCGGCGCATCGAGGGTTACCGAGCGCGTGGTTGAGTTCAGGTCGGCGAAGCGAACGCGGACCGTCACGGTTCGGCCAGGCCTGGACTTGGCCCGGAGCCGGGTGCCAATTCGGTCCGCAAGGTGAAACAGCGTGGGTCGAAAAACCCGCTCTTCGGCAGGCTTCCTGCCAATCGCCGACTGTGCCCCTGCCGATCGCGCCCGGCGGTAAGCCTTGATTTCCCGTGGATCGCGATTCCACGCCAGCGCTGTGAGTTTCTCTCCTGCCGCAGGACCGAGCAACCGCTCGAGCGACCATCCCGGTGTCTTTGCCAACTGCCCGATCGTCAGCACGCCGATCTCGGCCAGCCGCGCCTTCGTGACCGGACCCACTCCCCACATCAGATCGACGGTCAGATGATGAAGGAATTCCAGCTCGGTGTCGGGATCGACAACCACCAGCCCGTCGGGCTTGGCCACTTGCGAGGCAATTTTTGCCAGATGCTTGGTGCGCGCCACACCGACCGAGATCGGAAGGCCAAGCTCCGCCCGCACGCGCTGGCGGATTGCCGTTGCAATTTCGGCAGGTGGACCGAACAGATGGGTGCAGCCCGCAACGTCGGCAAAGGCCTCGTCGATGGAAATCCGCTCGACCAGCGGCGTGAAATCGCCGATCACCTTGATGGCAGCGTCGCCTAGCCGCTGGTAGTCCTTGAAATGGCCGCTGACAAAAGTGAGTTGCGGACAGAGCTCGCGCGCGGCCCGTCCGGGCATGCCGCTGCGCACCCCGAAGGCCTTGGCTTCGTAGGACGCGGCAAGCACAACCCCACCACCGACGGCGATGGGTTTGCCGCGTAACGAAGGGTCGAGCAGCTGCTCGACCGAGGCGTAAAAGGCATCCAGGTCTGCATGGAGGATGGTGGCTGTGGTTGCCATCCCGACCGTTCACCTATGACGTTTCACGAGTTTTTTGATGGGAACATAATGAGAACAAGGCAGGCGAGTGTCAAGCCAGGTTCAGGACGCACTGAGAGGCGATTGGGCTGGATTGTGGGACGCGACCACCCCAAGACTGGATGGTGGCGGCCATCTGACCTGCCAATCGTCTCGGTGAGCCAATTGGATCGATAACTTGGCGATGGTTGATCACCGTTGAATCGACGCTTTGCAACAACCCGATTCTTTCGGTTGGTGGCGAGACCAGTTCCGAAATCCCGCCACTTCCCGCCACCTTGGAGACCTACGCAATGTCCCATCAACTCAAATAGCCGCGTGGAGCCGGATGGTTTCCTTGATGGCGATTATTGACGGCCACTACCGATTGGGCATCTGATCTCGAGGTTTACGTTGCAGAGCGGTGACAACAATGTTTGGGCGGCTTGTTGGTATTTTGATCATGGCTGCTGTGACTTCAATCGATGCCTCGGCTCAGCAATCGCTCCAGCAACTAGAGAGCGTAAGCGAGTTCGAACGAGCATTGGCCGCTATCGATGCAATAAAGCATCGGAAAAAGCTCCAATGCGTTATGGCAATCGCAAACGGGAAACTCTGCGAGTGTCTCTCGCAAAAGCTACCCGTGGACACGTATCTTCGTAGCTATGCGTCGGTCGTCAGTCTCGGGAGGGAGGGGATCGAGTACGAACAATTGTCGGCTGCGGATAAGAAGATTGTCGATCAATGTGTAACCGACAATCCGTAGGTTGTTAGGTTGGCCGCTTAAGACCCCGCGCAAACGACAGCTCTGCTGGTCGTAATGATGACCAGCGAGAGCTGACGAGAGGGCGTGGGTCAGGCCGCTTTGGCCCTGGACTTCGCCACATGGGTTGCGATCGCATCCATCAGCGGCGGCGACAGGCAGTCGTAGGGCTCAAGCCCGAGTTCCTTGAGGCGCGCCCTGATGCCGCCCATCTCGGAGGGGCTGACGCCGGACTCGATCACCGAGGAGACGAAGGCTGCAAATCCCGGCGCCGCCCAGCCGCCTTCGGTGAAAAGCTCGGGATGGATGAAATCGAGACCGTAG
>VAZV01000050.1 GCA_005884765.1 Alphaproteobacteria bacterium
TGCCGGGCGGCAAGGTCTCAATGGTCTTGGAGTTGAGCCTGTACTGCATGGGTAGTGAGGGTCGCCGATTCGAAGCCTCCCGGGAGCTTCGAACTTATCCCACTAAGTCATTGTCCGGCCCGGGAGCTTCGAACTTCCAGCGTGGTACAAGCTATGGGACCAATTTTCAAGCGCGTATTGGCGGACGATCAGAGACGACGGCGAACGTCAGAAATCAAACGAGCCCCTGTGGGACAAGGCTTTTTCGGTGCCAGTGGCACATGATAGCGGACAATAAAAAATTCTGGTGGATGAGATTGGAGTGCGCTCGGAGAGATTCGAACTCCCGACCCTCGGAATCGAAATCCGATGCTCTATCCAGCTGAGCTACGAGCGCCTAAGTTTTTTGAGAGGGTTGGCATCCCAACTCCCCGGCCTCCTTGTTGGCTCTGGTTGCAGAGGCTGCGAACCAACTCGTCAGGCAGACCAATTCGCATTTAGCGGCCTGCTTTTCAAGCCTGTCGAGGCGGCCCTTCAGGTGGCGCGCGTTCACAGCCCATTCAGCTTGGGCGCCCGAAAATCCGCTCAATCGGAGGCTGCCTATGAGACTTCTATGGAGCGCCCTTGTCGCGGTGGGCGCGCTCGTCTGTGCGGTCGCGGCTCATGCGCAATCCACCACATCCACTGCGGCGGCGCCGGTCAATCCCGCCGCTGCTGCGCCGGTTCCGAGCGGTAAACGGTTTGCCTGTCAAACCGCCTCCCAGGGATCGAAAGGCCAGGAGCAAAAGGACCAAATGCAGCTTTGCATGGCGCAGGCCCGCCTCGACTGCCTCAAGCAGGCGATCGATCAAAAGATCGTCGGTCCGCAAAGGAAGGACTTTGTGAAAAGCTGCCTACAAGAATAGCGGCGCGGGATGCGGCGCCGCCATCTGTTTTTCCGCACGAAACAGTTCGCGCAGGCCTTAGAAGCAGGGATGCCGCTGGTGGTCCTGGCCTATATAGGTCGCAGAGCCTTGGTAGCAGTGGTTGGTCGAGGGGACGTCGTAGTAGGCGAACGTGCCGGCCTCAACGCCGGGTCCGTAGTTGTGGAGATAACTAATCGGGTAAGGCAGCCCATAATTATAGTCCCGATAGGCATGGTGGCGATGATGATGCCTTGCCTGCGCGAGCGTGGGCGCGATCGTGATTGCCGACAAAACGACGGCGGCTGCGAAAAGCTCTATTCTGATCATCTTGTTTCTCCGACAATCCCACCAAGCGACGGCCATTTTAGGTCAATTCGGCGCTTAAGCTAGCGCGAAGCGCCGGACAGGAGTGCCGAAAAACCACTCATCCTGCCCATTTTTGGCCTTTTGTGGATGCTTAACAAATTTCCAACACAGTACGGCCAAAGTTCTGCGGTCGGCTCCAGTCACGGACCGGCCCTTCCGTCATACAGGCTGCTCTCTCGACCGATCCATGCGCATCACGCCTCTCGCCATGTTGAGCCTTTGCTTTTTCGCCGGGACACCGGCGCGCGCCGATTTGCACATCACGCGCGATCACGGCGGCTATGTCGAGGAATACAAGGCTAAGTACAAGCGTATCCGCGACCATGGCGAGCGCGTCATCATCGACGGCATCTGCAATTCGGCCTGCACGCTGGTGTTCGGCATCGTGCCAATGAACAAGATCTGCGTGACACCGAAGGCTAGCCTCGGGTTCCATCAGGCCTATTACGACAAGGCTTTCACCTTTGGGATCAAGGTCACGAGCACCGAGGGCACCTCCGACCTGATGTCGTATTATCCGGGCGCGGTGAAGGATTGGATCCGCAGGAATGGCGGGCTCACCACCGAGATGAAGAAGATCAAGAACGGCGAAGATCTCTGGAAGATCGTCGATCCCTGTCCGGAAGAGTGGTGATTACGAGCCTGCGCGAGGCACGAGCGCGCGTTCGCGTTCGTGCCCAGCGGTTTTGATCCCGGATAGTCGTGCCGAAGAGCTGAGCGCCGCCGTCATTTCGGCTGCGGCACGATCCGGATATATGGTTTTGGCGATTTCCAGCCCTGCGGATAGATCGTCTTGGCCTCGTCATCGCTGACGGAACCGGCGATGATGACGTCTTCGCCCTGCTTCCAGTCGGCCGGCGTTGCGACGCGATGCTTTGCCGTCATCTGCAATGAATCGATCGAGCGCAGGATTTCCTGGAAATTACGTCCCGTCGTCATGGGATAGACCATCACCAGCTTGATCTTCTTGTCCGGCCCGATGACGAAGACGTTGCGCACCGTCTGGTTATCGGCGGGCGTGCGCTTCAACGGGTCGCCGGAGGTCGAGGCCGGCAGCATGTCGTAAAGCTTCGAGACGTTGTAGTCGGTATCGCCGATCATCGGATAGTTCGGCGCGGCACCCTGCGTCTCCTTGATGTCTTCCGACCATTTCGAATGCCGGTCGACGGGATCGACGCTCAGGCCGATCAGCTTGACGCCGCGTTTGTCGAACTCCGGCTTCAGCTTGGCAAGCGCGCCGAGCTCTGTGGTGCAGACGGGTGTGAAATCCTTGGGATGCGAGAACAAAAGCGCCCAGCTATTGCCGATCCAGTCGTGGAATTTGATTTTACCTTCGGTCGTCTCGGCTTCGAAATCCGGGGCGACAGCGCCAATCTGAAGTGCCATGTCACGACCTCATGTTATTCAAGCTACAGGGAAATTTGCTACCCCAAGTATAACCGGCCAAGGGCGCTAAGTTAACGGCTTGCAGGCAGAAGGGTAGATCATTCTACCAGACGCGGAACTCCTAGCACCTTCTTTTGATCCGTGCCTATGCGGCGAAATAACCACAATCGCCGTAAAAGCCCAATGGCGGTAAAATCCCCGATTGCCCCGATATCGCCTTTTATGGTCCTCATCACGCCGCCCCCGGTCGCTGGTTCGCGAAACCGATGCGGCAATAAATGCGACTAATCGGCAACCAACTAAAAAACTCGCGATCCGAGTTTCGAATCGTTAACCGCTCGTTTACGCCCGCGTGGAAATGCTGGACCAGAACAAGAAACTGAGAAGTGTAATATGTCTGCCTCTGCGAACAATGCCGCCGAAGCCAACGGCGTCCTCGAACCGTCCTGCCGCGACACCGCAGCCTACGCGCTCACCATCGTGCGTGATGGCGTGATCACCGGCGAAGGCCCGACCACCAAGGGCCGTGTCCATTTTTCCCGTGCGCTCGATGCCGATGACGCCGCCTGGTGCGCGCGGATCCTGACCGCGAGCGCGGTCGAGCATCAACCGGTCAGCCGCGCCGAGGCGGAAGCCCTGTTCGAGATCAACGAGGCCGCCACCGAGCGCAGCGACGACGGCCGTTTTGACGATCTGCTCGCCAAAGCCGTCGTGCATCACGCAGCCTCCGAATCTGGCCTGCCGGTGCCGCCGCGTACGATCGCGCTGTCGCCCGAAACCGCCATCGAAAGCTGGGCGCCCACGCAAGCGGTCGGCGTCGATAGCGACCATCGTCGGCGCAGCCGCGCTGCCGCTGGCGCAACTCCCCAACGTGTTCGATATCGGGATGTAAGAAGTCCGCGCGTTTTGCGAGGATCGAGGCGGCGGGGCTATTTTCCCGCAGTCTCTTGTTCGCCGCCTTCAGCCTCGAGCCCGACCGTGCGGCCAGGGAATCCCGCCGCGTCAAAGTAACGCTGCGAACCCACGCGCTGGAAGTTCAACACCGTGCGCAGGCCATTGGCGGCCGGCTCGGATTTGACCGAGCCTGAAGTCGCCTTTGGCGTTGCGCCATTGGGCATCGCTTCCGTCATCGCGCGGCCGACGAGATCGCCCTTCGGCTTTGGCGTCAGTCCCAGAATCTTCGCAGCGGTCATGCCAATGTCGGCGTTAGAGACCGGCAGCGCATCGGCATAGCCCGATTTGAAATCCGGCCCGATTGCCGCCATGAAATTCATGGTGTCGCCGCGGCCGAAACTGCCGTGCATGCCCTGGCCCTGGCGCAGCACGGTGTCTGCGACCTCGACCGAGCAGTTGGTCGGCTCGTTGCATCCAGCCACATAGGAACGGAAATTGACCACGATCGACGGATTTGGCGTCACCGCTTTGCCCTTGAGCGCGATCTGCGACATCGCCAGCGCGCCGGGGAAGCGGCCGAGATTGTCGTCAACGAACAATCCGCTGACGTAATCCTGGGCGAGCAACGCCTCGATCGCGCGCTTGGCGAGCTTCCTGTCGTTGTTGGGCAGGTAAATCAGGTCCGATCCGCCGTTGGTGGCGACCACGAGGTCGGGCTTTGCGGGATCCTTGCCGAGCAGGCCGTTGCCGGCCTTGGGGTGCGCGTTATCGGCGACGCGCGCGTTCTTGTCGTTTGGATCGAACAGTGGCAGTTCCAGCGCCTTCGCGAGGTCGATTGCGACAAAGCCCATGGGCAGAAAATCCTTCGGGGTATCGTCGTAGCTGAATTTGGCGGAAGGGCTCGTCTGGCTTTCCTTCGAAATCGTCGAAAAACCGTGATCGGCCGCGATCATGACATCGGTGGTGGCGGCAAGCCCGAGATCGTCGAGGGCTTTTCGCAATTGCGCGAGGTTGTTGTCGGCATTCTTGATGCTGGCGAGCGAGGTGGGGCCGTTGATCCCCGGCGTGATCGTATTGAGACTGTCGCCCTGATTGTGCTGGCTGCCGTCAGGATCCCGCGACCAGAACACCAACACAAACGGCTTGCCGCGCGCCTTGAACATCGGCAGCACCACCTTGGCGGCGACGTCGGCCATATAGGCCTGCTGTACGGTGTTGGCGACCGTGGTCCCCGGCGTCTTGGCATCGCCGGCTTTGCCGTTTTCTCCGCGCGAGGGGGCCGCCAGCGGCAGATTGGCCTTGGTCAGCGCGTCCTTTGTCTCATCGGAGAGGGGGACGCCGTTCTTGCCGCCGGTAGAGTCATCGATCACGATCGAATGCAGGCCGGGTTTGTCGGCGCGGTCGGTATGGTCGAAAACGAGCGCCGGGCCGACCTTGCCGATTGCTGCGGTCGAGTAACCTTGCGCGCGCGCCATTTTCAGGACGGTTTCTTCGTTCAGATAGTCGCTGCCGAAATGCTCGTCGATATCGCCGAGCACTGCATCGTTTTCAATGAACGGGACAACGGTATCGGCTGGGGCCGACATGTAGCCGGTAAAGATCGTGTTGCTGAAGGTTCCGGTATCGCCGAGGTAATGTCCGGTCGCCATGCCCGAGGCATTGGCCATGGTGAAAGTCGGAAACAGCGAATGCGGATTTTTGAAGTTGACGCCCTTGTCGCGGACCTCGGCCATGGCCGGCGCGGTTTCGGGGGTGACCTTCAGCGCACGCAAGCCATCGGGGATGAACAGGATCAGGTTATGCGGCGTGTTGTTTTGCGCGGACGCCCCGCTCGCGGCCAGCGTGAACAGACTAGCGGATAGCAGCACGATTGCGCGGCGCATGAACATCTCCCTGCAAGAAGCGGATTTTGCGGCCCTTTCGGACGCGCCTTTGTTTAGTTCTGCTATGCGACGGAATTGTTACATTCCCGTCGGATATGCAGCGGGCTATTCCCGATTTCCCGGACTCTGCAAGTAGCTGGACGGAACCAATCCAGAAGCCTTACTTCGAGACCGCTTCCGACGGCGCGCTGGTACAAAGCGAACAGCCGGTCCCGATATCCGCCTGCAATACATCAAGGAAAACTGGCTGGTGCGGAATCTGTGGCTCGCCCGGATGTTGACCTCGATCTATGTGAAGCTCAAGCATCCGCTGCTGTTTGTGCCTGATCCGACCGAGCGGCTGGTCGGCAAGATACGTGAGTTCGTGGAGACGAACGGGGCCAAAATTCCTGGTTGGGATCCAGTACCGCGACGAAGAACTCGTTCGGTATCTGCAGTCGAGCCGCATTCCCTTCGTCTTGCTCGACCGTGCCGCGGCTTATTCAGGCTTAGCAGCCGGCAGCCATTGGACACCCGAAGGCCAAAAATTCGTGGCCGAGCGCATGCTCGGCTTGTTGGCCGAAAACAACATTGTCCGGACGAAGGATGCCGGTGTGAACAGCCGCTAGAACGAATCTGCCAGCTCGATTTCCTTTTCCAGGGCCTCGATCCTGCGCAACGCTTCGGCCCGGGTCAGGTCCTCTTCAAACTGCCGGGGTTGGTACGCCTCCTGGCTGAGCTTCCTCAGTCGTAACGCCTGGGCTCGGGTCATTTGGTCCGTCAGCCGGTCTTTAACCCCGTTCATTTTTTGCCTTTCTTGCACGGTAGTGTGTCTTGACTATATGTTCTATATTTGTTCTAGTGAGCCATGGACAATAGAGTTAATGAAATCCGGCGCAAAATCAGTGTTTTGCGAGCCGATATGATGGAAGTCGAGACGGCGATCCGTGGCCAGATCAAGCAGGATCTGGACTGCGCGGAATCCGCTACGCGGCTGTTTGCGATGCGCCGGGAGGTCGTGGCATTGATCGGCGACTGGAAGGCCGCCGGCGGCGGCGAACGACTGCCGACCGTGCAGGAGCGGCTGAAGGAAAATCATCGCTCGCCCGAGAAGCACAAGCCCGAGAAGAACAATAAGGTCGAAAAGCTGCGCGTCGTCGCGAGCCGCTAGGCGCTAGCGTCCGCTAGGCCCTGCGCGAGCGAAACGGCCTCGTCTGGACGCGGCCCGGGGATTCCAAATTTTTTCGACGTCCCCTTGAAACTTTTTCGCGGTCTTCCAATTTTTGTTTCGCCGCCGCGAGGCGGCCGGGGCGCCCGTCGAGGGCCCCGCGATTGAGACGGGCGCCGGTCGAGGTGTCCGGCGCCGGCTCGTACCATCTTGCTCTTTGGAGGATTTGGCTATGAGGTATGATTGGACTCCGCTGTGGCGATCGACCGTCGGTTTCGATCGTCTGTTCGATGCCTTCGATGAAGTTCAGAAGGCCGCCGAAGACAACTATCCCCTCTACAATATCGAACGCGTGGATCAGGATCGCTTCCGGATTTCGGTAGCGCTGGCCGGCTTCAGCCCGGACGAAATCTCGCTGACGGCCGAGCAGAACGTGCTCACGCTCGAGGGCCGCAAGGCTGAAAAGGAAGGCCGGGATTTCCTGTATCGCGGCATCTCGGCACGGCCGTTCAAGCGGCAATTCACGCTCGCCGACCATGTCGAGGTCAAGAGCGCCAGTTTCGAGAATGGCTTGCTGGTCATCGAACTGGTGCGCGAGATTCCCGAGGCCATGAAGCCGCGCAAGATCGCAATCGGCGCCACCGCGCCGAAAACGGTCGGCCAGATCGATGCGAAGGCCGCCTGAACCGCGCTCGTGAGGCAAGCCAAATCATGTTGCCGCGCCTTCGCGCGCGGCAACTACAGCATGATCCGGAAAAGTGGACACCGGTTTTCCAAAAAGATCATGCTCAATCAAAAACCTAAAGCGCGATGACGATCTAACTTAGTCTCATCGCGCTTTAGGTCGATTTGTCAACCGGATGGGAGGAAACGATGCGG
Source organism: Alphaproteobacteria bacterium (assembly GCA_005884765.1). Lineage (GTDB taxonomy): Bacteria > Pseudomonadota > Alphaproteobacteria > Rhizobiales > Xanthobacteraceae > Bradyrhizobium. The sequence continues at coordinate 7,440 of VAZV01000050.1, forward strand.
CCGACGACCGCCGACAACGCCGACAACAATGTGTTCGACTTCGATGCGCTGCTTCATCCCGGGACCGTGTTCGCGCATCCCAAAGATGTGGTGGCCAATGCTTCGCTCAGCCTATCGGAAAAAAGGGCGATCCTGGCGTCCTGGGCTTCGGACGCTTCGGCGATCGCTTCCTGCCGATCACTGCGAGTGCCGGCCGGGCCGAGAGCGCCAGTCACCATCGATGAAATCCTGGAGGCGCTTCACGAGCTCGATGGCGGGCCGCGGCATCCGCCGGGCGGCAAGCCGAACCGCCTGCGTTCGACCAGCCGCGCATTGGCAGCTTGAGGAGGAAAGGCCGGCCGCCGACCAACTCGATGCGCAAAGCTGGTGTCTCGCGAAAGCGCGCTCACCAGATTGCCGCCGCCAAGGCCACCAGCAGCGCCGGCGGCGTCACCAGCAAACCGAGTTGCAGGAAGCGCCAGGCGCTGACATGCAGTTCCTCGCGGCGCAACGCCACTAGCCAGAGGATCGTTGCCAGTGACCCCGTGACCGATAGGTTTGGCCCGAGGTCGACCCCGACCAGGATCGCGCTGACGACCGGCATCGGAAGGTGATCGCTGGCCGCGACCGAGCCTGCGACCAGACCGATCGGCAGGTTGTTCGCGACATTATCGGCGATGGCGGTAACGATGCCGACACTCCAGGCGGTCCCGGTAGTGGATTGCGCAACCGCGGCGTGGAGCATTGCGCTCAAATCCGCGATCGCGCCGCTCCGGTTCAGCGCTTCCACCATGGCGAACAATCCCGCGACCAGCGGCAACACGCCCCAGGAAATTTCCTTGAGCACCGGCCAGGGCGATTGCCGGCTCAGGATAAGTACGGCGGCGGCCGTGACCGCGCCACAGATGAAAGTCGGTAAGCCAAGCTGAAAGTCGAGCGCGGACGCGCCCAGGAGAACGATGCCGATCGCGCCGATGCCGATGGCGGTGAGTTTGCCTTCCCGGCTCAATATTGGCTTGGGGACGTTGATCTCGATTCGCCCCTCGTTCAGCGCGCGGTGCTGCGTGAGGCGCAGCACGATGTAGGTCACGACGATAGCGGCGACCGACGGCAGCGCGAACTGGCGCAGCCACTGCAAAAGATGCGGCATGCGTTCGCCGAACACGACAAGATTGGCGGGGTTTGAGATCGGCAGCACGAAGCTTGCTGCGTTGGCGATGAAGGCGCACACGAACAGATAGGGCAGGGGGCTCGCGCCCGCGGCGCGGGTTGCGGCATAGACCGCCGGCGTGAGCACAATGGCCGTTGCGTCGTTGGACAACAGCGTCGTGACCAGCGTGCCGACCAGGTAGATCAGCAGAAACAGCCGCTGCGGAGAGCCGCGCGCATGCTCGACCGCAAACGCCGCAAGATAGTCGAACAGTCCCTCGTGCCGGGCCAACTCCGCGATCAGCATCATGCCGATCAGGAAGAGATAGACGTCGGTGCCTTTGCGCATGCCGTTGAGCGCGTCGCCCCACGGCAGCAGGCCGCATACCACCAGTGCGACGGCTCCGGCCACGGCCCAGATCGCTTCGGGCAGACGAAAGGGCCGGATCATGACCCCGGCGGTGGCAAGGGCGACGATGCTCCCGGACAAGATGGAGGCGTGCGGTAGGGGCGGCAAAATGTCGTTCGAACCTTCCGGGCTTGCCGGCGATCTCTGAGGCGATGCTCACATAGCTAATAAGCCATGGCTATTCATCCCACCCCGGTCGGCGGAACCAAAGGTTAGAATCTAACCCTGGCAACCCCGGCGGATCGTCCAGATTTGAACATTTGCGTCCGCTATGGACCTCTCATCCGCCCGCACGGCGTTGGCCTGACCTTGCAGGGGTACCTGAATGCTCGACGGCTTCAGCAAACGCGACTTCGCAATATTTGCCGGCGTGCTGTTGCTGGCGGGCGCGCTGACCGTCGGCGCCGTTGATTTCGTGATCTATCACTATGTCTTTCAGGACACGACTGCGGCCCCCATCCTCGCGAAATAATCCGGAACGATCCAGCGGGCCCCGCGTTGGATTTCCGTTCGCAAGAACAGATGACCTTCCTAAAACGGCTTTGGCGCTGTCCCCCTCGGCGCTGGGGCCGTTTTTCTTTGAGACAGCTCAAAGAGGCCGATTGACTTCTCGAGAACAAAAAGAGAACATCATCCGGAACCTCAATTCCCGGAACCTTCGGATGTCCTCGAGTTCACAGCCGAACGCGCAAGGAGATGACGGGCTTGAGGCAGCGGTCGAGCAGGCGATCGCTGCGTGCGGGGGCGACATGCGATCCGCCATCCGCGCGCTGATCGTTGCCAACGATTATCTGGAATCGGAGGTCTGCGAGCTGATGAAGGCGGTTTCGCACGCGTACGCGCGCGGAAGATTTCATAGCTATTCCGGCTGAAAATATTCGGCAGACGAGGGCGCAAGCCCTGCGGGGTGGACATATACCGTTGCCTCGGTCGCGTTTTGCTGTACGACGGAATTGTTACCTCTCGCCCGCCATGCCAGATTGCCCCGCCCCCAAGGTCCGCCCAAGCAAACAAGAACATGTTCAAACGAATTCTGATCGCAAATCGCGGCGAGATCACCTGCCGCGTCATCAAGACCGCCCGCCGCATGGGGATTGAGACGATCGCCGTCTATTCCGAAGCCGACCGCGATGCGCTTCATGTCGAAATGGCCGATGCCGCCGTCCTGATTGGACCGCCGGCGGCGGCCGAAAGCTATCTGTTAATCGACAAGATCGTCGATGCCTGCCGCAAGACGGGCGCCCAAGCCGTGCATCCCGGCTACGGATTCCTGTCGGAACGCGAGGCCTTTCCGCGCGCGTTGCAAAAGGCCGGGATCGTCTTCATTGGTCCCAACGCGGGCGCCATCGCCGCGATGGGCGACAAGATCGAGTCCAAGAAGGCCGCTGCAAAAGCAAAGGTCTCAACGGTGCCGGGCCATCTCGGCGTCATCGATAGTGAAAAGCAGGCCATGAAGATCGCCGACGAGATCGGCTATCCCGTGATGATCAAGGCGTCCGCCGGCGGCGGCGGCAAGGGCATGCGGATCGCGCACTCGAAGTCGGAAGTCGCCGAAGGCTTCATCCGCGCCAAGGCGGAGGCAAAATCCTCGTTCGGCGACGACCGCGTCTTCATCGAGAAATTTATCGTCAATCCCCGCCACATCGAGATCCAGGTGCTGGGCGACAAGCACGGCAACGTCATCCATCTCGGTGAGCGCGAATGCTCGATCCAGCGCCGCAATCAGAAGGTGATTGAGGAGGCGCCATCGCCGCTGCTCGATGAAACCACCCGCCGCAAGATGGGCGAACAGGCGGTGGCACTGGCAAAGGCCGTGAACTACGATTCCGCGGGCACCGTCGAATTTGTCGCTGGGCAAGACAAGAGCTTCTACTTTCTCGAGATGAACACGCGGCTGCAGGTCGAGCACCCCGTGACCGAGCTCGTCACCGGCATCGATCTGGTCGAGCAGATGATCCGGGTTGCCGCCGGTGAAAAGCTGGCGCTGGCGCAGAAAGACATTAGCCTGAGCGGATGGGCGGTGGAATCGCGCGTCTACGCCGAAGATCCATTCCGCAATTTCCTGCCTTCGGTCGGACGGCTCGTGAAATATCGCCCGCCGGCGGAGGCGAACCAGAACGGCATCACCGTGCGCAACGACACCGGTGTGCAGGAAGGCGGCGAGATCTCCATCTTCTACGATCCGATGATCGCGAAGCTCGTCACCCACGCGCCGTCGCGCGCGGCCGCGATCGAAGCGCAATCGACCGCGCTCGATGCATTCTATGTCGAGGGCATCCGTCACAACATCCCGTTCCTCTCGGCCTTGATGCATCACCCGCGCTGGCGCGAGGGCAAGCTTTCGACGGGCTTCATCGCGGAGGAATTTCCAGCAGGGTTTGCGGCGCGGCGGCCGCAAGGCGAGGTCGCGCGAAGGCTGGCCGCGGTGGGCGCCGCGATCGATCACGTGCTGGGCGAACGCAAGCGGCAGATCTCCGGCCAGATGAATGGCCGGTTGGTGCAGCGCGAGCGCCGCCGCGCGGTGTGGCTGGAACGCGAGGAGATCGCCCTCGATGTCGCGCGCGAGGCCGACGCCATCGCGGTGCGCTTCATCGATGCCGAGGGCGTGCCCGGCAGGCCGCATCGACTGGTCTCATCGTGGGCACCGGGCGAACCAGTCTGGCAGGGCACCATCGACGGGCAAATCGTGGCGGTGCAGGCGCGGCCCGTTCCCAACGGCATTCGGCTCGCCCATCAGGGAGTGGAAGTCCCGGTCTATGTTTTCACCGAGGCGGAAGCGGCTTCCGCGCGGCTGATGCCGGTTACGACTGCGGCCGATACCGGCAAGAAATTGTTGTGCCCGATGCCGGGGCTCGTGGTGTCCATCGCGGTTAGCGAAGGGCAGGAGGTCAAGGCCGGCGAGACGCTCGCTGTGGTCGAGGCAATGAAGATGCAGAACGTGCTGCGCGCCGAACGCGATGGCACGGTCAAGAAGATCCATGCGGCCGCCGGAGCCACACTGGCGGTGGACGCGCTTATTCTCGAATTCGCGTAACGCAGTCATTGCGAGCGCAGCGACGCAATCTATAGCGAGGTACGACAAATCTGGATTGCTTCGTCGCTTTGCTCCCGCAATGACCGCAAAACAGTAAAAAGGTGCTGAATGGCCTTCCGCAAACGACGCGAAGCACTGCGTTCGATTCTGTCGGGATCGAGATGCGTTCGTCCGGGTTCGGTCTATGACGCGATCTCGATCCGCATCGCGCAAGATCTCGGTTTCGAAGTCGGCATGTTCGGGGGCTCGGTCGCGTCGCTCGCGGTGCTGGGAGATCCCGACATAGCGTTGATCACGCTCACCGAGCTTGCCGAGCAGATGCGGCGGATGTCACGCGCTGCGTCGCTTCCGGTACTGGTCGATGCCGATCACGGCTACGGCAATGCGCTCAACGTCCGCCGCACGGTGCAGGAATTGGAAGCCGCCGGCGCCGGCGGCCTGACCATCGAGGACACCTTGCTGCCGCAGGCCTTTGGCGAGGCAAAGACGCAACTGATCTCGCTCGATGAAGGTATCGGCAAGATGAAGGCGGCGCTCGACGGCCGCGGCGATCCCTCGCTGGTGATCATGGCGCGCACCGGTGCAGCGTCGGTTACTTCGCTCGCGGATGCAATCCTGCGCGCGAAAGCCTATGAAGCGACCGGTGTCGATGCGCTGTTTTTCACCGGCATCAAGACGCCGTCGGAACTGGAGGCGATCGCGGCCGCGACCAGGTTGCCGATCGTGCTCGGCGGCGCGCCCGAACAGATGACAGCGCTCGATTATCTCGCCGCCCAGCGGGTGCGGATCGCCCTGCAGGGCCATGCGCCATTCGCTGCCGCGACCCAGGCCGTCTACGAGACGCTGAAGGCGCTGCGCGAGGGCACCTCGCCAAAGCACTTGAAGGGCCTTGCGTCGTCCGAGCTCACCAGCCGCGCCACGCGTGAAAAGGCCATGAAAGCACGCAGTGCCGACTTTCTCGGGCTGGGGAAATAGATGAGCAGCGCCATCGTTCATGTGACGGTCCGCGGCCGGGTGCAGGGCGTCGGCTACCGCAACTGGGTCGAGCATCAGGCGCTCGCGAGCCGGCTTGAGGGGTGGGTACGCAACCGCCGCGACGGCAGCGTGGAAGCAGTGTTTGCGGGGCCGGCCGACATCGTTGCGAACATGATCGTGCGCTGCCGGCGCGGCCCACCCTCGGCGCGGGTCGAAGCTCTCACCGAGGAACCGGCCGGCGCGGGAGAGCTCAATCTGCGGCGGCCGGGCCAGGGGTTTTCGGTGCTGCCGACAGTTTAGGATCGGTGTTCAACCAGCGGGTCGGCTTGGAGGCGACGATGGCGTCGACATTGAGACTTTTATTGGCCGTTTGCCCGACTGTTTTCCTGGGTCTGGCCGTGTTGGCGCCAACGCACGCGCAGACGCCGGCGGCGCCGGTTTCGGGTATCGATGCCGCCCTAAGCGAGGATATCGTGATTGGCAGCCGCGTCCTCGCCGAGTTCGGCGTGGTCGACGGCTTTGGTCACGTCAGCGCACGGCATCCGACCAACCCCAATCATTTTTTGATGTCGCGGTCGCTTGCGCCGGCACTGGTCACGGCGGATGACATCATGGAGTTCGACCTCGACGGCAATGCTATCGATCCCCGCGGCCGATCGTTGTTTCTCGAACGCTTCATCCACAGCGAAATCTACAAGGCGCGGCCGGACGTCATGGCGGTGGTTCACACCCATTCGCCCGGCGTCATTCCGTTCGGCGTGAGCGAGGTGCCGTTGCGGCCGATGTTCCACAACGCGGCGTTCCTGGCGGCGGGCGTGCCGGTCTGGGACATCCGAAAGGATTTTGGCGAGACCGACATGCTGGTCCGCGATCCCTCGCGCGGCAAATCGCTGGCCGAGAAGCTGAGCGACAAGCCGGTGGTCTTGATGCGCGGCCACGGCGACGCGATCGTGGGGCCGTCGGTCAAGATGGCCGTGTTCCGGGCTTATTACACTGACGTCAATGCAAAGCTCCAATCGCAGGCGATCGCGCTCGGTGGCGATATCAACTATCTGACGCCGGGTGAGGGCGCGAAGGCCGACGCCATCAACTTCGCCGTGCTCGACCGTATCTGGAATCTCTGGAAGATGCGGATCGCTCCCTCGCTTGCGAAGTAACGTCGCCGCGGCAGTTTGCGATCGCCTGGCTCAGCTGGTGAATCGCATAGGGTTTGCGCAGGATCGGAAAATTGCCACGCGCATTGGCGGCGGCGTCGCTGTAACCGGTCGCCAGCAGGATCGGCAGGTCGGGACGAATTTCCTTCAGCCGTTGTGCGAGGCTCAGGCCATCGACCTTGCCGGGCATGACGATGTCGGAGAAGACCAGGTCGATTCCGTCGAGCTCGACTTCATGCAACGCGGTCTCGGCGTCCGTCACCCGGCGAACGGTATAGCCGAGCTGCTCAAGCAGGCTGGTGCTGACAGAGGCGACGTCCGGATTGTCTTCCACCAGAAGAACGGTTCCGCTGCCGCCGGCGTCCGTGAGATTTCGGGCGCCGGAGGTCGGTTGGCGTTGCTCGCGCGGCAGCAGGACCGTGACCTTGGTTCCCTTGCCGAGCTCGCTCTCAACCTCGACCGTTCCGCCGGCCTGGTGCGCGAAACCATGAACCTGCGACAGGCCGAGGCCGGTACCCTTGCCGATCGGCTTGGTCGTAAAGAACGGATCGAAGATCTTGTTGAGGACGTCGGGCGCGATGCCGGTACCGGTATCCGCAACACTGATGGCGACATGGTCGCCGGTATCGTCGCTTGCCGTGCGGTTGTGCGCGCCGATCGTGATCGTGCCGCCCGTCGGCATGGCGTCACGGGCATTGACGACGAGATTGACCAGCGCCGTCTCGAGCTCCGAGACGTCGACCGTGACCGGCCAGACGTTGCTATCGATATCGAACGCTAGGCTTACGCCGCTGCCGCCGCCAGTGCTTAGGACCTGGCGGATGGCTTCCATCCTCTCGGCAGGATTGATCGGCTGCGGATTGACGCTCTGGCGCCGCGCGAATGTCAGCAATTGGTGGGTCAAGGACGCGCCGCGATTTGCCGCGTTCTCGATGGCGGTGACTGCGCGCTGGAACTTGGCGTTGTCGCCTATGCCCTTCTTCAACGTATGGACGCTGCCGGTGATGATCATCAAGAGGTTGTTGAAGTCGTGCGCCACGCCCCCGGTGAGCTGGCCGAGCGCATCGAGCTTCTGCGATTCCGCAAGGTGCTTCTGCATCTGCTCGAGCTTGAGCTGAGTTTCGCGGCGCTCGGTGATGTCGCGGGTGATCTTGGCAAAGCCTACCAGTTTGCCGTCTTCACGGATCGCATCGATGATCACGCTGGCCCAGAAGAAGGTGCCGTCCTTGCGGACGCGCCAGCCTTCCTCTTCGTAGCGGCCTTGCCGCTCAGCAATTTCGAGCACGCGGGAGGGCTTGCCGTTGGCGCGGTCCGTCTCGGGGTAGAAGCAGGAGAAATGCTGCCCGATGATTTCTTGCGGCGAATAACCCTTGGTCCGCTGGCCGCCGACGTTCCAACTCGTGACGATGCCGTTGGGATCGAGCATGTAGAGGGCGTAGTCGGCGACACCTTCAACGAGAAGCCGGAAGCCTCGTTCGCTCTCGAATAAGTCCCTCTGCTGTTTGTCTTTTTTACTGGCCATCGAAACCCTGCTCAAGCCGGGCAAACGTGCGGTGCCGGGTTTCGTTCCGCCAGAACCCGACTTTTGCGGGCCAGCGTCCGCAGTGCCGCAAGTTTAGCGGGGTCGCTGACCTTCGAATGCAGCATCACCTTCGAGACGCCGAGTTGCGGCAATCCTCGCGCCGGCCCGATGTCGACCAGGCCCGGCGGCGCAATCCGCCGCGCCAGCGGCGCCACCGCAAGGCCTGCAAGCGCGGCGGCGGCAACCGCAGTGACGCCACCGCCGATGAAGGCCTCGCCCCAGGCGATGCCGGCCTTGTCGAGTGCGCGAACCGCAATCGCGCGTACCCCGCATGGCGGCGCCAGCGTCGCCAGTTGCAGGCGTTCGCCGTGCTGCCATGGGAAGCGCGGCGAGACGAACCAGCCAAATTCGTCCTCGGCGAGCTTCTCGCCGCCGCGCCGGCTTCCTTCCTGCCGCACGATGACCGCGTCGATCCCGCCGGCATCGTAGGCGTCCAAGAGGTGGCGTGAAAAGCCGATGGTCACCGCAAGCGCAAGCTGCGACGACACCGTGTGCAGGCGCTCCAGCAGTGGTACCAGTTCCGGCCCCGCGGCGTGATCAGAGATGCCGAGCGACAATTGCTGGCGTGCCGGCTCGTGCCCTGACAAAGCGCGATCGTGCGCCTCGACCAGTAGCCGCGCGCGATCGGCAAACGCGGCACCGTCAGCGGTCAGGTTGACCGCGCGCGGCGAGCGTTCGACGAGTCGCTTGCCAAGCACTGTCTCAAGCCGCTGCAGCTTCATGCTGACCGCCGCCTGGGTGGTGCCGAGCGCCTCGGCGGCGCGGGTGAAGCTTCGCAATCGCGCAACCAGGAGGAAGGCCTGCACCGTTGATATATCGAGCGTGACTGTCATAACAATATCTTATCATTGTTATGGGTAAAGATAACATACCAAAATGACAGGAGGGGTCTAACTAAAGGTGAGCGCGCAACCATCGCACGCAACCATGGAGAACGATCATGCCCCTCATCACTGTTAGTTATTCGAGCTCGCGCCAGTCACCTGCGCGGAAATCGGACATTGCGGCGGCGGTTACCGAGCTCACTGTAAAGTTCCTGCACAAGGATCCCAAGGTCACCGCGATCATTGTGAAATCGGTCGATGCGGCCGACTGGTTCGCAGGCGGCAAATCGCTGGCGGAGCAGAAACTCGCGAGCTACTGGATCGACATCCACGTCAGCGAAGGCACCAACACCAAGGACGAAAAGGCGGCCTATCTCGCGGCCATGTTCGAGCGCATGGGCGAATTGTTGGGGCCGCTGCACAATGAGAGCTATCTGCACGTCGATGAAGTGAGGGGCGACGCCTACGGCTTCGGCGGGCTGTCGCAGGAGTGTCGCTACATTGCCGGCAAGCTCGACGTCGCGCCGCAGCGTGCGGTGGCGTAAACTTCCATTACGGCACGGCTTCCGGCAGGCGCGATTTCGAGGCACCAAAGACATCCTCGAAGGCCTGCCGGAGCGCGATGTCAACATCGGCCAGGCCAACCGGATGGCCGAGGTCGACCAGCGACGTCACGCCGTAGCGCGCGTCGGCGACGCCGCAGGGCACGATCGCCGAGAAGTGCGACAGATCGGGCTCGACATTGATGGCGATGCCGTGGAACGACACCCAGCGGCGCAGCCGCACGCCGATGGCGGCGATCTTGTCCTCAAAACCGGCTCCCTTGTCCGGCCGCTTGACCCATACGCCGACGCGGCCCTCGCGCCGCTCGCCGCGCACGTTGAACGCGGCCAAGGTGCGGATAATCCATTCCTCAAGGCTGGCGACGTAGGCACGAACATCGGGCCGTCGCCGCTTCAAATCGAGCATCACGTAAGCCACGCGCTGGCCCGGGCCGTGGTAAGTGAGCTGGCCGCCGCGGCCGGTTTCGAACATCGGAAACCGGGGATCGAGCAGGTCAGCGGTCTTGCCGCTGGTGCCGGAGGTATAGAGCGGGGGATGTTCCAGGAGCCAAACCAGTTCCGCCGCGTCGCCCTTGGCGATCGCAGCGACGCGCTGCTCCATCGCGGCCAGCGCTTCGGGATAAGAGACCGGCGTATCCGAAATGCGCCACTCCACCGCGGCGCCGGTCGCGCGGGCGAAGCTCGTCAGGTCGAGGCTTTGGCGATCATTAACCATTGGCTAACCATAACGTGGTCATCTCTAAACCAGCAATTCTTTAGTCCCAGTGCGGCGGTGTTGAAGTGCCAACCCTCGATAAAGTCACCGTCGATCTCATGGTGGTCCTCGGGACCACCACCATGCCCATCCATCAGGTAATGCGACTTTCTCGCGGCGCCATCATCGAACTCGACGCGACCGAAGCGGACGAGGTCAAGGTGCTCGCCAACAACCTGCCGGTCGCCAGTGGCGTCGTGCTGGTCGATCGCAACCGGATCGCGGTCGAGGTCAAGCAGATGCTGCCCAAATCGCCGGGCAGCCGGTAAACCGGACAGGCTTTCACTGGGCCCAAAACCCGCGCACGCGGGCCTTGTCCCCCCACCACCGATTTGTTACATCGGCGCCGTTGATCCGGCCCGGCGCAATGTCGGGCCGGCCTTCCCAAGCGCTCGTGGCGGAATTGGTAGACGCGCTGCCTTGAGGTGGCAGTGAGTAACATCGTGGGGGTTCGAGTCCCTCCGAGCGCACCACCCCCACGTTTGGCGTTGAAATCTCAGGATTTTTTCCGCCGGTTACTCTCAAAAGTTACTATTCTGTTCTGGTCGGTCGGCATCGCGAGATCGGCGATGTTCTCCATTTGATCGTAGGCCTCAATCTTCTCCATCCCACTGATCGCAAGCTTGTCACGGTTCGCTTTGGCGATGTAGAGCGCCGGCATCTTGTGATCGCGCCAGCCGAACATCGCCATCATCTGCGCTTCCGTGCACTCCGAGTAGGCCGCGACTTCGGCGCGCGCCTTGCGCACGCCATGGCAATTCTTTTTGCGCTCGTTCACGCCGGCCAGCCGCGCAAACTTCTTGAACTTTGCCGCCCACGCCTTCTTGTTCATCGGCACGATCTCGCTCTTCACCAGCTTGCCGGTGAAGACCTCGCCCGTTCCCAAGATGGCGGCATTGCGCGCCGCCGCCAGCGAGACCGCGAAGTCGCGATGCACGGGCACCGTCGCCGTGGTGTGGCCCTTGCTCTTTTCGGTCGCGACCTTGACCATCATTGTCTTCAACGTCCGCTGCAGGTGGGCGGATCCAAAGCGAGAGGCATCGCCGAGCCGCAGGTGAGTGTAGTGGAGGATGTCGAACATCAGCCGCGCCTCGGTGCCGAGCGGCCAGCGCGCGCGATACTTCGCCATATCCTCTTCTGTCCACGGCACCCAGCCACCGCTCTCGCGCGAAGCTTTTGCCTTGCCACTCTTAAGCCCGATGGTCGGGTCGTCATCCGGCTCGATGTGCTCCTCGTCGATCATCCAGCCGATCATGTGGCGCAGCGCCGACAACAGATTGCCGGCCTGAACCGGCGTGCGCGCCTTCAGCTCCTCACGCAACACCCTGCGCGTGAGTGCAGCAAACGAGCGCTCGCCATTGTCACCAAGCAGCGACTCAATCAGCCCGGTCCGCGCATCTCGCGTACTTTCGGCCAGCCCTTCTTCACCAATCGCCAGATTGCCAAGCCAGCGGTCGCTCTGCTTGTAGAGCATCCAGTACCAACGAAAGCTGCCCCGAACTGGCGGCGTAGTCGGCAGTGGCTCGCGCTTTTCGCGCCTCTGCTTCTCGGCGCGGACCCAGTCGGTGGCGTCGCCGAATTTGCCGATCTGGTCGACGATCGCGGCATCGACCGCGCGATTGAACTCATCGCTCCCGAACTCTTCGTTGATTCTGATCTTCGGCAGCTTGTCGCGCAGTTGTACATACCAACGCAGCTGCCCTTTGTCGGAGATGTCACTTATCAGGTAGCGGC
>VAZV01000309.1 GCA_005884765.1 Alphaproteobacteria bacterium
CCCAGTGCACCAATGACCCCACCGAGTGACATGCCGAAGTAGGAGCATGCCGAATTCAGCCCCATCAATATCGGCGCGATCGATGGCGCCAAGGCAACGAGGCGATACTGTTGCGGCACCAGCTGACCCCAGCTGCACGCTCCCCATATCAAGATAACTGGCGCCGCGATCCACAATTGCGAGCCAATCCAGGGCAACACTGCACTGAAGACCGCAAGCAGGATGAGTATCGTCACAATGACCTTCCGTGAACCCACGACATCGACCACGCGTCCGCCAAAGAGATTGGAAACGGTGCCTCCGATGCCCCAGAGGACGAGAAGGCATCCCAGAACGGCCGCGTTACCTCCAATAGTGCGGTCGAAAACCACAGCGAAATAAGTGTAAACGGTGAAGATCCCGCTCAGAGCGATCAATGTGGTCGCGAGTGTTAGAACGACGCGGCCATCCACGAGAGGCTCGAGGCGCTTTGCCAACGTAACCTTCGGCGGCAGTGGCACTTCCGACAAGAAAACAGCAATACCTGCTACCGACAAGGCCCCGAGCGCGGCGACAAATCCCATGGTCCAGCGCCAATCGCCCAGCCCGCCAATGACAGCGCCGATTGGTGTACCCAATGCCGTGGAGACGGTAAGGCCTGCCACCACTACCGAGAGCGCGAAACCTCTATGTTCGGGGCGAACCAACATAACCGCGGCCCCCGTTGCAGTGGGGGAGAATGTAGCCGCACCAACGCCGGCGATGATTCGGCTCAGGAGCGCGAGCCAAAATGTCGGCGCGATCACCGTTCCAAGGTTGGCCAGAACGAAGATGATACCGCCGCAGAGCAACAAACGCTTCCGCGGTATGGTCGCAGCCAATGCGGCTATCGGTGGCGACAAGAGAGCAAAGGTGATGGAGTAGATCGATGCCATTTGCCCGGCAGCACCAACACTTACGCCAAATGCGTTTGATATCCCGGGAAGC
>VAZV01000051.1 GCA_005884765.1 Alphaproteobacteria bacterium
CTCTTCCAGGCTCGGATCCATGTTGCGCAGGGCGGACGCCGTGAACATGTAGACATAGGGCGCGTAATAAATGCCGAATACGAACACCAGCCCCAACATCGAATAAAAATCGACATGCCAGTCGAGGCCGGACCATTTGAACAGGGTGTTGAGCAGCCCGGTCTTCGGCGAGCCCAGGATCGACCAGGCGACGCCCGCGACCAGCGGCGGCGCGAATAACGGCAGGATGCTGGCCGCGGCGATGAAGCCCTTGAACGGCGTGTTGGTCCGCACGACGATCCAGGAAAACAACAGCCCGATCGCGACCGCGATCAGGGTGCCGCCGCTGCAGGCAACAAGCGTATTGAACAGCGCCTCGGCGACGTTCGGATTTTGCAAGACGATCAGGAAATTGGCGATCGACAGATGGCTCAGGCTCAAGCCTTCGATCACCGGGTTGGTGTCGGTCAGCGCGCCGAGCAGCAAAGTGAGGACGGGATAGATGACCAGAAAGCCCAGGATCGCGAGCAGCGCCGCGACCCAGAGGCGTGCCATCATGCCCCGGCGCCGGCCCTCAGCGCCGCTCTGCGCGGCTTCGATACGCCCGCCTGGCTGGTGGTTCAAAACGCGCGTTCCCCTCACCTGTGACGCCCGTCTTGTTGGTGCGGCCGCCCATCAATCGAAGCCTAGGGGATCGGGTTCCGTCCGGGAAGGTAGCAGAAAGTCGCGCGTAAGGGAGCGTATGCCGCGCTGCGGTAGTGCCGGTTGAGGCGCCGGCGTTGCGGCCGTGAGCTATCGCGGCACCGTCAGCGACGCCAGCTTGGAAACGTCGGCACCTTCCTCGAGCGCCCAGATCGCATCGATCAGCGGCGCCGCATCGTAGCCCGCCTCCCAGTCGGCTGCGGCCGTCTTCAGCTTATCCTCCAGACCGGCATCATCCATAGGATTGACGTCACTGCCGCGCGCCGCCGTTTGCGACAATTTGTGGATGGTGCCGTCGGCAGTCGTGATGTCGACCGCTGCCGCGATCGTGGAGAACGCGTCATCGCTGATAACCTCGACCTTGCCTCGCAACGCCCGCACCTTCGGATCGCGCACGCAGGCGTCGGTGAACTGGTCGAGACCGGCCTTGCCGCTGGTGAGCGCGGCCGCGACCGCATGCTGCACGCTCACTTGGGATTCACGCCCGGTCGAAACATGAGGACGATCCGTGCGCAGGCTCAGCAACGGATTGCCGCGCACCACGACGCGCGTGACTTCGGCGGTGGGGTGATCGCGCCGCCAATCCAGCACGCAGTCGAGCACCGGATGGATCACGAAGCCGCACGGATAGGGCTTATATGACGTCGCCATGATCTCCCAGCTCTCGCCAAGCCCATCCGTGACGACAGCCAAATCGGGAGTCTCATTCAAGGCATGGTAGAATCCCTGTACGCCTGTCAACGGCTCCGGCGGGCCGTTGAAGCCCTGGTTCGCCAGCAGCGCCGACCACAGGCCGTTGCGCGCGGAGTTGCCGACGCTGAGGCTCTTTGCCGGCGTGCCGAGGGCCTCGCAGAGGCCGGACGATTGCGTGGCGGCAGCGCCAAGCGCCCACACCATCTGCCGCTCGTCGAGCCCAAGCAGCTTCCCGCTCCCGGCCGCGGCGCCGAACACGCCGCAGGTCGAGGTGATGTGCCAGCCCCGGTTATAATGGCTGGGCGAGATCGCAAGACCAATGCGCGCCTGCACTTCGTTGCCGAGGATGAAGGCGAGCAACAGCTCGGGCCCGCTCACCTGTCGCAACTCGGCGAGCGCGAGCAGTGCCGGCGCCACCGGCGCGGTCGGATGGATCACCGTCCGCACATGGGTATCGCAGAAGTCGTGGACGTTGGCGCCCGCTGCATTGAGGAATGCTGCGGAGAGCGCATCGAGGCGCTCGCTGCGTCCGATCACGGTTGCCTGCTTCCGATCCGAAAATTCCTTAAGCGAGCCCAGCGCCATTTCGACGGGCGCAGTGCGGCAGCCGGCGAGTGCTACCGCAAAGAAATTCATCAGCGAGCGTTTGGCCTGATGCGCGACGGCCGATGGGATGTTTTCCCATCGCGTCACGACAACGAAGCGCGCAAGTTTTTGCGTAACGCCTGGCTTGTCCGACATGCTTGCCCTCTTGAAGACGCGGCCGGGAGCATCGACCGATCAACGCCAAAGCACAACCGCGCCGCCGGTAGACCGGGTGCGAAATTGTGCACTATGCTGCCGGCCGCGAAACAACGATCCGCCCCCGAGATGCGGGTGTACGGAAAACGATCCGGGAGGCTGAGGCCGTGCGAACACATTCGAGGCGCGTTGCGCTCGCCCTTGCGTTGACGACGGCCACATTGGCAACGGCGTTCGCCGCGGACGCCGACGAATATCCCTCGCACCCGATTCGGCTGATCGTGCCCTACGCCGCCGGCGGCGGCGCCGACTCGGTCGCGCGCATCATTGCCAAACGGGTCGGCGAGACGATCGGGCAAACGATCGTGATCGAGAACCGCGGCGGCGCCGGTTCGATCATCGGCACCGACCTCGTCAACAAATCCGAGCCCGACGGCTACACGCTGCTGCTCGGCCAGTCCGGACCGATCTCGATCAATCCTGCGGTCTACAAGAAGCTGCCCTACGACCCGCTGAAGGATTTCGCGCCTGTTACGATGACCACCTCCTACCCTTACATCATGGTGGTCAATCCGAAGCTTGGCGTCAAAACCGTGCAGGAGTTCGTAGCGCTCGCCAAAAGCAAGCCCGGCGAATTGAACTACGGCACGACGGGTATCGGCGCCGCCAATCATCTCCTCACCGAGCTGTTCGACAGCAAGGCCGGGATCAGGATGACGCATATTCCCTATCGCGGCACCGCGCTTGCAGTGACCGATCTGATCGCGGGCCAGGTACAGGTCGTGTTCGCCGATCCGGTCTCGGCGCTGCCCCACATCAATGCCGGCACCCTGCTGGCGCTGGCGGTCACCAGCAAGGACCGCTCGCCGGTCGCGCCCGAGGTGCCGACGATTTCGGAGAGTGGCTATGGCGGCTTTGACGCCATCGCCTGGCATGGGATTCTGGCGCCGGCCCACACACCGCCTGCCATCATCGACAGGCTCAACGCCGAGATCGTCAAGGCGCTGAAGGAGCCGGAAACCAGAAGTTTACTGGAAAAGCAGGCGATGCAGATCGTGGGCAGTTCGCCGGAGGCCTTTGTCGGCTTCATCAAGCAGGATATGGCGCTCTGGAAGCAAGTGGCCGATCAGGCAAACGTGGAAGTGAGATAGGCCTTTCGCCTTTCTCACTTCCTTGTGACTGTCTCCACTGATGCCGATTATTCGGCAGGCGCTGCCACCATCTCCGGATGCGATACGTAATGCTCGGTTGAACCAACCTTGCTCAGCGCGAACAATCCGCCCGCCACGACGGCATAGGCCAGCGCGACCGCGGGCGTCACACCCAATCCGCCGCCGACGCCTACCGCCTCGCCATGCATGAAGCCGAAGTAAGTGAGCACCGCGCCTGCTAGCGCGAACGCCCCAGCCTTGGCGAAATCCCGCTCGATCACGAACACGCCGATCGCACCCAGCACGAGGCCGGCAAGGATCGAGCCGCCGCCCATCACTTCCAGACCGTGATAGAGCACGCCTTGCTGCGGCAGCGCGGCGATCGCCGCGGTCTTGACCGCCACCACTTTGTCCGCGGCGAGACCGCCGACAGCTTGGGCCGCATTAATGGTCGATCCGAGCATGGTGTCGATCTGCAGCTTGGCCCAGGCCGCTAGGTGCGGTGTCAACGCCAGCACGATGGCGGGCGCGTGCTTGACCGGCGTAGTCTGGAAGGCCTGTGCGCCGATCAGCATGCCGATATAGAGCAGGATCGGCGAGATCGCGACCACCGGTACCAGCGCCAGCAGCACCGAGATGATGCCGAACCAGGACAACAGCACCACCATGACGCCGGTCGCGGCCGAATAGCCGATCCGTCCGCCCATCGCCTTCCATCCGGGATGGCCGATATAAACCGCGTTGATGAAGGGGTTGCCCATCAGGCAGCCGATCAGGCTGACGACACCGTCGGCGGTGAGCACGCGCGTGGTCGGATATTCGTCGCCGGCCGCTTCCGCGCTTTCGACGTTGTCCATGGCTTCGACGAGATCGTAGATGCCAAAGGGCACCGCGGTCACCAGGATGACGCCGAGGAATTCGAAACCGGAGAAGACGTGGCCGACCGCCGGGATCGGCACCGAGAAGCCGAAGCTCGCAAAGGCGTCACCAACGCCCTTGACGCTCAAACCGCCGAGCCCAAGGCCGAAGATGTTCGAGCCCCACGCAATGATCATGCCGACCGCGATCGCGATAAGCCCCGCTGGAATGCCCTTCGGATATTTCACGCCGCCAAACCAGCTCACCAGGATGATGGCAAAACAGACCAGCCCAATCTGCGGCGTCATGTACATCTCGAGCGCCGGGCGCATCGAGATGAAGGTCACGGACACACCGGCGAGCGTGCCAAGCAGCGCGGCGCGCGGCGTGATCTTGCGGATATACGGCGCGACAAAGCCGCCGATCATCAGGATAAAGCTCTGGAAGAACACCCAGACCAGCCCTGCGGACCAGCCCTTCATCGGATCGCCGGTCTTGATCGTGATTGGCAGCATGATCACGAAGGTGACGATGAACATATGCGGCACGCTGACACCCGAGGGCAGCGCGCAAACATCGCTGCGGCCGGTTTTCTGCGCCAGCCGATAGGCGAGCCACGCATAATAGAAGGTCGATAGGCACATCATCAGGCCGAGGGCGGGGAGGATACGGCCGAACACCAGTGAATCTGGCATCTTCAGCACGAAGCGAAGAAGCCCGGTCAGCACCAGCATGTTGACGAGGATATTAGTGCCAAATCCAAAGAAGGCGTTCCAGTCGCCTGGCGTCCATAATACCGGTTTGAAACCTGTTTGACCTGCAGTCCCCGTCCCGCTTGTGCTCATCGTGATGCTCCCGCTGCCAACGTATGTGATGTCTCCGATGCCATTGCCTTGAGAACCGCGGCCGAGTCCGAGACCCAGCCGAAGATGCCGCCCTGGGCCTTGATCATTTTCAGGCCCATCTCGTGGAATTCAGGAAAATAGGAGGCGCAGCCGTCTGAAAGCACGACGCAGCGATAGCCGCGGTCATTGGCTTCGCGCACGGTGGTGTTGACGCAGACCTCGGTGGTCACGCCGCAGACCAGCAAATTCTCGATGCCGTATTTCTGCAGGACGTCGCTCAACTCGGTGGCGTAGAACGCGCCCTTGCCGGGCTTGTCGATCACGATCTCGCTGTCGAGCGGATAGAGCGCGGGAATAATGTCATGGCCGGCTTCGCCACGGATCAGGATCCGCCCCATCGGGCCGGGATCGCCGATGCGCAAGGATGGCGCACCGCGCTCGACCTTCGCCGGTGGCGCGTCGGACAGATCGGGCAAATGGCCTTCACGGGTGTGAACGACCAGCATCCCCATCGCGCGCGCCGCGCTCAGAACCGCGGCGATCGGCTTCACCGCGCGCGCCAACCGGGAGACGTCGTTGCCGAGTGTCTCGCCGAAGCCGCCGGGCTCCATGAAATCGCGCTGCATGTCGATGATCACAAGCGCGGTCGACGACCAATCCAGATCGATCGGCTCGGGCTCCGCGGCGACCGTGCCCACAAGCGACTTTCTTGAGTTCGCCATCACCACACGCCCCCCTCGGCGCAAGAACTCTCAAAGGTCAGTTAAGCAAGCGCCATGCCATTGTGTACAACGCGGTCGCGCGTTGTCGCGCTCGCAAATCTCCCATGTTTTCAGCCGGTTGTATTTTGAAGGCGCGTCTGCTTATTCTCTGTGCGCAGGTTTCGTGACGAGCATTTGCTTATTCGTTGAGCGGCGCGTTCGGCGCGCGCATTGACATTGGCGGCACATCCTCTTCACTGATCCACCGCATCGAACGGAGCACGCAAGATGACGCTGATGCAGGTTGGGCTGGACGATAAATACCGCCTCGACGCCAAGCGAATCTATCTCTCCGGAATTCAGGCCCTGGTGCGATTGCCGCTGTTGCAGCGCGAGCGCGATCGGCTGCAAAACCTCAATACCGCGGGCTTCATCTCGGGCTACCGCGGCTCGCCGCTCGGCATGTACGACCACGCGCTGTGGCGGGCCAAATCGTTCCTGCAAGCCCACGACGTCGCGTTCGTCCCCGGCCTGAACGAAGATCTCGCGGCCACGGCGGTGTGGGGCAGCCAGCAGGTCGGGCTGTTTCCCGGCGCCAAGGTCGATGGCGTCTTTGGCATCTGGTACGGCAAGGGACCCGGCGTCGACCGCTCGGTCGATGCCTTGAAGCACGCCAATTCGGCGGGATCGTCACGGCATGGCGGCGTGCTTGCGCTCGCGGGCGACGATCACGGCTGCCAATCCTCGACGCTGGCGCACCAAAGCGAGCAGGTGTTCGCGGCCGCGCTGATGCCGATCCTCAACCCGGCGACGTTGCAAGATTACCTCGATCTCGGCCTCTATGGCTTTGCGCTGTCGCGTTATTCCGGCTGCTGGGTCGGCTTCAAGGCGATCGGCGAAACGGTCGAGAGCTCGGCTTCGATTCTGAGCGATCCTTCCCGGGTCGAGGTGGTGCGGCCGACCGATTTCGAGATGCCGCCTGATGGCCTCAACATCCGCTGGCCCGATCCGCCGATGGAGCAGGAGCGGCGGCTGTTCGGTCCTAAAATGGAAGCCGTCAAGGCCTTCGTCCGCGCCAATCAGCTCGACCGTATCGTGCTCGATGCAAAGCCGGCGCGGCTTGGCATCGTCGCCACCGGCAAGGCCTATCTCGACCTGCGGCAGGCGATGGCCGATCTCGGCATTACCGATCGTGACGCCAGGGCGCTGGGCCTGCGCATCTATAAGGTGGCGCTGACCTGGCCGCTGGAAGAGGTCGGCGCCAAGCGCTTTGCCGAAGGTTTGCAGGATGTGCTGGTGGTCGAGGAGAAGCGCGGCTTCATCGAAGACCAGCTGATGCGCATTCTTTATAATGTGGACGCCTGGAATCGTCCTTCCGTGGTCGGCAAGCGCGACGAGAGCGGCGCGCCATTGTTGCCGAGCGAAGGCGAATTGACGCCGACCATGGTCGCGTCCGCGCTGCTCGCGCGCCTGCGCCGGCTCGGTCATCAAAGCCCCGTGCTCGAACAGCGGCTGGCGCGGCTCGAGGCGTTCGAAGACGCAGCCAATGCGAGCGCGCCGATCGCGCTGCAGCGCTCGCCGTTCTTCTGCTCGGGCTGCCCGCACAATACCTCCACCAAATTGCCGGATGGCAGCCGCGCGATGGCCGGCATCGGCTGTCACGGCATGGCGCTTTATGTGCCAAGCCGGCGCACCGAGACGATCACGCAGATGGGCGGCGAAGGCACCAACTGGATCGGCCAAGCGCCGTTCACCAACGAAGACCATATCTTCCAGAATCTCGGCGACGGCACCTACACCCATTCCGGGTTGCTGGCGTTGCGCGCCGCGTCCGCTTCCGGCGTCAACATTACCTACAAGATACTCTATAACGACGCGGTCGCCATGACCGGCGGGCAGCCGGCCGAAGGCAGTTTTACTGTTTCGCAGATTGCGCATCAGGTCTGGGCCGAAGGCACCAAGCGCCTTGCGATCGTTTCCGACGATCCCGGCAAGTACCCGAAAAACCATTTCCCGGAAGGCGCGAGCGTCCATCATCGCCGCGAGATGGATCAGTTGCAGCGCGAACTACGCGAGGTCAAGGGATTATCGGTCCTGATCTATGATCAGACCTGTGCCGCCGAAAAGCGCCGCCGCCGCAAGCGCGGGCTCTATCCCGATCCGCCCAAGCGCGTCTTCATCAACGACCTCGTCTGCGAAGGCTGCGGCGATTGCTCGCAGACCTCCAACTGCGTCTCGGTGCAACCGCTCGACACTGAATTCGGACGCAAGCGCCAGATCGACCAGTCGAACTGCAACAAGGACTATTCCTGCGTCGACGGCTTTTGCCCGAGTTTCGTCACCGTCCATGGCGGCACGCTGAGGCGGCCCAAGACCTCGTCGGTCGATTCCACCCAACTGTTCGCCGATCTGCCGCTGCCCCCTGCCCGCCAACTCGATGCGCCCTATAACATCCTCGTCACCGGCATCGGCGGCACCGGCGTCATCACAATCGGCGCGCTACTCGGCATGGCCGCGCATCTTGACGGCCGCGGTTGCTCGGCGCTGGATTTCACGGGATTAGCGCAAAAGAACGGCGCGGTCATGAGCCATGTCCGGATTGCGCCTGCGCCGGAAGACATCTCAACCGTCCGCATTGCCTCGGGCGGCGCCGATCTCATTCTCGGCTGCGACATCGTGGTATCCGCGGGCACGACCGCGCTAAGCCGCGTCGAGCGCGGCGTGACGAGGGCTTTCGTCAATGCCGACCTGCGGCCGACCGCTAGCTTCGTGATGAATCCCGACATCGATTTCGAGATCAACGCGATGCAATCGGCGCTTGTCGACGCCATCGGCGACAACAACCTCGACGTTATCGACGCCACCGGCATCGCGACCACCTTGATGGGCGACAGCATCGCGACCAATTCGTTCATGCTCGGCTACGCCTTCCAGAAAGGCACCATCCCGCTTTCACTGGAAGCGATCTTGCGGGCGATCGAAATCAACGGCGCCGCGATCGAAATGAACAAGCAGGCCTTTGGCTGGGGGCGGCTTGCCGCGCACGACATCTCGCGCGTTCGCAGCGTCACCCAGTTCCGTTCGCGGGCGGTGACGACCACCCGCACGCTTGACGAGACCATCACCTATCGCGCGCAATTCCTGACCGGCTACCAGGACGCGGCCTATGCCGATCGCTACCTCGCAACGGTTGCGAAAGTGCGCCAAGCCGAAGCCGTCGTCTCGCCTTCATCCACTGAACTCACCGAGGCGGTCGCGAAAAACCTGTTCAAGTTGATGGCCTACAAGGACGAATATGAAGTGGTGCGGCTCTATACCGACGAGGCGTTTGCCAGAAAACTCGGCGAGAAGTTCGAGGGCGACTTCCGCCTCAAATTCTACCTGGCGCCCCCGATCTTCGCGCGCCGCGACAAGGCCACCGGCCGCCTGCTGAAAAAAGAGTACGGCGGCTGGATGATCCACGCTTTCCGGCTGCTGGCATGGTTCAAATTCCTGCGCGGTACCGCGTACGACCCGTTCGGCTATGCGGCCGACCGCAGGAGCGAGCGTAAGCTGATCGACGATTACCGCGCCATGATCGAGCAGCGAATCGCCGGCCTCACGGCCGAACAGATTCCGCAGCTCGCGCGACTGGCGCGGTTGCCCGAGATGATCCGCGGTTATGGCCACATCAAGGAAGCGAGCATCGCAAAGGCTGCGGCCGAGAAGGCGCGGCTGGAAGCGGAAGTGGACAACACCCGCTTCGCAGCCGCCGCGGAATAGCTTCCCCCTAGACTAAAGCATCACGGCGACGTCCGTTTCACCTCGCCCCGCTTGCGGGGAGAGGTCGGATTGCGCAGCAACCCGGGTGAGGGGGACTCTCCGGGAGTCCGAATGCGTGGAGAGTCCCCCTCACCCCAACCCTCTCCCCGCGAGCGGGGCGAGGGAGCGAATCGCTTCGCCGCCGCGGCGGAGTAGCTTCCCGCCGAGAGCCTAACCCTACCGCGCCGCCGGCTTGCGCTCGATCGGGTAAATCTTGACCGACCGCAGGCGGCCCAGCCGCAGCACGTCCATCTCGAGCGTGCGGCCGATCCGGTCGCGGTCGAGCACGCGGATCAGATCGTCGACGCCGTTGACCTCGACGCCGTCGAGCCTGATCACGACATCGCCCGGCAACAGGCCTGCCTTCGCTGCTGGACCGTCCGGCTCGATCTGCGCGAGTAGCGCGCCCATCTTGTTGTCGATACCGGCGACCACCGCATGCTGTCGCGGGATCGGTGCGGTCTGGCCGGCCACGCCGATATAGGCACGCCGCACATAGCCGTGGCGGATGATCTCCGACAGCACGAATTGCGCGGTATTGCTCGCGACCGCAAAGCAAATGCCTTGCGCGCCATTGATGATCGCGGTGTTGATGCCGATCACCTCGGCCTTGGATGACACCAGCGGCCCGCCGGAATTGCCGGGATTGAGCGCGGCATCGGTCTGAATCACATCTTCGATGATGCGTCCGCTCACCGAGCGGATCGAGCGGCCCAGCGCCGAGACCACGCCGGCCGTGACCGTCGATTCAAATCCCAAGGGGTTGCCGATCGCGACCACGAGCTGGCCGCGGCGCAGGGTCTTGGAGTTTCCGAGCGAGGCATAGCGCAGATCTCGCGCGCCATCGGCGCGCAGCAGCGCCAGGTCGGTATCGGGATCGACTCCGAGCACGCGCGCATCGGTGACGATGCCTTCGGTATCCCGCAAGCGAATCTCTTTCGAGGCGCCGACCACGTGGCTGTTGGTCAACACCAGGCCGTCCGGCGAGATGACGATGCCGGAACCGAGCCCGCCGGGCTCGCGCAGGCTACGGACTTTGGGCCCGGTTTCGACACGGACCACGGCCGGGCCGACGCGCTCGGTCACGCCGATCACGGCATTGGAATAGGCATCCAGCAGGGCTTGGTCGCTATTTTGGGGGTCTTCGGTTGCCCGCGATGACGCCCCGTCATCAGGCATATCTGAGGTAAAGTCCAACATGGCGAAATTCCTTCGGGCATATCAGATGGTGCGGCGCTTGCGAGGACGCAAGAGCCTGCCCCTCACGGCACCCGACGCCACATCGCCGGGCGCGCCTTGACGGGATCGAGCAACGACCAGTCGCCCTGCTCCAGCGTATACCCTTGGGGAAACGGCGGCCGCAGCTCGAGCCCGAGCGAACGCAGCACGCGATCATCGCGATAGTAGCATTGCAGCACGACGCGGGTCAGCGTCGCCGCAGCCGCGCCGCCTGAGCTGCGGAATTCATTTGCCACGGCCTCGCGCTTGGCCGGATCGAGATCGGCGAGCGGTTTTGCGGCGAGGCGGGCGAGGTAATCCAACGCCTCGCGAACCAATTTGGTGTCGCGGCCGAGCGTCGCCAGGATGTCGGCCTGGATTTTGAGGTCATCGGCGCCCGGCACTTTATATTCGGCGCTTTCGGGAATGATCATCGCGGCAACAGCGCGCAAATCGTCGCGCTGGGCTGGCGTGAGAGCGGGCTCCGTCGACATCGCTTCCTCAGTCAAAGAGATCGGCGAGGCGGCTCTTCATCTGATCGGCGATGTAGAGCGCGATGGCCTGAATGGTGGAGGTCGGGTTCACCCCGCCCGAAGTGACGAACACGCTACCGTCGACGATGAAGAGATTCTTCACGTCGTGCGAGCGGCCCCATTCGTTCACCACCGAGCGCTCGGGATCAGTCCCCATCCGTGCGGTGCCGAGCAGATGCCAGCCGCCATAGAGTATCGGAGAGTTGACGCAGATGTCGGTGGCGCCGGCAGCGGCGAGCACCTCTTTCGCCCGCGCGATGCCGTGTTCCATCATCTTCACGCTGTTCCCGCCGATCCTGTAATCGACCTTTGGCGCCGGGATGCCGTGGCTGTCCTTGAGCTGCGGATCGAGCGTGACGCGGTTGTGCTCTTCCGGGAGGTCCTCGCAAATCGCCGATGCGGCAAGCCGGTGGCCGTTGAGCCTGCGGAAGACGCGGTGATGATCCGGCCCCCATGGCAAGATGCCCTTGCCCTCACTCATGACGGCTTCGAACACAGGCCCGACGCCGCGGCCGAACTGGATGGCATACCCGCGCACGAAGCCGCGCGAGAGGTCGGTCTCGTAAAACTCCTTGCTCCACAAGCAAATCGGCGGCGCGCGGTTGCTGTCGGTCACTTCCTCGACAAAGCCGTACACCTGCGCGTAG
>VAZV01000052.1 GCA_005884765.1 Alphaproteobacteria bacterium
CTGTGCGTCGATCCGATTATTTTCGCGAGTAAGCCGTACGAATTCACGGATCCAAAGATTCTCCTGCCGCGAGACCCACGCGCCATGGAGCGTTCGCACCAATGGATGGCCTATGGCCGCCTCACCGCTCAGCATCAGAATTCTGGGATTCGGTTTGAGACCGGCAACAGCCTCCTCGATAGGCCCGATATAGACCGTCGCGTTGAACCATAGACTCCCGGTCACGAAGGTCGCGGCCAGCACAGCCATTGATGCGACATCAAGGCGACGCGAGCCTGACCTGACATCTGCAACCCCGGTCATCACATATGCCATCGCAAGCAAGACGGTCGCGACCATTGGATAGGAATGATAGGCCCAACCTCGTCGCTGCAGAAAGAAAGAGACTGCAAATCCAAGCGATGCCAACAGGGTCGCCAAGGTTGCCGAATCCAGTTTTTCTTCTCTCCGCCTTAGAACGATTGAAATGACCGCGATGGCCCAGATGAGCGTTGCGGAATTGAGTATCACGATCGATGCAGGCATTGACCAGGACAAGTATGTGTCGCGAACCAGCGGATAGATGATGGTGAAATATTCCGGATAGGAGATGTAGGTGTAACAGCTAAACGCGGTCACCAGGCCACCGGCGATCACGTTCTCAGGTGCAATAAGCACGCGCCACGAATGAGCGCGCACCGCCGTCAGAACGATGCATAAAATTACCGGGACAGCGAAGAAGGGTTTGAAGGCAAAGGTGATGCCGCACCCGATGCCTGCAGTCAGGACAGCCCAAAATGGAAGTGGCTCACGGTTGCTGCGCAGCGCGTAGACCGCCAGCGCCGGCAAAAAGGTGAGGGTCGCAATATGCTCCCGCTGTCCAAATACCTGCATGGGGAGGATCGTCAGGACGACCGTTGCCCAAATCGCCAATGAAACCCACCTAACACTGTCCAGTATCGAGGAGATGAGCAGGATCCGCCATGTCACCAGCAACGATGCGGCGGCCAGAAGCAAGATTTGAGCATCGATCACGTATTTTGGATCCATGCCCAGGGCGCGCGCCAGTGCGACGCCGGGAAGATAAGCCAGGACGGCCATGGGAGGATTGATTTCAACAATATCGACGTAGAGCCGCTGTCCGTCCAACACGCGCTCTCCGATGGTAAGCAGCCAGCTCACATCGGTATTCAAAGGCAGAACCTGGCGCAGCATTATCGCTACAACGAACACGAAGGCGAGGACAAGCCACGGCAAGCGCGACAGCCTCTCGCGATCTGCCGGATGGCAAAGGGGAATGCGAGCTCCGGCAGCTATTTTCGAAGTCATGAAACGGTCCTGCGAGCGAACCGCGTCAAGCTAGCGCGTGAGCGTTAACGTTCGATTTTCAGCAAAGTGTTTGCCGAGCAACCGCTCACATTAACCTTTAAACACGTGGTCCCGCCACGCGGTCATTTGCCCTTGAAGTTCGGCGTGCGCTTGTTGAGGAAGGCGTCCATTCCCTCGCGGAAATCCTCGCTCATATAAGCCTTCAGGATCAGATCCTCGCCTTCATCGCGCGACAGCGTTCGCCGGATGCGGCGCACCGCTTCCTTGGTGACTTCGAGCGTGATCGGCGCGTGACCGGCGAGCAGCCTGGCCGTCTCGTCGGCGCGGCGGGCCAATGTGGCGACGTCGGGCACCACCTCGTTGAGCAGGCCGAGCGCCAGTGCTTCGCCGGCCTCGACCAGGCGCGCCTTGAAAATCAGATCCTTGGTGCGCGCCGGCCCGATCAGCGACACCAGCCGCGAGATGTTGGACATCGACAGGCAATTACCGAGCGTGCGCGCGATCGGAAAGCCGATCCGGGTTGCCTCGGTGCCGATACGGATATCGCAGCACGCGGCGATCCCGGCTCCGCCGCCGGTGCAGGCGCCGGCAATGGCGGCGATGGTCGGTACCCTGACCTGCTCCAGCGTGCCCAGCACGCGGTCGATCCGCGCTTCGTAGTCGAGCGAATCCTGCGCGGTCTTGAAGGCGCGGAACTGCGAGATGTCGGTGCCGGACGCAAATGCCTTGTCGCCGGTGCCGGTCAGGATCATCGCCTTGATCGAGCGGTCGGCGTTGGCGTTCTCGCAGATCTCGGCCATCTGCTCGTACATCGCAAACGTCAGCGCGTTGCGCGCTTGCGGCCGATTGAAGGTGATGCGGGCGATGCCGTCCGCAACGGAATAGATCAGATCTTCACTCGCACTTACCGGGGCGTTCATGGCGCGCTCTTTCTGTTGTGGTCGCATCCTGCTTTATTGCTTGAGCATGATCTCCGCGCAAACGCTTTGGTTTGTCGCGAGGGAAAAACCGGCACCCACTTTTCCGGATCATGCTATGCGACCGCGGCCTTCGATTTCGGCACGGGCACCGCCTCGCGTGCCTTGAGAACTTCCATCGCCGCGAGGACGCCGCCGCTGCGATGTGGCACGTTGGCGAGAGCCAACCCCATCTCGATACCCGACAGCGTTCCCATCAGCATCAGATCGTTGAAATGCCCGATGTGACCGACCCGAAACACCTTGCCCTTGATCTTGTTGAGGCCAGTGCCGAGCGACATGTCGAAATTCTCCAGCACGATTTTCCGCAAATTATCCGCATCATGGCCCTCGGGCATGCGCACACCGGTCAGCGCCGGCGAATGCGCCTGCGGATCCTGGCATTGGGTTTCCAGCCCCCACGTCTTCACCGCCGCCCGTGTCGCGGCACCATGGCGCCGGTGCCGTGCGAACACGTTCTCAAGCCCCTCTTCCTCGAGCATCGCGATGGCTTCCCGCAGCCCGAACAAAAGGTTGATCGCAGGCGTATAGGGAAAGGTGCCGAGCTTGTTGAAGGCGATGACTTCCTGCCAGTCCCAATAGGACCGCATCGACGGATTGGCCTTCGCAACCGCAAGCGCCTTTTCCGACACGGCGTTGAAGCCGAGGCCCGGCGGCAGCATCAGCCCCTTTTGCGAACCCGCGACGGATACGTCGATGCCCCAGGCGTCGTGCTCATATTCCATCGAACCAAGCCCGGAGATGGTATCGACCATCAGGAGCGCCGGATGCTTTGTCCGGTCCATGGCTTTGCGGACGTCGAGCGGATGGGTCACGCAGCCGGTCGATGTCTCGTTGTGCACGACCATCACCGCCTTGATCTTGTGCGCCCGATCAGCCGCAAGCCGTGCCTCGATCGCTTCCACATCGGCCCCGCGGCGCCAGTCGCCCGGCAGAAAATCGATGTCGAGCTTGAATCTATCGGCGATGCCGTGCCAAAGCACGGCGAACTGGCCGGTCTCGGCCATCAGCACCTTGTCGCCGGGCAACAGCGTATTGACGATCGCGGCTTCCCACGCACCGGTCCCCGACGACGGATAGATGATCACCGGCTGCCTGGTGCGGAACATGCGCTGCATGGCCGCGAGCACCGCAAAACCAAGCTCGGCGAATTCGGCGCCGCGGTGATCCAGGCCCGGCATGTCCATCGCCCGCAGCACCCGGTCGGGCATGTTGGTCGGTCCTGGAATCTGAAGAAAATGCCTTCCAGTATGCAGGGTCATGAAGCGTCCTTCCCGGGGAGATTCTTGCAACGGCGGCGCCCGGATAACACTTTTTTACAGCCTTGTCCCCTTGCCTGACGGGAGCGCCAGGTGCTGCGCGAGCCCTCTAGCAGGAACGCCGAGAACCCTCCGAGCAGCAGCAATCCCATCGACATCAGGAACGGCAAGTACCAGTTGCCGGTCACGTCAATCACATAACCGGCCACCAACGGCGACACGATTGCCGCCAACGCCGATCCGGTATTCATCAGGCCTGCGGCCGTACCCGAATATTTCGCGGCAATATCCATTGGCACCGACCACATCGGGCCAATGACGAGTTCGGCAAAGAAAAAACCTCCGGACAAACACAACGCAACGATGGTGATGTCGTGAATGAACAGGATAGGCAGCAGCGACAGGAAGGCGCCGGCAAAACCGGCAACCGTGACGCTCAATCGCGCAAAGCGAACATCACCGGTCTTTTTGAAGATGCGATCGGACAGGATTCCTCCCAGGCTGTCGCCGACGACGCCGGCAAAGAAAACGCCGGAGGCAAACAGCGCCGAATTCTTGATATCGAGACTGTAGTTGTTCTTGAAAAACAGCGGCAACCAATTGAGGTACAGCCACAGGCTCCAGCCATAGCAAAAATAAGTGAGTGTAACCGGCCACATCCGCCGCAGCAGCGCTTCCCAGGGTACCTGAGGCCGCAGATCGCGCGAGCGCGGCGGCAACGACGCCAGTTCGGCGTCGGTGATGGCAGGATGATCCTTCGGCTCGTTGCGGAAATATAGCGCCCAGACCACGCCCCACAGCAGGCTGACCAGCCCAAGCGCGATGAACGAGCCGCGCCAGGTCAGCCACGCCATCAATGCCGCGATCAGCGGCGGCGTTATGGCATTTCCCAGCCGTGCGAATGCGTGGGTGAGCCCTTGCGCAAAGCCCCGGTTGGTGGCGGGGGTCCAATACTGCATCGCGCGCGTCGCGGTCGGGAAAGTCGCGCCTTCGCCGAAGCCGAGCGCGACGCGGGCAATGAACAGCGTCACGAGCCCGGTGACGAAGCCGGTCATGATGGTCGAGGCCGCCCAGATCATGCCGCACCAGAACAAGGTTTGGCGTGGCCCGAAACGATCACCGACCCAGCCGCCGATGACCTGGAACAGCAAATAGGGATAGGCAAAGGCCGAGAACACCAAACCAAGCTGGGTGTTGCTCAGGCTGAGTTCTTTCTGAATTTCGCTGGCGGCCGTGCCGATGTTGACCCGGTCGACATAGGTAATGAAGTACATGATGCAGAGCATCGCCAGCACGACATGGGTGGCCTTGAACCGAAGCCGCATCCTCTACCTCACGAATTCGTTGTTATTGGTTTCACCGGCGGCGCCGGCCCGCCTGCACCGATCGTGCCGGACGCTTCCGCGTTCCGGCCCGCTTCACGCTTTCACGTTTAAGTCTTGACCACCTTCAGATGCCCCGGGGAATTCGAGGTCGTGCGCTCTTCCAGCGAAGCCATCGCTGCATCGACGCCGCCGGAGCGGTGCGGCACGCCGGCTGCGGCGAGACCCATCTCCACGCCGGACAACGCGCCGACCAGGGTCAGCGCGTTGCACTCGCCGAGATGGCCGATGCGAAACACCTTGCCCGCCAGCTTGGACAGGCCGGAGCCGAGCGACATGTTGTAATTCTCGAGCACGACCTTGCGGAACTTGTCGGCGTCGTGTCCGGGCGGCATCAGCACGGCGGTCAGCACCGGCGAATACTCCGATGGTTCAAGGCACAGCACCTCAAGGCCCCAATGGGTAACCGCGGCACGGGTGGCGGCCGCGAGGCGCTGGTGGCGGGCAAACACTTGATCGAGCCCCTCCTCGAACAGCATGGCGATCGCTTCGCGCAGGCCGTAGAGCAGGTTGGTGGCGGGGGTGTAGGGGAAGAAGCCGGCCGCGTTGGGCTTGAGCATCTCTTCCCAATCCCAGTACGAGCGCGGCATCTTGTTGGTCTTCGCGGCCGCCCTCGCCTTTTCGGAGATCGCGTTGAAGCCGAGCCCCGGCGGCAGCATAAAACCCTTTTGCGAACAGCTGACGGTGACGTCGACTTTCCATTCGTCGTGGTGGTAGTCGACCGAACCCAGCGAGGAGATGGTATCCAC
This sequence comes from Alphaproteobacteria bacterium, assembly GCA_005884765.1. Taxonomy (GTDB): domain Bacteria; phylum Pseudomonadota; class Alphaproteobacteria; order Rhizobiales; family Xanthobacteraceae; genus Bradyrhizobium. Next base: position 5,676 of record VAZV01000052.1, read on the forward strand.
CAGCAGCAATGCGGGATGGCCGGCCCGGTCCATCGCGGCACGAATCTCGCCGACCCGGCTGGTGACCCCGGTGGAAGTCTCGTTGTGCACCACCATGACGGCCTTGATGGTATGTTTCTCGTCCTGCGCCAGCTTGGCCTCGATCGCCGCGGGGTCGGCGCCGTGACGCCAATCGCCGGGCATGAAATCGACCTCGATGCCCCAGCGCGCCGCCATTTGCCGCCACAGGGTGGCGAAATGGCCGGTCTCGACCATCAGGACCTTGTCGCCCGGCGAAAGCGTATTGACGATCGCCGCTTCCCAGGCGCCGGTGCCCGAGGAGGGAAAAATGATCACCGGGCCGCTGGTCCTGAACACTTTTTGGCAGCCGTCGAATACCGCCTTGGCAAGCTCGGCGAATGCCGAACTGCGATGGTCGATGACCGGCATATCCATGGCGCGGAGCACGCGGTCCGGCACCGGGCTCGGTCCCGGAATTTGCAGAAAATGGCGTCCCTGATGGGTCATAGGTTCCTCATCTCACCTGTTGCTAAGCATATTGCATTCACTTTATCCAGCCTCAACCGACAAATTGTGTACATTTTTGTGATCGACGACCACCCCATCAACAGCATATGGTCAGGCCCATGAAACCCCTCACTCCCCATGATGCCGCCTCGCGGGCGGTTGCGGCGCCTGCCGTGCCCGATCGTGAGGACACGTCGCTGCATGACGAGATCCTGACGCGGCTGCGGGATCACATCGTCGAAGGCAACATTCCCGACGGCGGCCGCGTTCCCGAACGGCAACTCTGCGAGATGCTGGGCATCTCGCGCACGCCGCTGCGGGAGGCCCTGAAGGTGTTGGCCTCGGAAGGACTGGTCGAGCTGTTGCCCAACCGCGGCGCCCGCGTGCGGCAATTGAGCGAGCGCGATCTGGCCGAACTGTTCGACGTCATGGGCGGCCTGGAGGCTCTCGCCGGGCGGCTGGCCTGCGAAAACATCACCGATGCCGAAATCGCCGAAATCGAGCGGCTGCATTACGACATGTACGCCTTCTACCTGCACCGCGACATGCACGGCTATTTCCGCGTCAACCAGTTGATCCACCACAAGATCGTCGAGGCCTCCCGCAACGCGGTGCTTCAGAGCGCCTACGTCAACTTCGCAGGAAGGATCAGGCGGATCCGCTACTCCGCCAATTTTGCCCGCAAACGCGAGCGATGGGGCGAGGCCATGCGCGAGCACGAGGCGATCCTGGAGGCGCTGCGTCGCCGCGCGGGCAACGAACTTTCCGACATCCTGTTCAACCACCTGCGCAATAAGCGGACCGCTGCAGTCGAATATTTGACTGCGGCGGTGCCGGCCCAATCCGAGCCGGCCTGACCAGATTTGAATTCAAAATATAAATAAGCTCAAGACGAAGTGCATCTCTCGCCTGGATCGGTCTCGATCGGGCGGTGTTGTGGGGAGCGACAATGAGGATGGGATGCCCGACAAGGCCTCAAAGATGATCAAAGACCGGCTGGCGCGCGAGACCACCGGCGAAGTCCTGTTCGACAGGTATAGCCGCGGCCGCTACGCAACCGACGCGTCGTTCTACCAGATCATGCCATTTGGCGTGGTCGTGCCGAAAACCATCGACGAGGCACTGCGGGCGCTCGCCATTGCGCGGGAGCACGGTCGAACGATCACCCCCCGCGGCGGCGGCACTTCGCAGAGCGGCCAGACCGTCAATGACGGCATCGTCATCGATTTCTCCAAGCACCTCAACCGCGTCCTCTCGCTCGACGTCGAGAACCGCAGTTGCGTCGTCGAACCCGGCATCGTGCTCGACGACCTCAACCGCCAGCTCAGGAAGCACGGTCTGTGGTTTCCGGTCGACGTCTCCACCGCTTCCCGCGCCACCATCGGCGGCATGGCCGGCAACAATTCCTGCGGCGGGCGTTCGCTGCGCTACGGCACCATGCGCGACAACACGCTGTCGATGGACGCAGCCCTCGCCGACGGCACGCTGCTGCATTTCGGCGAGGTGTCGCGCGATCTTGCGCGGACCAATACAGGCGATGGCGCGACCGATCTGTTTCGCGAGATGCTGGATCTCGGCGCGCGCGAGGCGGCCGAGATCGCGGACAAATTTCCAAAAGTGCAGCGCCGCGTCGGCGGCTACAATCTCGATGCGCTGGTGCCCCGCAATGCGCCGAACAATATGGCGCATCTTCTGGTCGGCTCCGAAGGCACGCTTGCCTTCACCACCAAGGTCGAGCTCAAACTGTGGCCAGTCATCCGCAACAAGGTGTTGGGCGTCTGCCATTTCGGCAGTTTTTACGAGGCGATGGATGCCGCCCAGCATCTGGTCAAGCTGCGGCCGATAGCGGTCGAACTGGTCGACCGCACCATGATCGCGCTCGGCCGCGAGATCGCGATGTTTCAACCCATCATCGGCGCTGCGATCCGCGGCGATCCTGACGCGGTCTTGATCGTCGAATTCGCCGAACAAGATCAGGCCGAAAATATCAGCCGGCTAAAGCAGCTCGGCGAGCTAATGGCCGATCTCGGCTTTGGCTGGAATAACCCGCAGCCCAAATGGGGCGGCGTGGTCGAGATCACGGAGCCCGCGCTTCAGACCGCCATCGCCGACTTCCGCGCCGCCGGTCTCAACGTCATGATGTCGATGAAGGAGGCAGGCAAGCCGGTTTCCTTTGTCGAGGACTGCGCGGTGCCGCTACAGCGTCTTGCCGACTACACCGCGCGGCTCAACGCGATCTTCTTAAAGCACGGCACCAGCGGCACCATGTACGCGCACGCCTCCGAAGGCTGCCTGCATGTGCGCCCGGTGCTGAATCTGAAGCTCGAGAAAGACGTCAAGGCGATGCGCGCCATCGCCGAAGAGACTTTTGAGATGGTGCGCGAATACAAGGGTTCGCATTCCGGCGAGCACGGCGACGGTCTCGTGCGCTCGGAATTCCACGAGACGATGTTCGGCCCGCGCATCATTGCCGATTTCAGGCAGGTGAAGCAGCGCTTCGACCCGGACCATGTGCTCAATCCCGGCAAGATCGTCGACCCGCCCAAAATGGACGACCGCTCGCTGTTCCGCTACCCGCCGGACTACCGCGTCACTGAGCTAAAGACCGTGCTCGACTGGTCGGCCTATCCGGGAGCCGGCGGCGGTTTCCAGGGCGCGATCGAGATGTGCAACAACAACGGCGCCTGCCGCAAGCTCGAGGGCGGCGTGATGTGCCCGTCCTATCGCGTGACCCGCGACGAGAAGGACGTCACGCGCGGCCGCGCCAATACGCTGCGGCTCGCGATCTCCGGCCAGCTCGGGCCCGACGCGCTTTCGTCCAACGAGATGATGGAGACGCTCAAACTGTGCGTCTCCTGCAAGGCCTGCCGTCACGAGTGCCCGACCGGCGTCGACATGGCCAAGATGAAGATCGAAGTATTGGCCGCGCGCGCCGCAAGCCACGGGCTTTCGCTCAGGGATCGGCTGGTCGGCTATCTCCCGCGTTATGCCGATCTCGCCTCGCGTTTCGCCCCGCTTGCCAACTGGCGCAACAACAGTCCGTTGCTGCGCCAGCTATTCGAGAAATTCGCCGGCATCAGCGCCGCGCGCGCCCTGCCCGCTTTCCGGCGCGACGTGTTCCGGCCCAACGCTGTCGCGGTCGGGCCCGAAGATGGCCGCGAGGTGGTCCTGTTCGCCGATACCTTCAACCGCTTCTACGAGCGCGAAAATCTCGACGCGGCATTGCGCGTGCTGGTCGCAGGCGGATACCGCGTGCACATGCCAACGCCCGCCGAGGGCGGCAGGCCGCTCTGCTGCGGGCGGACATTTCTATCGGCCGGTCTTGTCGACAACGCACGTAGCGAACTCGATCGCTTGGTTGCAACCTATGCGTCGTTCGCCGCGCGCGGCGTGCCGATCATTGGGCTAGAGCCGAGCTGCCTGTTGACGCTGCGCGATGAGCTGCTTTCGCTGCGCTCCGACCCGATAGCGAAAAGCATCGGCGCCCACGCGCTATTGTTCGAGGAGTTTTTGGTCCGCGAAGCGGAGGCCGGCCGGCTGAAATTGCCGCTTGGTGCGTTCGCGACCAAAGCCCTGGTGCACGGCCACTGCCACCAGAAATCCTTCGGCGCGTTCAAGCCGGTCGAGCAAGTGCTTCGGCTCATTCCCGGTTTGAATGTTGAAACCATCGAATCCAGTTGCTGTGGCATGGCGGGCGCCTTCGGCTATGGCGCCGACACCTACCAGGCTTCGATCGAGATGGCCGAACTGTCCTTGCTGCCTGCCGTTCGCAGCGCGGAGCCGGCCGCGCTGATCGTGGCCGACGGCACCTCGTGCCGGCATCAGATCAAGGATGGCACGAACCGTGCAGCGCTTCACGTTGCGCGCGTGCTCGCCATGAGCCTCGACCGCGCAAGATCCACGACAACTCTCTCCTCGACCGCAAAGGAACCGCTCCATGGCTGAACTGACCCTCGAAATCGCCCGCAAAATTCTCGATGCTGCGCTGGCCAAAAGCGTCGAGAACAAACTGAAAGCCCTCGTCATCACCATTCTCGACGCCCGCGGCTGCGTCAAAGTCACGGCAGCGCAGGATGGCACCAGCCTGATGCGGGCGGAGATCGCACATGGCAAGGCTTATGGCGCGCTCGCCATGGGCATGGGATCGCGGGCGCTGTTCCAACGCGCCCAGGAGCAGGCTTATTTCGTGAGCGCGGTGAATTCATTGGCGCAGGGGCGGCTGGTGCCGGTGCCGGGCGGCGTACTGATCCAGGACGGCGGGACTTTACTCGGCGCGGTCGGGGTCTCTGGCGACACCTCCGACAACGACGAGGCCTGCGCGATCGCGGGCATCGAAGCCGTCGGGTTGAAGGCGAATGCGGGCTGAGTTGTGCGGGACGACTTGCGGGATAATTTGAATGAGCCGTCTAGAGCAGGATGACTTTTCTTCGAATTGTCATCCCGCTCTATATTTTTGTTTGAGCATGCGCAAACGCGTTCCGCGTTTGTCGCGAGGGAAAACCGGTGCCCACTTTTCCGGATCATGCTCTAGATCATGACGAGCTTGATCTGGCCATCTTTGAACGTTCCTGCCGCAAGGGCATCGCGCGCCATCTTTTCGATGATCGGCCAATTTGCCAGCAGGTATTTTTGTGCCTGTACCTTGGTTGGAAACCTCGTTTGCAGAATGCAGCCGTGCCGCGCGTTCCCATTGGCAATCTGAAAAGATACCGATTGGGGTCCCTCGCTGATCTCTTGTGCGGTGGGCTTGGGAAGTTTGCTCATAAACTATTCCTTTGTGAAGCGTTCGCGCTGGTCGCGAACGAGACGCGGTCGTATCGCCGTTGAAATCGGCTGCGCATAGGCGGATATCGCCTCTCCGGCCCGCCAGATCTAATCCGCGCAAGTAGCCGCCGTCGCCGCGACCTTTTTAGCCTTCGGCGAGCGCTTCGGACTGTCGACGGCGCTGAGCTGGGTGGGCTGGGTGTTGCGGACGGCCTCAGTGAGCATCTGGCGCAGCTCGGCCTTCGTCTTCGAAGGTTCCCGCGTGCGAGATGCTTGCCAATGTGCCACGGATGGTATGTGGGGATGCCCGGGGCAGATTTAAAGCCCTTCAATTGCGGAACTGGCTGTGCACACCTTCGCCGGCAAATTTGGCCTTGTGGTGCAGGGTTAGCGAAGCTGGCGGAAGAAATTCTGAATTTCAGCGGCAAGCGCGGCCGGTTGCTCCATAGCGGCGAAATGGCCGCCTTTTTTCATTTCCGTCCAGCGCTGAATGTTGGTGTAGGTTTTTTCCGCGATTGAACGAGGCGGCACGATGATCTCTTTCGGAAACGCGGCATAGCCGGTTGGGACCGTGACCGGTCGATCTGGCGAGATCGGCAACCCCGAGTGCAGGCGACCGTAATATGGCCAGAACGAGGAGCCAATCGCTGCGGTGAACCAGTAGAGCGCGATGTTCGCCAGCAAACGATCGCGGCTTACGGCGCTGTCCGGAACGCCGTCGTTATCCGACCATGTGCGAAATTTTTCGACGATCCATGCGGCAAGGCCTGCGGGAGAGTCCGTGAGCCCGAAGGCCAGTGTCTGCGGTTTGGTGCCTTGGATTTGTTGGTACCCGGCTTCTTCCTTGAACCAGTGCGCAAGGCCCTCATTGTATCGCGCATCGCTCTCCGAATTCGCCGTGATCTTGTCGCGCGGCGCGAACAGTAAATTAAGGTGGATGCCGCAGACGGACGATGGATATTTTTGCCCGATGAGCGAGGCGACGCCGGCCCCCCAATCGCCGCCTTGTGCAGCGAATCTCCGATATCCAAGAATCCTGGTCATCAGATCGTGCAAGCAGGCTGCGATGTCCTGGAGAACGAAGCGTTTCTGTCCAGGCTTGAAGGAAAGCCCGTATCCCGGCAGCGACGGAGCGATCACGGTAAAAGCGTCTTTTGGATCGCCGCCAAATCGAGCCGGATCGGTCAGTCTCGGAATAATGTCGAGGAATTCAAAGACTGAGCCCGGCCAACCGTGCATGAGCAGGAGCGGGTATGGATTGGGACCAACACCGCCAACGTGCAGAAAATGCAGATCGACGTCTTGCAGCGGCACTTTGAACTGCGGGAATTCATTCAAAGCTGCTTCCTGAGCGCGCCAATCGAAGCTGTCCTTCCAGTAGGACACGAGCTCACGAATATATTCGACGCTGGTGCCATAGGCCCATGGCTCGCCGGGGGCAGCGTCAGGGAAACGGGTAAGGCTGAGGCGGGTCTTCAAATCGGCAATGGCCGCGTCCGGAATCCTGAGCACGAACGCCTGGGGTGTCATGACAAAATGATCCTTGTAGGAGGCGGGCTCACTTCGAATGCCGGCGTCCCGAATGCTGGTGTCCCGTCCGGCAAGCCGACCCACGCGCCGCAGTGGCAGGCCGCATTCCTCTTCATTGGCGTCCCAAGTTTCCAGCCGGGCGACGTCGGCCCAACGTTTCCCGCTTGATGGCAATCCAGCGACCGACACAGCCGTCAGATCGATCGAATGTTCCAGATCCGGTATTTCCCGACAATTGTCCGACCGCGGTCAAGGTCATGCCGTTTCCGGCCCGCTTCCAGCCCTGATGATAATCTTGCCGCCGACGATGCTGGCAGGCAACGAGCCCGTATAGGGACATCCGGCGCTGGTGAACGTCCATGCGCCGTCGAAATTCGTGCCATCGTCCTTTGGCAGCGAAGAAGGCGTCGCTTCGGCGGGCGGTTGCACCTCATCCTTGGAACCGGAAAGGAATGCCAATTCGGCACCACTGGCTTGCGTCTCAGTGTGCTGTGATCGGGCCATCGCGTGAGGAGAGTTTGATACCAGGGCAAACAGTGCGCACCAAAACGCCGCCCTCTTCCGCCCCCATTGGATGACACCAAACATGTCGTTCATCTTCGGCAATAAAATTCAATAGATAGTTGCCGACAACAGCCTGGATCGCAAGCGAGGAGACATCAATTTTCTCCTGGCGCCATGCCGCGTACAAAGCGTAATCCACGCCCGTCGGGCAGCATTAGTGTGCGCAACATCGCGATTCTACCACCGCTTAGTCAATGTCGCATTTTGTCGTCGCTCGAATCTAGATCGAGCGCTTGACGCTGACCCCAAATCAGCGATTTTCTCTCTGCCGTCTCGTTCCCTCTGAGAGGGGCGTATCGCGATCGTCACGGACGTTGGGTGCGGGATGCGGTGGACGCGGCAGCGTCGCGCGCGCCAATGGCTGGTTGCAGGGCGGGTCCCTATGGATTTCCGTGAGCGACGCGCCGGCGCGCAGACGAACGAGGCTGAAGCGGACGGCAAAACCGTGTGGTCCTGGCATCCGTTGCTGATGCTAAGTTTGCGGAGGCGCGTCGGCCCAACCGGGCTTAGACAAACCTTTAATCCGCAGATGACGGTGACAAGACGAATTCGTCGCCGAGGAGAGCGCGCTATAAGCCGTTAAAACCATTGCGCAGGGAAGGCCGGACTGTTCGGCGAACCTGTGGTGACGACGCTCGTGCGCTTTTTTGTTTGCGTGCGAGGCTGCGGGTGCATCGGGCACCCGGCTTTCCCTGCGCCCTCTCATTTTTCTGGGCGAACGTTCTTGCAAAAGCTCGGGCGCATCGCGCCGCGGGAAGGTGAATTCGTGTCTCGAAATTGGAGCCACGTCATTGCGAGGAGCGAAGCGACGAAGCAATCCATCTCTTACGCGGCGCTATGGATTGCTTCGTGGAGCTTGTCATCGGGCGCGCATTTGCGCGACCCGTTGGCTCGCAATGACGATCGTGCCATGGCTGTTTGAAATTCGAATCAAGCAATCCGGGTCGTCCCGGCCAAGCGAGGCGCGAGGGCAAAGGGAGTGCGGATAGACTACTTCCCCGACCACGACGGCTTGCGCTTTTCGGCGAAGGCCTTGAGGCCTTCCTTGGCGTCCTCGGTCATCGCCAAAAGTGCGATCTGGCTTTCGGTGTAGGCGATGCTTTGGTCGAACGACATCGCAGCGATCGCGCTCATGGCGTATTTGCCGCGCCGGATTGCGGTCGGCGACTTGTCGACGATGCGGCCGGTCAGCCACTCGACCTTCGCGTCGAGCTCGGCAGCCGGCACGACGTAGTTGAGCAGTCCCGCGGCCTGCGCGGTCAAGGCGTCGAATGGCTCGCCGGTCAGCGCCCATTCATTGATCAGCCGGCGCGGCGCGATCGACTGCAAGAGGGCCATCACCTGCATCGGAAACACGCCGACCTTCACCTCGGGCAATCCGAACACCACATGGTCTGCCGCGACCGCCATGTCGGTCATGCACAACAGGCCCATCCCGCCGGCCATGCAAACGCCATTGATCCGCGCGATCGCAGGCTTGGTTGCGTTCTGCGACAGCCGCAGCAGATCGGCGTAGTCGACATTGGGCCTGGAAAAATCCATCGCGAACGCCGCCCCGCTGTCCTGCAGATCGGCGCCGGCGCAAAACGCCTTGTCGCCGGCGCCGGTCAGGACGATGACGCGGACGTCGTTGTCGTCATGGGCTTCGCGGTAGCCGCTCGCAATGCCGCCGATCACGCTGCCGTTGAGCGCATTGCGCTTCTCGGGCCGGTTGATGGTGATCCAGTAAGCCTGCCCGCGCTTCTCGCGTATCACGCTGTTGTCCGTCATGGCCTTGCTCGCCTGTTCGTCCTGATCCAGGCCGGCATTTGCGACGGGTTCGCCCGCGACTGCAAGGGCGATTTAGGCTCCCAGCGAAACTTCGCCCGCAACGGAGATTTAGGCTGCAACGGAAACTTAGGCCGAAGGAGCGGCCTTCCTGGCCCAGACCTTGTTGTCGTGGAAGGCGGCGCCGCCGATCGGCGCGACCGCCTCAGCGCCGGTCAGCATGTTGATGCCGCGGCCGCCGATGTGGTTCCGGTTCGGATGGACCGATTCCGCGATCAGCACGCGGCGGCGCACGCCGTCGAACAATCGCGCGATCAGCGTAGTCTCGCCGCGCATATTGCCCAGGGTGACGGCATCGCCCTCGGCGATCCCGAGGGCTGCCGCATCGAGCGGATGCATCATGACGGAGGGAGCGCCTTCGCGCGCCTGCGACGACGGCATTTCATTGAAGGAGGTGTTGAGGAAACCGCGCGAGGGACTGGTCGCGAGCCGGAACGGATGGGTGTCATCCGCCTCCTCGATGCTGGTCCAATGATCGGGCAGCGAGGGCATCGTCTCGAACTCGCCCATCCGTTTGCCGAACGGCGGATTCGCCCAGTCCGCCTTGAAATGGAATTTCTTGTCCGCATGCGCGAAGCCGTCGAGGTAATGCGAGGTGCGGAAATCCGGCTGCAGGTCGCGCCACAGATCGGCTTCCAGCGTCTCGATGTTGCCGTGGCCGCTCTTGTTCAACGTGACGTCGATCAATTCACGCGGCGACATTTCAAAGCCGGGATGCACGGCATTGAGCCGGCGCGCGAGACCTTGCAGCACCTCATGGTTGGAACGGCATTCGCCGGGCGGATCG
>VAZV01000142.1 GCA_005884765.1 Alphaproteobacteria bacterium
CGTTCGATTGCCCCAAGCCTTTGCATCTTCGGCAAATCCTCACATCACCTCTTTCGGCTTAGCACGATCTGCGGTCAGAATAGCAAGCGACCACGTGCAATTGCGGTGAGAGCGCACTTAGATTCGCGATTCCAATATCACGCAATTGCTGCAGGTTGTCCGGCGCCGCAGAGCTTCGGTTAGACCGCGGGCATCCGGCCTTTCAGCTTTGGTTTTCGAGCGCGCAGGTCACGGTATAAACCACGCCTCGCGGCAGGAAATCGACCGTCGCCTCGCCGCCGAGCTGGTCGCGCGCGCTGCGCTCGATCAACCGCGATCCGAAGCCGCGCTGTACCGGTGCTACGACATGTGGACCCCCGCTCTCGCTCCAGATCAGTGTCAGTTTCGGTTTTCCTTCTTCGCGGGTGATGTCCCAGTCCACGGTGACAGTACCGGTGTCGTTCGACAGCGCGCCGTATTTTGTGGCATTGGTCGCGATCTCATGCAGGATCATCGACAGCACCACCGCAACCCGCGGCGACAATGGAACTTTCGGTCCGAACATTCGCAACCGCTCAGGATTCGAGAGCAGATAGGGTTGCAGGACGCGGCTGATCACGTCCCGCAGGCTAGAACCCTGCCACCTTTCCTCGCTGAGCAGATTGTGCGTCTCCGCCAACGCGCCGAGGCGGCCCTCGAATTTTTCGCGCTCGGACTTGCTGGCGCTGCGAAAGGTCTGCACGGCAATCGACTGCAGAATGGTCAGCGTGTTCTTGACGCGGTGATTGAGCTCCTCGATCAGGAGGTCGTGCAGCCGCTCGCCGCGGGCAATCACGGCCGCCATCCGCAGCGCGAAGGCGAGGCCGATCAACAGCAACACCCCGCCAATCGTGCTTGTGATGGCGAGATTGCGCCACAACGGGGCGACCAGCGAGTCTTGTGCCATGCCGGCGGCAACGGTCCAGCCGGTGAGCGAGGAGTGGGCAAAGGTCGTGATCAGCGGTACGCCTTCGAGCGAAACCGTGGGAAGCGTCGCTTCGGCTGTTCGAAACATCTCGGCATAGAGCGAGGGCGATGCCTGCTTGCCGATGGTCGCCTGCGGGTTCGGCACACGCGCGAAATTGATGCCTTCGCCGTCGAAGATCGAGATCGTCCAGTTTTCACTAGGGCGGTGCTTTTCGACGATGGTCTGGAACAGCTCGATCGGCGGGCTGAAGGAGATGTCATAGATCACTTCGCCGTCGCGAAACACCGGTACCTCGACGGTGACGATCGGCTGCTTCTTCACCGCGCCAACGAAGAGGTTGGAGTAGTGCGGCTGTTTTGTCGCGAACACCTTCGCCACGAGATCGCGATTGTTGCGCAATGGCAGGTTTGCCGCATCTGATGTAGCCGAGGAAAACAACAGGCGCCCATCACGATCGGCCACCAATACGACGCCGTCCTTGCCGTATTGGTCGAGGAAACCCGAAGCGATGCGGCGGAAGCTTTGGAAATCGCCGCTGCGCAGCGAATTGGTGAGCGCGAGGACCTGAAGGCCGCCGGTCATGCGCTGCATTTCGGCATCGAGCACGAGACGAATGCTGCGTACCGTTTCCAATACCCGGCGCGAGGCCTCTTTGCGATCCTGTTCGTAATGGTTGAAGACGATGCCGACCGCGAAAACGATCAGCGGCAGCATCGTTCCTGCAACCAGAAGTGCGAGGCGAACTGGCAGGGAAAGCTTCGGCACGCGGGGTTCCCGCATTACGCAATCGGCGAAGGCGCCAAACCGCCGCAAGCATAGGAGAAGCGTGCGAAACCCGCCAAGTATTTTGCGCCCGGGCGGCGGCGTGATCCGGTCGTTGCGGTGCGGTAGGCGCTAGAGGTTACTGTCGGTGATCGCCGCGTAGATCATGGTGCGCAGCTCGCGGCGGACCGGATAGGCACTTGAGGGCAATAGCTGGGTCATGAAAATCGTGATCAGTTCTTCCGCCGGATCGATCCAAAACGCCGTCGAGGCCGCGCCGCCCCAGGCATATTCACCGGGGCTGCCAGGAATCAGGGTCTTGGCCGGATCCATCGTGACGGAGACGCCGAGGCCGTACCCCACGCCGCTATTGGTGGCCTCGGAGAATAGCGATCTCGACATTTCCGGCAGGTCGCGCCCGCCGGGAAGATGGTTCGATGTCATCAACTTGAGCGTCTTCGGACCGATCAGCCTCACGCCGTCCAGCTCGCCGCCATTGAGCAGCGCCCGGCAGAAGGTGAGATAGTCGGCCGCGGTCGAACACAATCCGCCGCCGCCGGAGAAGAGTTCAGGAGGAGAGAGGAACGAGCTCGTGACCGGATCGTCCTGCAGCGTCAAGTTGCCCTTGCGCTCGGTCGCAAGGAACGTCACGCCTTGCGGATCGGCCGAATAGCAGGCCGCGAAGCGATGGACCTTGTCGGGTGGGACAAAGAAATCCGTGTCGTTCATCCCGAGCGGATCGAAGATGCGCTCCTTGAGGAACTGCTCGAACGGTTGGCCAGCGATCTTGCCGATGAGGTAGCCGATCACGTCGGTGGAGACCGAGTAATTCCAGGCCTCGCCCGGCGAGAATTCCAGCGGGATTTTCGTCAGCTCCTCGATCATCGTTTGCAGCGTGCCGGCCTTGACGAGGTCGCCGATTTTCTTTTCGCGGTAGGCGGCATCCACATTGGAGCGCTGCTGGAAACCGTAGGTCAGTCCCGAGGTGTGCCGCAATAGGTCCACAATCAACATCGGCCGCGACGGCGGCCTGGTCAGGAATGCCGGCGCAGTGCCGGCGACGAAGACGCCGAGGTTCTTCCATTCCGGGATGTATCTGTGGACGGGCTCGTCGAGCGCGACGCGGCCTTCCTCAACCAGCATCATGAACGCCACAGAGGTGATCGGCTTGGTCATCGAATAAATGCGGAAGATGGTGTCGTCCTTCAGCGGGACCTTGCGTTCGAGGTCGGCAAAGCCCTGCACCGCGCTATGGACGATGTTGCCGCGGCGGTAGACCATAAGCTGCGTTCCCGAAAAACGGCCGGCATCGACGTAGCGGCTCTTCAGGTGCCGTTCCAAACGGTCGAGCGCTGCCTTGGACATTCCTGCGGATTCGGGAGAAGCGGGGGTCGGGGCCAGCATCGGAACCATCTCCAGGCGTTCAGGTTTGGCCCGTTGATAGCCGATATATGTGCTCCGTTCCAACTACTGCGCGTGCCTACCCTGGGCGCGGTTGCTGGTATAGGCTAAGGGGCTCCCCCAGGTATTTGCGAGGACAACAACAATGCCTCAATTCAACGACACCGAACTCACCGCCGCCGTTATCCGCAGCTTCGAGGAGACGCCGGATCCGCGTGTCAAATTCCTGATGGAAGAGCTGGTGAAGTCGCTGCACGACTATGTGCGCAAGACCGATCTCACTTTCGACGAGTGGGGTTATGCCATCGATTTCCTGACCCGCGTCGGCCAGAAATGCACCCCGACCCGCCAGGAGTTCATCCTGCTCTCGGACGTGTTCGGGGTTTCGATGCTGGTCGATGCGGTCAACCATCGTGAGCGCGGAGGCGCGACTGAGACCACTGTACTCGGTCCGTTCTATGTCGGCGAGCACAAGAAGATGCCGCATGGAGCCGATATCTCGGCAAATCTCCCCGGTGAGCGGATGTTCGTGCAGAGCCGGGTCACCGATCTCAAGGGCAAGCCGCTCGCGGGCGTTCCGGTCGACGTCTGGCATGCCGACGATGATGGATTCTACGATTCGCAGAAGCCCTCTTACGAAACCCAAGGACCGTCATCGCGGGCGCGCTTCGTCACCGACGCCGATGGCCGTTTCTCCTTTCGCACCATCCTGCCCTGCAGCTATCCGATCCCGACCGACGGCCCGGTCGGCGAGATGATCCTGCAGACGCGACGGCATCCGATGCGGCCCGCGCATGTGCATTTCCTCGTCAACGCACCGGGTTACGAGCCGCTGATCACCCATGTCTTCATCGAGGGCGACAAATATCTCGATTCCGATGTGGTGTTCGGCGTCAAGGACGAACTCATCGCCAAGATCGAAAAACGCAGCGATCCGACCATGCCGGACGGCAAGAGGGCCGATGGTCCATGGCATCTGATGACCTACGACTTCCGCGTGAAACCGGGTGAAGGTGCCGCGCCAACGCCGCTGGGAGTCAAAGTGACCGAGACGGTTTAAAGCGCGATAGCCTCCGCTACCGCCCTTTACAGTTATTGTTTGGAGCTGATCTCCGCTCAAACGTGTTCCTGTATGTCGCGAGGGAAACCGGGGTCCACTTTTCCGGATCATCTTCAATATTCATTTTTTGGGCACTTGCTCATTTCTTGTGCGCCGCACAAGAAATGAGCGAATCGCCATTCAAGAAATAAGCGAATCGCAAATTTTGCATGCGCTTAAGCTCCCGCCAAAAACTCAGACGATTCCTGCAACTTACTGAAAAAATTATAGATCTTGAGCTGCGGCGGGTTGGCACGAAGCTTGAATAGCTTGATGCCGACGCCATCGATGCCGTCCTGCGAGCCAAATATCCGAAATTTTGATGCCGCCAACCGGGGCCTCCCCGGAGCGCGCTGTTGTGCCTTCAAGCGCCCGCGACGAGCCCGCGGAGAAAGGAACTTTGTAATGAGCGATCAGAGCCCGACCTGGATTTCAGATTGGAGACCAGAGGATGAGACCTTCTGGAACTCCAAGGGCAAATTCGTCGCCCGGCGCAATCTGATCTGGTCGATCGTTGCCGAACATATCGGATTTTCGGTCTGGCTGATCTGGAGCATCGTCGCGACCAAATTGCCCGCGGCCGGCTTTCATTTCTCGACCGATGAGTTGTTTCAGCTGGTGGCGTTGCCGGGGCTGATCGGCTCGCTGATGCGCTTTCCCTACACGTTCGCAGTGACGACGTTCGGTGGCCGCAACTGGACCATCTTCAGCGCCGCGGTGCTGTTCATCCCGACGCTAGCGCTCGCCTATTTCGTCAGCCACCCCGAGACGCCGTTCTGGCTGATGCTGCTGGTGGCCTCCACTGCCGGTCTCGGCGGCGGCAATTTTGCCTCCAGCATGGCCAACATCTCCTTCTTCTATCCCGACCGCATGAAGGGCTGGGCGCTCGGCTTGAACGCCGCCGGCGGCAATATCGGTGTCTCGAGCGTCCAATTGCTGACGCCAATCCTGATGGGAGCCGGCCTGATCAATCTCTATCAGGCCTCGCCGGTTGCAGGTGTCTACCTTCAGAACGCGGGACTGATGTGGATGCTGCCGCTGGCGATCGCGCTGTTCGGCGCGATCTTCTTCATGAACAACCTGACCTCGGCAAAGGCTTCGTTCAAGGATCAGGTCGCGATCGTCAAGCGCAAGCACACCTGGATCATGTCCTTCATCTACATCGGGACGTTCGGCTCCTTCATCGGTTACTCGGCCGCGTTTCCGCTTCTGATCAAGACGCAATTCCCGGCAGTCACCATCGCGATCGCGTTCATGGGACCGCTGGTGGGCTCGTTGTCGCGGCCATTGGGCGGCTTGCTCGCCGACAAGGTGGGTGGTGCGATCGTGACGTTCTGGAATTTCATCGCGATGGCGGCCGCGACGATCGGTGTGCTGTACTTTGTGGGCACGAAGGAATTCGCCGGCTTCCTGGTGATGTTCCTGATCCTGTTCGTCACCACCGGGGTCGGCAACGGATCGACCTACCGGATGATCCCCTCGATCTTCCGCGAGGAGAATCTGCGAAAAGCGCGAGGCCTCGGCGAGGCCGGCCATGCGGCGGCCCTGAAGGCTGCGAGCATCGAAAGCGGCGCCGCGCTCGGCTTCATCGGCGCCATCGGTGCCTGCGGCGGCTACCTGATCCCGTCCGGCTTCGGCAAGTCGATCGCCATCACCGGCGGTCCGCAGCTCGCGCTGGTCATCTACCTTGGCTTCTACGCGATCTGTCTGGCGTTCACCTGGTGGTTCTACCTGCGCCGCAGCCCTGCGGAAGCCGGCGTGCCGAGCCTCGCGGAAGCGCGCGTCTAGCGCCGTGTAGTTCGTCGTCCCCTCGTCCCACTAGCGGGGCGAGGGGTCAGAAAAAGGAGCGAGATATGACACCCGACCAAGTCAAACTCGTGCAAGAGAGCTTCGCTAAAGTCGCGCCGATCGCCGATCAGGCAGCCACGATCTTCTATGGTCGACTGTTCGAGGTCGCGCCGCGGGTCAAGGCGATGTTTCCAACCGACATGGCCGAGCAGCGCAAGAAGCTGATGGCCACGTTGGCCGTCGTGGTGAACGGCCTTTCCAATCTCGCATCGGTGCTGCCAGCCGCGAGCGCGCTTGCAATCCGTCATGTCAGCTATGGCGCCAAGCCTGAGCACTATCCGGTGGTCGGCGGCGCCTTGCTGTGGACACTGGAAAAGGGACTGGGCGAGGACTGGACGCCCGAGGTCGCGGCAGCCTGGACCGCGGCCTACGGCACTTTGTCGGGCTATATGATTTCCGAAGCCTATGGGCGGCCTCAGGCCGCCGAGTGAGGTCGTTTTCGTGAGCGAAGCGCTGGTGATTGTCGGCAATGGCATGGCGGCCGCGCGTCTGGTCGACGAACTCGCGAAGACTGCGCTCGGCCGTTACGCCATCGCGGTGATCGGCGCCGAGCCGCGTTTGGCTTACAACCGCGTGCTGCTGTCGTCGGTGCTTGCGGGCGAGACCGCTTCCCATGACATCGAGCTCAACCCGGCCCGCTGGTGGCGCGACCGGGGCGTGACGCTGAAATATAACTGCCGAGCCACCGAGATCGATCTCGGCCGCCGCGAACTCAAGATCGAAAATGAAGAGAGCATTGCGTTTTCGAAGCTGATCCTTGCCACCGGCTCGGCGCCGTTGCGGCTCAACGTACCAGGCGCCGATCTCGCCGGCGTCCACACCTTTCGCGACAGCCGCGATGTCGATCTCCTGCTGACGCTCGCAACCCGGAAGAAGCGAGTGGTGGTGGTCGGCGGCGGCCTGTTGGGATTGGAAGCGGCCTACGGTCTTGCCAAGGCCGGCGCGCAGGTCGACCTGATCCACCTGATGGACCGCCTAATGGAGCGCCAGCTCGATGCACCCGCCGCGGCGCTCTTGAAATCGCTGGTCGAACGCAAGGGCATCAGGATTCTCTTGAATGCCAATACCGCGCGGATCCACGGCGAGTCCCGCGTCGAGGCCGTCGAGCTCGTGGACGGGCGGCGGATCGAGGCGGACGCCGTGATTTTCGCAGCCGGCATCCGGCCCAATGTTGCGCTGGCCAAGGAAGCCGGCCTATCGGTCAATCGCGGCGTCGTCGTCGACGATCATCTAAAGACCAGCGCGGCCGATGTATTCGCGCTCGGGGAATGCGCCGAGCATCGCGACATTTGCTACGGACTGGTCGAGCCGGCTTACGAACAGGCGGGCGTTCTGGCGCGGCATCTCGCGGGTCACAATGCGGCCTACCGGGGCAGCGTCGTTGCGACCAATCTGAAAGTGTCGGGTGTCAGCGTGTTTTCGGGCGGCGATTTCATGGGCGAGGGCGGCAGCGAGACCATCGTGCTCTCCGACGTCAAGCACGGCACCTACAAGAAGCTGGTCGTCGCCGAGGGCCGGCTCACCGGCGCGGTACTGGTCGGCGATGTAACCGACGCGCTCTGGTATCTCGAACTGATCCGCTCGCGCGAACCGATCGCGAGAATCCGCCCCGACATGATGTTCGGCCGTGCGCTCGCGCTTTCATCCAAGGCGGCCTGATGCCATGACCACTTCGTTCATATGACGGCGATCGATCCCTCCCTTCGCGCCACCCGCACGACTTGTCCCTATTGCGGTGTCGGCTGCGGCGTGCTGGCGACGCCCGATAACAACGGCGGCGCCGCCATCTCGGGCGATCCGGACCATCCCGCCAATCTGGGGCGGCTGTGCTCGAAGGGCTCGGCGCTCGGCGAAACGCTCAGCCTCGAGGGCCGGCTGCTTTATCCGATGATCCGCTGCGGCAAGGGCGTGATGGAGCGGGTCGCCTGGAGCGACGCGCTCGACCACGTCGCCCACCGGCTCCAGCATATCATCGCGCGCGACGGCGCCGATGCGGTCGCGTTCTATCTCTCCGGGCAATTGCTGACCGAGGATTATTACGTCGCCAACAAGCTGATGAAGGGATTCATCGGCTCGGCCAATGTCGACACCAATTCGCGGCTCTGCATGTCTTCAACGGTTGCGGGCCATCGCCGCGCCTTCGGCGCCGACACTGTGCCCGGCTGTTATGAGGATCTCGACGAAGCCGACCTCCTGGTGCTGGTCGGCTCGAACGCGGCGTGGTGCCATCCGGTGTTGTACCAGCGCATGCTCGCCAACAAGCAGAGGCGCGGCGCGCGCATAATCGTGATCGATCCGCGCCGGACCGACACCGCGACAGACGCCGATCTCTTCTTGGGCGTCAGGCCCGGTTCCGACAGCGCGCTGTTTTGCGGATTGCTGGTGCATCTTGCGGACAACGGCGCGCTCGATGCCAACTATATCGAGGCGCACACCGCAGGCTTCGACGAGGCGCTGGCGCGGGCCCGGAGCATGGCGGGAAGCGCAGCTGCCACGGCGCTCGCGACCGGTCTTGCGGAAGCAGAGGTGGCGGCGTTCTTTGCGATGTTCCGTGACACGGCGCGGGTGGTCACGCTTTATTCGCAAGGCGTCAACCAGTCGGCGCAGGGCACCGACAAGGTCAACGCCATTCTCAACTGCCATCTCGCCACGGCACGGATCGGCAAGGTGGGCGCCTCGCCGTTCTCGTTGACCGGCCAACCCAACGCCATGGGCGGCCGCGAGGTCGGCGGACTCGCCAACCAGCTCGCGGCGCATATGGGTTTCACGCCGCCGGACATCGACCGCGTGCGCCGGTTCTGGAAGGCGCCGCGCATCGCGACCCATGAGGGGCTCAAGGCAGTCCAGATGTTCGAGGCGATCGGTCGCGGCGAGATCAAGGCGTTGTGGGTGATGGGCACCAATCCGGCGGTGTCGTTGCCGAACGCCGATGCCGCGCGCGAAGCGTTGAAGAAGCTCGAACTGTTCGTGGTTTCGGAGAATGTGCGGTCCAATGACACCGTCGAGGCAGGTCCGCATGTGCTGTTGCCCGCGCTGGCCTGGGGCGAGAAGTCGGGAACGGTGACCAATTCGGAGCGGCGGATTTCCCGGCAGCGCCCGTTTTTGGCCGCGCCGGGGGAAGCCAGGCCCGATTGGTGGATCCTCGGCGAGGTGGCGAAGCGCCTCGGTTTCGGGCACGCGTTCAATTTCAATTCCGCTGCCGAGATATTCCGCGAGCATGCGGCACTATCGGCGTTCGAGAACGATGGCGGCCGGGATTTCGATATCGGCGCGTTTCAATCGATATCGGAGGATGCTTTCGAGGCATTGGACCCCGTGCTGTGGCCGAACCGGCCAGGCGATAGCGAACCGCAGCCGCGCTTCTTCGCCGATGGCGGGTTCTATGGCAGCGACCGCAGGGCGCGCTTCGCGGCGCCCGATATTCCGGCGCTGCGAACTGAAACCCATGCCGGCCGGCCGCTGCGGCTTAATACCGGCCGAATCCGCGATCAGTGGCACACCATGACGCGCAGCGGAATGAGCCCGCGATTGGGCTCGCATTTGGCGGAGCCGTTCGTCGAGATCCATCCCGACGATGCGACCAAATTCGGCATCACCGACGACAGCTTTGCGCGTGTCGTCACCGACTACGGCGAATGCATTCTCAAAGTGGCCGTCAATGCGCGCCAGCAGCGCGGCATGCTGTTTGCGCCGATCCATTGGAGCCAAGCGACCGCATCGAACGCGCGCGTCGGCGCGCTGATTTCGCCGCACACCGATCCGTTCTCCGGGCAGCCCGAGAGCAAGGCGACGCCGGCATCGATTGCGCCTTATGAATATGTGTTCCGCGGCTTTGTACTGTCGCGGGTGCCGCTGCAATTGCCCGCCCACCTCTGGTGGGCGCGCGCCACGGTCTCGGGCGGTTACGCCTATTTGTTCGCCGACAATGCCGATCTCTTGCGATGGCCGTCATGGTTGCAACCCTTCGCCGGCGAGGATTTGGCCGAATACCGCGATTTCGGCGGCGGCGTTTATCGCGCGGCCTCGTTCGCGCAGGGGCGCATCGAAACCTGTCTGTTCGTTGGCCCCGCCCACGATGCCGGCGACTGGGAGGTGGTCAAGAATCTGTTTGCCGCAGATCGGCTCAGTGATGACGAGCGGCGGATGTTGCTGTCGGGCAAAGCGGCGGACGGCCTGGCGGGTGCCGGCCCCATCGTCTGCGCCTGTTTTGGCGTCGGGCGCACCACGATCTGCAACGCGGTCGCGGCCGGCGCAAATAGCGCCGCCGAGATCGGTGCGCGGCTAAAGGCCGGCACCAATTGCGGCTCGTGTCTTCCGGAATTGAAGCGGCTGATCGCGCAGGCTGATGCGAGTGCCGTACCGCAGCAACTGGCGGCCGCTCACTGATCGTCATTCCGGGCGCGAAGCGAACCCGGAATCTCGAGAATTCCCCGATGCGCAATTGCGCATCTGAGGTCTGGCACTTCGGACCATCCGGAATGACGGAGTCTGACGGACCAATCGACGGCGCAATTCCGGTCATCTATATCAGTCATTGCGAGGAGCGTAAGCGACGAAGCAATCCAGCTTGCTACGCGGTGCCATGGATTGCTTCGCGTTGCTCGCAATGACCGGGAGAGGGTATTCTCCGCGTTTGCGAGCGTATCGTGAGGTAACTTTGAGACAGCAAAATTTCGGCCGTAACGGCCCAGAAGTTTCCGTGATCGGGCAGGGTACCTGGTATATCGATCGCGGCGATCGCAAGCGCGCGGTCGCGGCGCTGTGCCGCGGCATCGAACTTGGCATGACCCACATCGACACCGCCGAGATGTATGGCGATGCCGAGCTCGTCATTGCGGAGGCGATCGCGGGCAACCGCGACGATCTGTTTCTGGTCTCCAAGGTGCTGCCTAGCAACGCCTCGCGGCGTGGCACCATTGCAGCTTGCGAGCGCTCGCTGAAACGATTGAAGACCGATCGGCTCGATTGCTATCTGTTGCATTGGCGCGGATCGTATCCGCTCGCGGAAACCGTTGCGGCGTTCGATGAACTCGCACACGCCGGCAAGATCCGCGCATGGGGCGTCAGCAATTTCGACACTGATGATCTCGATGAGATTCTCGCTGTGGCGGGCGAGGGCAGGATCGCCTGCAATCAGGTGCTCTATCATTTGCAGGAGCGCGCGATCGAACACGCGGTGATACCATGGTGCCAGCAACATGGTATCGCCGTGGTTGTCTATTCGCCGTTTGGTCACGACGATTTCCCGGCGCCGCGCAGCAGGGCAGGCCAGCTGCTGCAAGAAGTCGCAGACGCGCACCGGGCGACGCCGCGCCAGGTCGCGCTGAGTTTCCTGACACGGGCGAAATCCGTATTCGCGATTCCCAAGGCATCGAGCGCTGACCACGCCGCCGACAACGCCGCGGCCGGCGATCTTGTGCTCGACCAGGATGAGATCGCAGCCCTCGACAAGGCGTTCCCGCGCGGGGCAAAACCGCGCGGCCTGCCGATGCTGTAGATCCTTGCGGCACCAGAGCGACACGTTTCTTAACAAAGTGTTTCACGCTCGATCCGTCGCCCGCCGCGCCCAATCCCGCATATCGGCATCCTGTTTTCGGGTGTTGTCGAACGCCGGCATTTGTAGTTTTTTGAAGCCTCGCCCGATTCGATTCATCGCCTAGAGTTCTACCGTGACCCCGCCTCCCGCCGCAGCCGTTAGGCTCGACAGCGCCTCCTTGCCATTGCCTGAAAAGAAATCGGTCGCGCGCGGCGCGCCGGCGCGCGCCGACCACCCGTTCAAGGGCATCGCGTTGATCCTGGCGTCCACGGTATTTCTCGGCGCTTCCGACGTGACCGCGAAATATCTGTCGGCGACATTGCCCTCGATCGAGATCGCCTGGGTCAGGTTCCTGGTATTCGCGCTGATCATGGTTCCCTCGATGCTGCCGGGGTCACCGCTCTATGCGTTGCGGACGAAAAACCTCGGCTTGCAACTGATGCGCGGTGCTGCGCTGCTCGGCTCATCGCTGTTCTTCATTTCGGGCTTGAGATTTTTGCCGATCGCGGAAGCCTCCGCGACAGGCTTCGTCGCGCCGCTGTTCGTCACGGCGCTGTCGATTTTTTTCCTCGGCGAAAGCGTCGGCCTCCGGCGCTGGATTGCGACGGCCGTCGGCCTGATCGGGGTGCTGATCATCCTGCGGCCGGGGAGCGGTGCATTTCACCCGGCTGCGGTCTTTCCGCTCGTGTCCGCGTTCGCGTGGGCCTGCACGCTGATCATGACGCGCATGATGAGCGGCAAGGAGCGCGCCGTCACCACGATGACCTATTCGTCGATCGCCGGCGTTTGCATCCTGTCTGCGCTGGTGCCCTCGGTGTGGGTCACGCCGAGCTGGCACGACATCCTGTTCGGAATTTTCATCGGCGTTGCGTCGACGGCGGGACAATGGATCGTGGTGCTCGCCTTCCGCTATGCGGATGCTTCAGTGCTGGCGCCGTTCTCCTACAGCCAGCTTCTGTGGGTCAGCATGCTCGGCTTCCTGATCTTCGGCGAAGTGCCCGACATCTGGACCGTGACCGGCGCCGCCTTCATCGTTGCCAGCGGTCTCTATACCGCGCACCGGGAGCGGCTGCGGCGCTCGCAGCTGCTCGAAATGGATGGCGAGCTGTCGCCAAACGCTTGATAAGCCCCGACGGGCCGCTCAGCTGACCCCAATCCTCTGCCCGCGAAGTGCGGGGTGAGAGAACGCCTACACCGGCAGCGCGATCGAGTACTTCACCTGGCTCAGCGCAAAGCTCGACTCGATCGAGGCGATGCCGTCAAGCCGCGTCAGCTTGTTCTTCAGGAATGCCTCATACGACGAGAGATCGGCGGCGACCACGCGGAGCAAATAGTCGCGGTTGCCGGTCATCAGATAGCATTCCAGAACCTCGTCCCATTTCGAGATTGCTTTGGCGAAGCGGTCGAGGTCCTCTTCCTTCTGCCGCGCCAGCTTGATCGAGATGAAAACGCTGACGTGGAGCCCTAGCGATTTCTGGTCCACGGTTGCGATATAACGCGTGATGACGCCGCGCTCCTCCAGGAGTTTGACCCGGCGATGGCACGGCGAGACCGAAAGCCCGACCTTGTCGGCGAGTTCCTGCATGGTCATGCGGCTGTCGGATTGCAGCAGGCTCAGGATCTTGCGGTCGATGGCATCAAGGGCGGACATTGGAATTAACTCGTTAAAACGGGTTGCAAAATGGGATTTTATCCCAATTTTCCGATGTATGTCGCCAAAATTTGAGATTTTAGGTGATGGCCAGCGCATTAACATCAACTGTCCAATCGCGCCGCCCGGAGGCATGCCATGGCAATCGAACCCGCACGCCTTGAACTATTGTCCGCGCTTGCGCGCAAAGTGCTGTGGCTGTCGTCGTGGACCATTCACCACGCCAACCACATCCGTCCCAGTACCGACGGATTGAAGGTCGGCGGCCATCAGGCTTCTTCCGCCTCGCTCGCCACTATCATGTCGGCCTTGTACTTCTCGGTATTGCGGCCGCAGGACCGCGTTGCGGTAAAGCCGCATGCGAGCCCCGTGTTTCACGCCATCCAGTATCTGTTTGGGCACCAGAGCCGCGAAAAACTGGAAAATTTCCGCGGCTTCAAGGGTGCGCAGTCCTATCCGTCGCGCACCAAGGATACCGATGACGTCGATTTCTCGACTGGCTCGGTAGGCCTTGGTGTCGCCCAGACGTTGTTCGCTTCGCTGGTGCAGGACTACGTCAAGGCGCATGGCTGGATGCGGGACCGGCCCGAAGGGCGCATGATCGCGCTGGTCGGCGATGCCGAGATGGACGAAGGCAACATTTTTGAGGCGCTGCTCGAAGGCTGGAAGCACGCTCTCCGCAACACCTGGTGGGTGGTCGATTACAATCGCCAGAGCCTGGATGCCGTGGTGCGCGAGGGGTTATGGGCGAAATTCGAATCCATGTTCCGCAATTTCGGCTGGGACGTGGTGATCGTGAAATATGGCAGCCTGATGCGGGCTGCCTTCGCCGAACCCGGCGGCGAGGCGCTCAGGCGCTGGATCGATAATTGCCCGAACCAGATGTATGCGGCGCTGAGCTTTCAGGGGGGCGCCGCCTTCCGCAAGCATTTGCAAGATGACATCGGCGATCAGGGCGCGGTGTCGCAATTGATCGACCGGCGTACTGACGACGAGTTGCTGGCGCTGATGTCCAATCTCGGCGGCCACGACATGGCTGCCATGATCGAGGCGTTCGAGGCGATCGATCACGACCGTCCCGTCTGCTTCATCGCCTATACCATCAAGGGCGTCGGGCTGCCGTTCCAAGGCCATAAGGACAACCATGCCGGCTTGATGACGGTGGCGCAGATGGAAAAGTGGCGCGCCGCCCAGAACATCCGCCCGGGCCATGAATGGCAAAAATTCGAAGGGCTGTCGCTGGAGCCGGCCGAACTGGAAGCGTTCCTGGCCAACGCGCCGTTCAACCGCGAGGGACGGCGGCGCCTGACCGCGCCCGCGATCGAGGTGCCGGAGCGGCTCTCATTCAATCAGGCCCCCCAGATGTCGACCCAGCAGGGCTTTGGCCTCTTGCTGAATGAACTCGCGCGCGGCGACAGCGAGTTGGCGTCGCGCATCGTGACGGCGTCACCCGACGTCACGGTCTCGACCAACCTCGGCGCCTGGGTCAACCGTCGCGGGTTGTTCGCCAAGGCCGAGAATGCCGACCTCTTCCGGCAGGAGAAGATCCCGTCGACCTACAATTGGGATTTCTCGCCTCGCGGCCAGCACATCGAGCTCGGCATCGCCGAGATGAACCTGTTCATCCTGATGTCGGCGCTGGGGCTGTCGCATCAAATCAATGGCGAACGGCTGCTTCCGGTGGGAACGCTGTATGATCCCTTCATCGAGCGCGGCCTCGATGCGCTGAACTACGCCTGCTACCAGGATGCGCGCTTCATGGTGGCGGCGACACCGTCCGGCATTACGCTTGCGCCCGAAGGCGGCGCGCATCAATCGATCGCAACGCCCTTGATCGGGATGGCGCAGGATGGGCTCACGTCGTTCGAGCCAGGCTTTGTCGACGAGCTCTCGGTCATCATGGCTTTCGGTTTTCGGCATATGCAGCGCGAAGGCGGCGAGGGCGGTTCGGTCTATTTGCGGCTATCGACCCGCACCATCGAGCAGCCGCAGCGGATCATGACGCCCGATTTGCAGCGCGATATCACCGAGGGCGCTTATTGGCTGCGCAAGCCGGGGCCGAATTGCGAAATCGTGATCGCCTATACCGGCGCGCTCGCGCCTGAAGCGATCGAGGCGACAGGTTTTATCGGCGAGAACCGCCGCGACATCGGGCTGCTTGCGATCACATCGGCGGACCGGCTGCATGCGGGCTGGACCGCGGCGCGAGGATTGCGCCGCGATCGGCGCGGCGTGCAATACCTCAGCCATCTCGAGCAATTATTGGCGCCGCTGCCGCGCGACTGCGGCATCGTCACCGTGATCGACGGCCATCCGGCGGCGCTTGGCTGGCTTGGCAGCGTGCGCGGGCATCGAGTAGAAGCACTCGGGGTCGAGCACTTCGGCCAGACCGGCACCATCGACGATCTCTATCGCCACTACGGCATCGACGCCAACGCCATTATCGATGCCGCGGAGGCGCTAACCGTCGGCGCGCCGGTGCGGCACCGCAAGATGGCGGTGTGATGTCGCCCACCTTGTCACCCTCGCACCGCCGACCTTATATCCAGTGCCTGCCGCATCGCAGGCGTCCGCATATGGCGGGTTCAATTGTCCGGGCTTTCGTGCAAGGATAGTTGCCGAACGCTTCCGTTCCCGCTTCATTCGCGCCCTGAAATAAAGAGGTTTACGATGGTCAATCGCATGCAGTTCTACATCGACGGCGCCTGGGTCGATCCCGTCGTCAAGAAGTCCACGCCCGTCGTCAATCCGGCGACTGAAGAGGCGATGTATGAGGTTGCGCTCGGCTCCAAAGCCGACGTCGACAAGGCCGTCGCCGCGGCGCGCCGTGCCTTCGATACTTTTTCGCAGACCAGCCGCGAGGAGCGTGTGGTGCTGCTTTCGAAAATCATCGAGGTCTACAAGACCCGCATGAAGGACATCGGCGCCGCCGTCTCCGACGAGATGGGCGCGCCGCTGCCGATGGCCGAGAAGCTGCAAGCCGGCGCCGGCCTCGGCCATCTCGCTTCGACCCTCGACGTGCTCAAGAACTATCATTTCGAGGAGCCGGTCGGCACCGCTGTCGTGCTGCGCGAAGCGGTCGGCGTCGTCGGCATGATCACGCCGTGGAACTGGCCCTTGAACCAGATCACCTGCAAGGTCGCGCCAGCGCTTGCGGCCGGCTGCACCATGATCCTCAAGCCCTCGGAATTTACGCCATCCTCGGCATTGATCTTCGCGGAAATCCTGCATGAGGCCGGCGTGCCGAAGGGCGTGTTCAACCTGATCAACGGCCTCGGCCCCGAAGTCGGCGCCGCCATGGCCGAGCATCCCAACATCGACATGATCTCGTTCACCGGCTCGACCCGCGCCGGCGTCGACGTGGCCAAGCGCGCAGCCCCCACCGTAAAGCGCATCAGCCAGGAACTCGGCGGCAAGTCGCCGAACGTCATCCTCGACGATGCCGACCTGGCCAAGGCGGTCACCGGCGGCGTCATGCACATGTTCAACAATTCCGGCCAGTCCTGCAACGCGCCGTCGCGCATGATCGTGCCATTGTCGAAGATGAAGGAAGTCGCCGCCATCGCCAAGGGCGTCGCGGACAAGACCAAGGCCGGTGATCCCCGCGCCGAGGGCACCACCATTGGCCCGGTCGTCAATCGCGGCCAGTGGGACAAGATCCAGAAGCTCATCCAGAAGGGCATCGAGGAAGGTGCCACGCTGGTCGCCGGCGGCCCCGGCCTTCCCGAGGGTGTCAACAAGGGCTTCTATGTGCGCCCGACCATCTTTGCCGACGTCACCAACGACATGACGATCGCGCGTGAGGAAATTTTTGGACCGGTGCTGACCATTCTCGGTGCCAAGGACGAAGCGGACGCGGTGAAAATCGCCAACGACACCCCCTATGGCCTCGCCGGCTACGTCTCGGCCGGCACCGTCGAGCGCGCGCGCAAGGTTGGCCGCCAGATCCGCGCCGGCAACGTCAATTTGCAGGGCGTGCCGAACGATCGCACCGCGCCGTTCGGCGGCTACAAGCAGTCCGGCAACGGCCGCGAGTGGGGCCGCTACGGCATGGAGGAATATCTCGAGGTGAAGGCGGTCGCCGGCTTCAACGCGGCGTAAGTCGGCAGCCGTCATTGCGAGCCATCGGGTCGCGTGAATGCGCGCCCGATGACAGGCTCCGCGAAGCAATCCATTGTCCGACGAGAACTGGATTGCTTCGTCGCTTACACTCCTCGCAATGACGGGACCATTATCCCCCCGGCGCGCCTTGCGTGTTCACGTAGAGCGCGTAGATCGACTGGCTCGCGGCCATGAACAGGCGGTTGCGCTTCAAGCCGCCAAAACAGAGATTGGCGCAGCGCTCGGGCAGCGCGATGCGACCGATCATGACGCCGTCGGGGGCAAACACCACCACGCCATCGAGCTCGGGATCGCCCATGCCCCAGCCACACCACAGATTGCCGTCGACGTCGCAGCGCATCCCGTCGGGCGTACCGGGGCCAGCATCGATGAACACGCGCTTGTTGGCGATCTCCTTGCCGCTTGCGGAGACGTCATAGGCGAGAATCTTGCGGTTCGGCACGCCGCGGGATTCCACGACATACAGGATCTTCTCGTCGGGCGAGAAGCACAGCCCATTGGGTCCGAGCACGCCTTCGGCGACAATCGTGGCCTTTCCGCTTCCGCCGTCGATGCGGTAGACATTGGCGTCGATCTCGGGTTCCGCCTTGTAGCCCTCGTAATTGCCGAGCAGGCCGAACACCGGATCGGTGAACCAGATCGAGCCGTCGGACTTCACGACGACGTCGTTCGGCGAGTTCAGCCGCTTGCCGTTGAAGGCATCGATCAAGACCGTGATCGAGCCGTCATATTCGGTGCGGACGACACGGCGGCCGCCATGCTCGCAGGTGATCAGGCGCCCCTGGCGATCGCGGGTGTTGCCGTTGGCGAAGTTGGAGGGTTTCCGAAAAATGCTGACGGCGCCGGTTTCCTCCTCCCACTTGATGATGCGCTGGTTCGGGATGTCGCTGCACAATAAATAGCGTCCATCGCCGAACCAGACCGGGCCCTCGGCCCAGCGCAGCCCGGTGGCCAGCCGTTCCACTGCCGATAATTTGAGCCAGTATTTTTCGAACCTGGGGTCGAGCGCGTGAATGGCAGGGTCTGGGTAAAAGGTCGCCGGGTGCCAGCCGGGCACATCGGATGTTGCATCGGACATTTGCTGTTCTCGTTGTTGCGTTTCCTCGCAAGTTAGGTTGCTATCATTGTCGCCCAACGACCGCAAATCGATGGGTCAAGAGACGAGGGAAGAAATGCCACGCATATTGATGACCGGCGCTGCCGGGGGAATCGGCACCGCCTTGCGCAAACTGCTGCCACCGATCTATCCGGACCTGCTGCTCAGCGACCTCAAGGCGCCCGCCGATCTCGGTGGAGGCGAACAATTCAAGGCGGCCGAATTATCCGACATCGCGCAGGTCGAGGCGCTCTGCGAAGGCATCGACGGCATCCTCCATTTCGGCGGCTATTCGGTGGAAGGTCCTTGGGATTCGATCCTGCAATCCAACATCATCGGCTGCTACAATCTGTTTGAAGCGGCGCGAAAAAAGGGCGTCAAGCGTGTGGTATTCGCGTCGTCGAATCACGCCGTCGGCTTCTATCCCCGGCACCACCGGATCGGCACCGACGTGACAGCGCGGCCGGACAGCCGCTACGGCGTCAGCAAGGTCTTTGGTGAAGCGGTGGGCGCGCTTTACGCCGACAAGCACGGGCTCAAAGTAACCTGCATCCGGATCGGCAATTTCGGCGACAAGCCGCTTGATCACCGGCGGCTGTCGATCTGGCTCAAGCCGGAAGATCTGGTGCAATTGTGCCGGATCGGGCTCGACCATTCCGACATCCATTTCGAGATCTTCTACGGCGCCTCCTACAACGAGCGTTCCTGGTGGGATAATCACCGCGCCTATGATCTCGGCTATCGCCCGACCGGGCGCGCAGAGGATTTCCGCGAGCACGCTTTTGCCGAGCAGGCGAAGCTCGAGCCGGACCCGATCGGCGAGTTCTACCAGGGCGGCGCGTTCTGCGGCATGGAGTTTAGCGGCGACAACAGCCGGATCATCGACTGGAAGTGACGGATACAGGAGAGGGAACTGCAATGACCGACGGGCTTCGCAAGGGACTGACGAGTTATGGCGACGCCGGCTTCTCTCTGTTTTTGCGCAAGGTCTTCATCAAGGCGATGGGCTATTCGGACGACGCGCTCAATCGCCCGATTGTCGGCATCACCAACACCTACAGCGACTACAACCCCTGTCATGGCAACGTTCCGCAGATCATCGAAGCGGTGAAACGCGGTGTGATGCTGACCGGCGCGATGCCGATGGTGTTTCCAACCATCTCGATTGCCGAAAGCTTCGCGTTCCCGACCTCGATGTATCTGCGCAACCTGATGGCGATGGATACTGAAGAGATGATCCGCGCCCAGCCGATGGATGCCGTGGTCGTGATCGGCGGCTGCGACAAGACCCTGCCGGCGCAGATCATGGCGGCGGTCTCGGCCGACCTGCCTACCGTTGTCATTCCGGTAGGCCCGATGGTGGTCGGCCACCACAAGGGCGAGGTGCTGGGCGCCTGCACCGATTGCCGCCGCCTTTGGGCAAAGTATCGCGCCGGTGAAATCGACGATGCCGAGATCGAGGCGGTCAACGGGCGTCTCGCGCCTTCGGTCGGCACCTGCATGGTGATGGGTACAGCCTCGACCATGGCCTGCGTCACCGAAGCGCTGGGTCTTTCCTTGCCGATGAGCGCGACCATACCGGCACCGCATGCCGAACGTTTTCGGCTTGCCGAGGCGAGCGGCAAGGTCGCCGCGGCGATGGCGAAAGCGAAGGGACCAAAACCCAGCGAGCTCCTGACGAAATCATCGTTCCGAAACGCGCAGGTGGTGCTGCAGGCGATCGGCGGTTCGACCAATGGGCTCATTCATCTGACCGCGATCGCCAACCGCACGCCGCATCGCGTCGATCTCGAAGTTTTCGACAAGCTTGGCCGCGAGGTCCCCGTGCTGGTCGACCTGAAACCGTCAGGCGAGCATTACATGGAGCATTTCCATCATGCCGGGGGCGTGCCGAAATTGATGGCGCAGCTCGGCGGTCTCATCGACCTCGATGCCAAAATCATCACAGGCCAAACGCTGCGCGATGTCGTCGCTGCTGCCGAGGAGGTGCCAGGGCAGGACGCGATCCGCCCGCGTAACGATCCGATCAAGCCGGAAGGCGCGATGGCTGTGCTGCACGGCAATCTCGCGCCGCGCGGCGCCGTCATCAAGCATTCGGCGGCAAGCCCCAAACTGCTGCAACATACCGGGCGCGCCGTGGTGTTCGAATCCGTCGAGGACATGACGCTGCGGGTCGACGATCCCGCGCTCGACGTCAACGCCGATGACGTGCTGGTGCTGCGCAACGCGGGGCCCAAGGGCGCGCCGGGGATGCCGGAAGCGGGTTACCTGCCGATCCCGAAGAAGCTCGGACGCGCCGGCGTCAAGGACATGGTGCGGATCTCGGATGCGCGAATGAGCGGCACGGCGTTCGGCACCATCGTGCTGCACATCACGCCGGAATCCGCCGCCGGCGGTCCCTTGGGGTTAGTGAAGAACGGCGACATGATCCGGCTCGACGTCGAGAAGCGAAGCATCGATCTCCTGGTCGACGCCGCTGAGCTCGAAAAGCGGCGCGCGGCACTCAAGCCCGCCGCGGCGCCGGACTGGGCCAAGCGCGGCTACGCATATCTCTTCAATGAGACCATCCTGCAAGCCGACGAAGGCTGCGATTTCGATTTTATGCGCGGGAAAGGAAAGCGATAGTTTTCCGTCATTGCGAGCCAACGGGTCGCGCGAATGCGCGCCCGATGACAGGCTCCGCGAAGCAATCCACGGCGTCGCAGACTGGATTGCTTCTTCGCTGGCACTCCTCGCAATGACGACGGTAGGGCTAGCCTAGCGCAGTCATCTCGCACCTGCGTCTTCGTCCTCAGTTTGATTGACATCCCGGCAAAGCCGATGGGATGATGAAAGAAAAACATCACAGGGGGAGACGATGGCGAACTTGAACAAGGTTCTCGGTGCGGTCGTTGCCGCGTTCGCAATCACGGCGGCCGCGAGCGCGACGGCGCAGGAAGTGAAGCACTATCGCTTCGCCTACGACCAGCCCAAGACCACCGGCTATGGAATCCTCGGCGACATCTTCAGCGACAAGCTGAAGGAACTGAGCAAAGGCACCATGCTGATCGACCAGTATCCGGGCGCGCAGCTTGGCCAGGAGCCGCAGGTCCTGCAACTGGTCAAATCAGGTGACGTTGAATTCTGCATCTCTTCATCCGCCAATGCCGCGACGCTGTCGCCGCAGGCCGGCGTGATGTCGATGCACTTCCTGTTCCGCTCCGAGGCGCATCTGATCAAGGCGATCGCCGATCCCGAGGTGGCCAAGGCGGTGAAAGCGATGATCGCAGATACCGTGCAGGGAGCGCGTGTCATCGCGCTTTCGACGCTCGGACTGCGCAGCATGTATTCCAAGCGTGAGATCAAGAATATCGGCGACGTCAAGGGGCTGAAGGTGCGCGTGCAGGCGACACCGACCGAAGACACCACGTTCCCGGCCTATGGCGCGCAGATCGTCCACATGCCGTTCGGCAGCGTCTATACCTCGTTGCAGACCGGCGTGGTCGATGTCGCCGAAAACGGCGTCAACGTCTATCTCGCCAACAAGCACTACGAAGTGGCCCCGGTGCTGTCTATGACCGAGCACGAGGCCAATAACAGCCTGGTGTGGGTCTCAGACAAGCTCTGGAACAGCCTCACGGCGGAGCAGCAGGGGTGGGTCCAGGCCGCAGCCGACGAGGTCAACAGCAAACAGCCCGCCAGGGCGATCGACCTCGAGCACCAGTCGCAGGACAAGCTGAAATCGATCGGGGTGAAGATCGTCACCGACGTCGACAAGTCGGGCTTTGTGGCGGTCGCTGATCCCTTGCTCGACAAACTCGCCAAGGAGCTCGGTCCGCATGCCGAGAAGGTCAAGAACCTGATCCGGGCGATCAACTAGGTCGCGTGGCCGGATTTGCGCCGTCCCGGCGTGCGCCGGGACGACACGTCAACCTGTCATAATCGCGCCGCCCGATGTTCAATTGACAATCCGGCAACCCCGATGGGATGATCGAACAAAGCCAAAACAGGGGGAAACAGTGAAAAATCCGGCAAAAATCATCGGCGGTTTGGTCGCGGCGGTGGCGATAATTTTCGCCGCCGGCGCCCGCGCGCAAGAAGTGAAACACTATCGCTTCGCCCACGACCAGCAGCTCAATACTGGCTACAGCGTCGCCTACGATATGTTTTCCGCCAGGCTCAAGGAATTGAGCAAGGGCACCATGCTGATCGACCAGTATCCGGGTGCGCAGCTCGGCCAGGAGCCGCAGCTCCTGCAACTGGTGAAATCCGGCGACATCGAATTCGCGATCATCTCCTCGGCCAACACCGCGACGATCTCGCCGCAAGCCGGTGTGATGTCGTTGCATTTCCTATTCCGAAACGCCGATCATGTGGTCAAGGCGCTCGCCGACCAGAAGGTGATCGATGCCATCAAGGCGATGATCGACGAGACCACGCAGGGGCTGCACGTCATCGCCACCGGCTCGCAGGGCGTTCGCAACATCTACAGCAAGCGGGAAATCCACAACGTCGGGGACCTCAAAGGAGTGAAAATTCGCGTTCAGGCGACCGCTACGGAGGATGCGATATTCCCGGCCTACGGCGCCCAGACCGTGCACATGCCGTTCGGCAGCGTCTACACCTCGCTGCAAACCGGTGTCGTTGACGCCGCCGAGAACAGCATCAACGTCTACCTCGTCAACAAGCATTACGAGGTCGCGCCGGTGCTGTCGATTACCGAGCACGAGGCCAACAATGCGCTGGTGTTCGTCAGCGACAAACTGTGGCAGAGCCTGTCTGGCGAACAAAAGCAGTGGGTGACGGCGGCAGCGGCAGAGATCAGCGCCAAAGAGCCGGCCAAAGCCTTTGAGCTTGAAAAGACGGCAGCCACCAAGCTGAAATCGCTCGGCGTCAAGATCGTCGACGATGTCGACAAAAAGAGCTTTGGCGCGATCGCCGATCCCTATCTCGACAAGCTCGCCAAGGAGCTCGGCCCGCACGCGGACAAGATCAAGACCCTGATCCGCGCGGTCAATTAAAGCTGCAAACAAGTCGTCATGCCCGGCCTTGTGCCGGGCATCCACGTCTTCCTTGCTGTATCGAAAAACGTGGATGGCCGGGACGAGCCCGGCCATGACGCCAAGCGGGAACGACGGAGCACCTGAGACGATGGCCATTTCCGACAAACTGGTGCTGCAACGGCAGCATCTTCTGAAGTGGCGGGCGTTCGACCGGCTCGAACTCGGCCTGATGATCATTTGCGGCGTGCTGTGTTTCGGCTTCTCGCTCTCGGTGACCGCCGACATCGTGACGCGGACCATCGGCCATCCCTGGCTGTGGCTGCAGGAGGTCACGTCCACCTTGTTCATCTACGCGATTTTCATCGGCGCCTCCGCCGCCACCCGCCGCAACGATCATCTCTACCTGACCGCGATCTCCGAGGCGATGCACGGGACGCCGCGCCTGATTGTCGAAGTTATCATCCGCCTTATCGTGCTCGGCGTAGCCGCGTGTCTGATCTGGTTCGGCTATCTCAACTACCTCAGGGGCTTTGGCAGCTTCCGCCTGCCGTCGGGCACGCCGATCGCCTCGCTCTATGCGGTGATCCCCTTGTCCGGCGTGCTGATCGCGCTGTTCACGATTGAACAATTGGTCAACGGCATCCGTCACGGGTTCGATCATCCGGAGCCGCCGGACGAGGATCTTGTGATTCCGCCGGTTGAAGGCGCCAGGATCCAGACGAGGGCAGGGACGTGAGCGCGCCCGTCATCCTGGGGTTGATGTCGTTCTGCTTCTTGTTTTTCGGCTATCTCGGCGTGCCCGTGCCGTTCTCGTTGCTGGGTGGTGTGTTCGTCGGCGCATTCTTGGCCGATGTTTCTCTGGCCGCGATCGTCCAGAAGATCTTTGACGGCGTGGATTCCGAAGCCCTGCTCGCGATACCGTTCTTTCTGCTGGTCGGCGAACTCATGAGCTCGGCCAATGTGGTGGTGAGGATCGCCAACCTGTCATTGTCGCTGGTCGGCCATATCCGGGGCGGGCTGTCGCAGGTCGTTGTCGTCTTCAGCATGTTTTTCTCGGAAATGTCGGGATCGACCACCGCTGATGTCGCCGTCATGAGCCGCGCGCTCGGCGGTCCGATGAAGCGGGAGGGCTACACGCCGGCCTTCATTGCCGCGATCATCGCTTCCGCCTCCACCATCGCGGCATTGGTGCCGCCGAGCATTACCGCAGTGGTCTATGGCGCGGTCGGCAACGTCTCGATCGCCGGCTTGTTCATGGCAGGCGTCGTGCCGGGATTCATGATCGGATTCGGCCTGATGATCTATTGCTATTTCTTCGGCCCGTCCGGCATGCGCAAGCCGCGCGCGCCGCTTCGCCAGATTGTTTTCGCCACCGGCGATGCCGCGCTGCCGCTGATGATCCCGGTGATCCTGCTCGGCGGCATCCTGACGGGCTGGTTTACGCCGACGGAGGCCGGCGTCGTCGCGGTGATCTGGATCATCCTGGTCGTGATCCCCGCGCTCAATCGCGGGCACATCAAGCAAATTCCGTACGACTTCTGCCTGGCCGGGCTGATCTTCTCGCTGCCGCTGATCACCATCGGCGCCGCCAACGCCTTCGGCTGGATGCTGGCATACCTGCGCGGGGCCATCGTCATCGCCGACTGGATCACCTCGATCGCCGGCAACGACCCGCACTACATCATGCTCTTGATGGTACTGCTGTTCACCGTGATCGGCGATTTCATCGAACCGGTGCCGACCATCATCATCTTCATGCCATTGGTGAATGCGCTGACCCAGGCCGGCGACATCAATGGCGTGCATATGGGCGTGGTGCTGATCGCCACATTGGCGTTCGGGCTGATCACGCCGCCTTACGGCCTCGTCCTGCTGATGGCATCGAAATTCGTCGGTGTCAGTTTCGGCAAGGCGTTGCGTGCGGCGATGCCGATCTATGTGGTGTTCCTGATCACCATCGTATTTACGATCTATTTCCCGAGTGTCGTGCTGTGGCTGCCAAAGCACGTGATCCCGGAATCGGTCGGCTGCTTCAAGTCACCGGCAGGGACGGGGTATATTTGTCCGCCTTAAATGCGTCCCACAGACTCTGCCGTCATGCGCCGCGAAGGCGGGGCATCCAGCAATCCGACGCGGCGCAGTGAAATCGAAATGCCGCAGCGTATTGGATCATCCGCCTGAGCCTGTCATCGGGCGCGCGTTCGCGCGACCCGTTGGCGGATGATGACAGCTAACTATGTGGTCGACAACGCGACCTATTTCCCCTTGCTGGTGAACTTCTTCACCGCCGCGCGAAATTCATCCGTCTGCATAGCCTCGATGATTTTCTGTTCTTCGGCGTCGAGCTGCTGTTTGGTCGGGGTGAGGGCGGCCTGGTAGACCAGCGACTTGGTGCCGGCGACCGCAGCGGGCGGATTCTGCGCCAGCCGTTCGGCGAATTGTCGCGTCGCCGCTTTCAGCTCTGCCGCGGGAACGACCCTGGCGACCAAACCCCAATCATGGGCCTGCTGGGCCGAGAAGCTGTCTTCGGCCAGGAATATTTGCAACGCACGGTGGGTGCCGACGGTGCCCACCATGCCGACCGTGCTGCCGCCATCCGGCGACACACCGATCTTGGCGTAGGCCGGGGTGAAGCGGGCATCATCGGCGGCGATGCAGAGGTCGGTGACAAAGGCCAGTCCCATGCCGGCGCCGGCCGCGGAGCCGTGAACGCTGGACAGCACGATTTTCGGCATCCGCCGCACGGTCTCGATGAATGCGTGATAGTGACTCAGCAATTCGCCGACTACGGGCGCGATGGTATCGGCGGCTGCCGCAGCGCCGATGGTCTGCAGGTCTCCGCCGGCGCAAAACGCGCGGCCTTCGCCTTCGATCACCAGCACCCTGATGTCGTCGTTCACCTCGACGTCGGCACCGAGCTGTTCGAGTTTCTTGGCGATCGAAAGATCGATCGAATTGAAGGCCGTGGGACGATTGAGCGTGATCGTGGCGATCGGGCCTTCGATCCGCAGCAGCGCGGGTTCGTCGGGAAGCGAGGCGGTGGCTTGGGTGGATGTCGGCATCTGATAATCCCCGGCGTGGAGGACGTCGCGCGCTATTTAAATCGCAGATGGGGAGGGGTGACAATGCCGGTGAAGTCTGCAAAATGCGGACAAATGCCGGAACCGGGAGCAAACGCGGTGAGCATGGATACGATAGTCGACCGTCCGGTGACCGGCATCGATCCGTTTTCGCATGCCTTCCTCGGCGATCCCTACCCGCATCACGAAGCCATGCGCGAGGCGGGTCCGGTGGTGCGGCTTGACCATTACGGCATCTGGGCGATGGCCCGGCACCAGGAGGTCCGCGACGCCCTGACTGATTGGCAGACCTATTGCTCGGGGGCGGGGGTCGGCTTGAGCGATTTGCGCAAGGAACCGCCCTGGCGGCCGCCGAGCATTATCCTGGAAGCCGATCCGCCGTTGCATACGCGCACCCGCGCGGTCCTGACCCGCATTCTCTCGCCAGCCGCGATCAATGTTTTGCGCGAGACGTTTGCGCGAGAGGCGGAAGCGCTGGTCGACCATCTGGCCGAACGGCGCGAGTTCGACGGCATTGCCGATCTCGCCGAGGCCTATCCGCTAAAAGTGTTTCCGGATGCAGTCGGGATTTCCGAAGAAGGGCGCGAGAACCTGCTGCCGTACGGCAACATGGTGTTCAACTCGTTCGGCCCGCGCAACGACCTCTTCGAAAAAGCCATGGCTAATGCCGGTCCGGTGCGCGACTGGATCATGTCGAAATGCAGCCGCGCGGCGCTGGCGCCCGACGGTTTGGGCATCCAGATCTTTGCCGCCGTCGATTCCGGCGAGTTGACGGAGCTTGAGGCCGGCATGCTGGTGCGCTCATTCCTGTCGGCCGGGATCGATACCACCGTATACGGGCTTGGCAATGCGCTCTATTGCTTTGCGAACTATCCCGAGCAATGGGCGATCTTGCGTGAAAATCCTTCCTTGATCCGGCAGGCTTTCGAAGAAGTGTTGCGTTTTGAGGCGCCAGTGCAGACCTTCTTTCGGACCACTACCAAGGCGGTCGAGGTCGGCGGCGTAAAGCTTGGCGACGGCGAAAAGGTACTGCTGTTTCTTGCCGCCGCCAACCGCGATCCACGCCGCTGGGACAAGCCGGACTTCTTCGACGTCAAGCGCCGCGCCACCGGACACATGACTTTCGGCACCGGCATCCATGGCTGCGTCGGCCAGGCGGTGGCGCGGCTCGAAAGCGAAGCGGTGTTTGGCGCGCTGGCCAAACGCATCGCCGCGTTCGAGCTGACCGGCGAGCCAAGGCGGCGCCTCAACAACACGCTTCGCGGGCTCGACAGCCTGCCGCTGCGCGTGACTGTGGCCTGACGCATGACGCAAGGACCAGTTCTGATCGTCGGCGCCGGCCACGCGGGTTTTCAGGTTGCGGCCTCGTTGCGCCAGCACGGCTTTGGCGGGCGTATCGCGCTCATCAATGACGAGGCACATCTGCCCTACCAGCGGCCGCCTTTATCCAAGGCTTATCTGAAGGGCACCGGCGGCCCTGACAGCCTGATGTTCCGCCCCGATAAGTTCTACCGCGACCAGAACATCGAGCTGATCACGGATCGCGCGATCGCGATCGACCGCGGCGCGCGCAAACTGGATCTCGCGTCCGCCTCATCGCTCGACTATGGCCATCTGGTGCTCGCGACCGGCGCGCGCAACCGCCTGCTCGACATTCCCAACGCCAATCTGCCCGACGTGCGCTATTTGCGCATCCTCGATGACAGCGAGGACTTGCGGCGGCGCATCGCGTCGAGCAAACACGTCGTCGTCATCGGTGCTGGATTCATCGGGCTCGAGTTCGCCGCCACCGCGCGGATCAAGGGTCTGGAAGTCGACGTCGTCGAACTCGCCAGCCGCGTCATGGCGCGCGCCGTGACCGCGGAAGTCTCGGAATATTTTCAAGGAAGGCACCGCGCGGCCGGCATCCGCATCCATTTGGGCGTGCAGGTTACCGGCATCGAGGCCGATGGCGGTAAGGTGACCGGCGTCAGTTTCAGCGATGGGCGCCACATTGCGGCCGACCTTGTCGTGGTCGGTGTCGGCGTCCTGCCCAATGTCGAGCTCGCGGCCGATGCGGGCCTTCCCGTCGCCTCGGGCATCATCGTCAACGAGCAACTATTGACCGCTGACCCCAACATCTCCGCGATCGGCGACTGCGCGCTATTTGAAAGTCCGCGCTTTGGCGGATCGTTGCGGCTGGAATCCGTGCAGAACGCCACTGATCATGCGCGCTGTGTAGCGGCGCGGCTGACGGGCGATGCCAAGACCTATGACGGCCAGCCCTGGTTCTGGAGCGACCAAGGCGACGACAAGCTGCAGATCGCGGGCCTCACCACCGGCTATGATCAGGTCGTGATGCGGGGCGATCCCGCGCAGAAGGCGTTCTCGGCGTTTTGCTACAAGGCCGGCAGGCTCGTCGGCATCGAGTCCATCAATCGGGCAGGGGACCACATGTTCGGCCGCCGGCTGTTCGGGATGGACCGGTCGATCGAGCCGGCCCAGGCAGCGGACCCAGGCTTCGATCTAAAGAGCGCGCTTGCTTAGCGCTTCCACTTCCTCAGCCGTCGGCATTGACGGTGCAGCGCCCATCCGTTGCACGCAAATCGAGGCGGCGGCATTGGCATATTCAAGCGCATCGCGCATGGCGGCGCCATCAGCCAATTGCGCGGCCAGCGCGCCGACGAAACAATCGCCGGCGCCGGTAGTGTCGATGGCGGCGACCATGCGGCCCGGAATGATCAGCGGCGCGCCGCCGACGAGCGCAACGACGCCGCGTTGGCCCAGCGTCACGCAGATGGTTTGATCTGGGCTCGTCTGCAGCGATCTTGCCGCGTCGATGAAGCGGGCATCATCGGCGCTCTCGCGAACCCCGCCCCCGGCCAACAGGCCGAGCTCGGTTTCGTTGAGCACCAGGGCGTCGACCAGATCGAGCAATTTGCGATCGAACGTCAGCGCCGGCGCCGGATTGAGGATCGTCATCGCGCCGGCGGTACGGGCACGTTCCAAGAAGGCGTCGATCGTCGCCAACGGGATCTCGAACTGGCTGACTGCAATATCGCCCTTCCCAAGCATTACTCCCGCGACATCGGCGGCATCGACCAGCGCATTGGCGCCGGGAATAACGACAATCGTATTGTCGGCTTTTGCGACGGTGATGATGGCCGTGCCGGTATGGGCGCCGGCGGTCTGCCGAACAAAACTGAGGTCAATTCCCTCGGTGGCGAGGAACGCTTTCAACTCGTCGCCGAAAGCATCCTGGCCGAGCCGGCCGATCAGCGTCGTCGATGCCCCGAGCTTGGCGGATGCGACCGCCTGGTTCGCGCCCTTGCCGCCCGGAAAATACAAGACGGCGTTGCCCGCGACCGTCTCGCCCACCTTGGGATGCCGGTCGGCGGTCGCCACCACATCCATGTTGATGCTGCCGGCGACGAAAACGCGGCCCATGCACTGTTCCCTAAGACTAGACCCGGACCTCAAACTCCTGCCTGACGGCTTCGATGTCGGCAAGCGTCGGCAGCCCCGCCTCGTTGCCGAGGCGCTGGATCTTGTAGGTGGACGCCGCGCGCGCGAATTCGAAATGGTCGTGCCAGGTTTTGCCCGGATTGCAGAGGTAGGAAAAGATGTAGGCGCCATGGAACACGTCACCGGCGCCATTGGTGTCGATCACGCGCGCGAGCGGGATCGGCAGCGCTGGCAAGGTGTGGACCTTGCCGATCTCGTCGTACCAGAGCAAACCCTTCTCTCCCATGGTGACGCCGCCGACCCGGCAACCGCGGCTCTTGAGATAGTCGATCATCTTTTCCGGCGTGAGGTCCATCTGTTCGCACAGCCGCTCGGCGACGATGGCGACATCGATGAACTCCAGGAGCTCATGAGTGTTGGTGCGCAGGCCGCCGCCATCGAGCGAGGTCAGGATGCCGGCCTCGCGGCACAGTTTGGCATAGTGGATCGCGGCATCCGGCTGGTGACCGTCGACATGCAGCACGCGGCAATTGCCAAGATTGAGCAGCGGGAAGGGATGGATGTGGGCGTCGTCGCGGCAACGCACGATCGCGCGCTTGCCGTCCTTTGGCATGATAAAGGACAGCGACGAGGAGTTGACCTTGCGCGGATGGATCGAGATTCCATACTTCGCGCTCATGTCCTGAAACATCCGTCCCAACCAGTCATTGGCGACGGTGGCGATCAGGTCCGGCACAATGCCGAGCTTGGCGCAACAGAATGCCGCGGTAACGGCGTTGCCGCCGAACGAGACCGCGTAAGCGGAGGCGACATGCTTTTCGTCGCCGGTCGGCATGTGGTCGGTGATGAAGGTAACGTCGATATAGGTCTGTCCGATGAAAAGAGCCTGCATTCGTTTTCCGTGGGCTGGTGGATGGTCCTCGCCCGGCGCGTCACATTAGCACCGGTTGTTGTGGATTTTCGCGCAAATTATTCGCAACCCTGCCGCGTTATACGCTTGAGATGGGGGTGTGAGCGGAATACGACGTCTGCGCCTATCGCTGCAAGTCGCTGGTAATGGCCGGGCTGCCATTGCGAGTTCCAGATAACGCCACAAGGGGGAAAACGATGACCGTCTATTCCGGTCCGGTGTTTGAGATGGCGGCGAACCAGTTCAATGTGATCGCCAATCATCTTGAAATCCCGATGGATGAGCGCGACCGCCTGCTGTTGCCGAAACGCGCGGTCACCGTGTCCTGTCCGATCCACCGCGACGACGGCACCGTCGCGGTCTTCGAAGGTTATCGGGTGCAGCATCACCTCACGATGGGACCGACCAAGGGCGGCACGCGATTCTCGCCGTCCGTCGATATTGGCGAGGTGGCTGCGCTCGCAATCTGGATGAGCTGGAAATGCGCGCTGGTGGGTCTTCCCTACGGCGGCGCCAAGGGCGGGGTCAACGTCGACCTTTCCACGATCTCCAAACGCGAGCTCGAATCGCTGTCGCGCCGCTATATGCAGGAGATGATCCCGTTTGTCGGTCCTCATACCGACGTGATGGCGCCGGATATGGGCACCAACGAACAGGTGATGGCCTGGTTCATGGACACCTACTCGATGTACCAGGGGCAAACCGTGACCGAGATCGTCACCGGCAAGCCGGTTGCTTCCGGCGGCACGCTGGGCCGGCGCGAGGCCACCGGGCGCGGCGTTGCGCACTTGGCCATGCGGGTGCTGAAAGAGCTCTCGATCAAGGCAGACAATGCCACCGCCGTTATCCAGGGCTTTGGCAATGTCGGCTCCTATGCGGCGCTTGAACTGCATCAATTCGGCCTCAAGGTGATTGCGGTCTCGGATCACACCGGCGCACTGCACGATGCCGCCGGGCTCGATATTCCTGCGCTGATGCGCCACGCGGACACTCATGGCAGCATCGCCGGGTTTTCCAACCAGTTGCATTTCGATCCTGACGAAGTCCTCGCCTTGCCTTGCGATGTGCTGGTGCCGGCGGCGATGGAACGGGTGATCGACGCGAAAGTGGCGGAGAACTTGAAATGCCGGGTGCTGGCCGAAGGCGCCAACGGCCCGACCACGCCGGATGCCGACCTGGTGCTGGAGAAACGCCAGGATGAAATCTTCTTGATCCCGGACATCCTCTGCAATTCCGGCGGCGTGGTGGTCAGCTATTTCGAATGGGTGCAGGACCTCCAGCAATTGTTCTGGGAGGAGGAGGAAGTGGTGCGGCGCGAATATCACATTCTCGACCGTGCCTTTGATCAGATGCTGGCGCGTTCCAAAGCCGGCAAGATTCCACATCGTACCGCGGCCATGGCGATCGGGGTCGAGAAAGTGCGCGCCGCCAAGAACACGCGCGGGCTGTTCCCGTGATCACCGGCCTCGATCATGTTGTCGTTCTCGTCAACGATATCAAGGCAGGTCAGGCGGCCTACCAGACGCTGCTCGCGCGGGTGCCGTCGTGGCAAAGCTCGACCGAAGGCGGGCAAACCGTGCTGTTCACGCTCGACAACATGTCGCTGGAGCTGATGGCGCCTGTGGGCGCTTCCGAGACCGCCGAGCGTATTCGCGGCGCGATCAAGACGCAGGGCGAGGGGCTTGCGAGCATCTGCTTTCGCGTCGGCGACATCGCGAAAATGCACCGCAGGCTCGATCGCCTGGCGCTACAGCCGGATCCGATCGTCGATGTCGAGAGCCGCGATGCCGCGTCCGGCGCCACGCTGCATTGGAAGCGCACCCGCGCGGCGACCGAGCTGACGCGGGGCGTGCGGATCTTCTTTCTCGAACCGGCCGAGGAGCGGGCGCGTTCGGCCGCGACCTCGGCGGCGCCGATCCTCGGGCTCGACCACGTCGTGGTGTCGACGCAAGACCCCGAACGCGCCGCGGCGCTCTATGGCGCTCGGCTGGGGCTGGACATGGCGCTCGACCGCACGCATCAGGATTGGGGCCGGCTGATGTTCTTCCGCTGCGGCGATCTGATCGTCGAGGTCGTGTGCCGGCCGGGGAAGGACGCCGGTACGGACAAGGCGCATGACAAGCTCTGGGGCCTGAGCTGGCGGGTCGCCGACATCGATGCGACCCGGGCGCGGCTGGTTTCGGCCGGCATCGACGTGTCGGGGGTGCGCATCGGCCGCAAGCCC
Organism: Alphaproteobacteria bacterium; assembly: GCA_005884765.1. Taxonomy (GTDB): domain Bacteria; phylum Pseudomonadota; class Alphaproteobacteria; order Rhizobiales; family Xanthobacteraceae; genus Bradyrhizobium. Next base: position 33,102 of record VAZV01000142.1, read on the forward strand.
GGCACGCGGGTGATGACCGTCCGGGGCGGCACCTGCGGCATCCAGACCTTGCTGCTCGAGCGCTCGCCGCGAGAGGTGTCTTGAGAGCCGACGAGCCGTCATTGCGAGCCAACGGGTCGGCGCAAAGCGCGCCCGATGACAGGCTCCGCGAAGCAATCCATAGCGCCGCAACCGAACATGGATTGCTTCGTCGCGGAGCCTGTCATCGGGCGCGCGTTCGCGCGACCCGTTGGCTCCTCGCAATGACGATTTCTCAAACCATCTCGCGCGTGCTACATCAACACTCGGATCGTCGCCGAGCAACTGATTTGGCCAACGCAAAGCGAATTCTGAAATGGCAGCGCGACCCCGAGGGGATGCGGATTCGCATCCTCGAGGCCGCCAAGCAGGAATTTGCGGCCCACGGTCTCGCCGGCGCGCGCGTCGACCGCATCGCGGCGAATGCTGGCGCCAACAAGCGCATGCTGTACTATCACGTCGGCAAGAAGGACGATCTCTATCTCGCGGTGCTCGAGGGTGCCTATGAGCAGATCCGCGTCGAGGAGCGCGGGCTCGATCTCGAACATCTTGACGCGCCGCGCGCGATCGAGCGCCTGATCGACTTCACCTGGAACTATTTTATCCGCAATCCGGAATTTCTGGCGCTGCTCAACACCGAAAACCTGGCGCGGGCGCGGCACTTGAAACGATCGACCAAGGTCAAATCGATGCATTCGCCGTTCGTCGAGATGATCCGCACCGTGGTGCGGCGCGGCGTCGAAAGCGGCGACTTCCAGGTCGCGGTTGATCCGGTGCAGTTGTACATCTCGATCGCGGCCCTGAGTTTTTTCTATCTGTCGAACAGCGCCACGCTGAGCGTGATTTTCGGCCGCGATCTGCTTTCGAAGGAAGCCCGCGACGAGCGCCTGGCGCATATGGTCGCGCTGGTGCTGGCGGCTTTGACCGGAAAATCATTTGCCTCGTTCGGCAGGGGCAAGGCGCCGCGAGCGCGGGCGCCGGCGCAGCAACCCGCTTGAGGCGACGAATCCAGTACGCCGCGGCCTCGCGGTTCAATGACAACGGCCTCTGGAATGCTGGGTCGCTCTCGCTTCGCGCGTGACGACGATGAGTAGGGTGGGCAAAAGCGCAAGCGTGCCCACCAATCTTTAATTGGCGGAGACATGGTGGGCACGGCGCAAACGCGCCTTTGCCCATCCTACCGATTCGATTTCAAACAGCGTTAGCCACAGCCCCGCGATCTCGCCGCGCATGCGCGCGAGGTTTGGCCTGCAGGTCCTGCCTTCTGAAGATCAGAGGGCGCAGGGAATACCGGGCGCGCGATGCGCCCGCAGCCTCGCACGCAACAAAAAAGCGTACGAGCATAGTCACCACGGTCACACCGGTTCACCCGGCATTCCCCGCGCAATGGTTTACGGTTACTTCGTGCTCTCCCCAGTGACCGGGCTCTTTTGCCACTGTCGTTCGCGGATTACCCGCGACCATGGCGCCAGCGTCGGGGCGTCAGGACCACACGACTTCGCCGTCCGCAAGCCCACGCTCTCGTCTTCAGCGCTACCCGCGTCCACCGCATCCCGCCCCGCGTCCGTGACGATCGCGAGCCGCCCCTCATGTGGGACGGGACTCAATCGCAATACTCCTGTTTCTACCTGGCTGTCAAGAAAAATTCGGAAAATCAGAAATCGATCCGGCCCCGACATATTACGCGCGGGGACCGTTCGTCTCGTCGATGGTCCCGAATCGTCAGAGCGCGTGATGGCCCCAAAGCCGACTTCTGGACCGCCTTTTTGCGCGGAACGGGCGAACCATCCGTTCGTTATTGCTAATGAGTCCGCCGTGTCTGGGAAGGAGGCAAGACCATGAGGGCTCCGAACATAATCGCCGTGCTTGCGATCATCCTTGGCGGTACTGCGCCTTCGCTGGCGCAACCGAATTCGCAAGGCGCGGTTGAACTGAGCAACGGCACAAAGGTACCGCAGAATCCATCGCTACCGAAACTCAACCTCACGAACATGCAGCGCGAGCAGATCCGCAAGACGGTGCTTACTGAGCACAACGAGGTCGAATTCCGGCTACCGGAGACTAAATCCGCCGAGGACTTTACCCCTGCTGTTGGCGCGACCCTTCCAAAGGGGATCAACGCCCAGTCGCTTCCGCCGCCGGTCCTGTCGCAAATACCGGAATTGCGTGACTACAAGTACGTGAAAATGAAGGACCGGGTGCTGATCGTGGACGACATGAGCAAAAAGATTGTCGATATGTTCTCGGAGACGCAGCCGCCCTCCTGACGACATTGGTCTGACGTTGCGATGATGGCGTGAGAGAAACTACCGGATTTGGCTTCCAGTCGCGCGCCAAAAATCACGCGCCTAGGTCGCCGGCAGGACAACGAGCTGCCGCTCGGAATCAAACATGATCCTTGTTCCGAACTGCTGACATTGCTCATCCAGCGTCCGCTGGATCCATTCAACGTCTTGCCACGAGGGAATGGAGAGACGAAAGTTCTTGATGCGCAGGGGAATAGGCTTGAGCGCGTGGAGGATCCCGGTGGTCGGATCCAGGTCGGCGAAATACATCAGCGCCAGGTCGTCACGATAGCGCTCGTAGCCACGGATCCCTTCATAATCGTTCAGAAAATCGCCGCAGCCATAGAGAATGAGACGATCTCGGTAGATTTCGATTGCTCGAGGATGATGCGAAGAATGCCCGTGAACGATTGACACGCCTGCCTTGTCGATGAGTGCCCGGGCAAAAGTCTTCTGCTCATCAGGAACGTGATATCCCCAATTGGATCCCCAGTGGATCGAAACCGCGATGAGGTCGCCTGGCCGCCTCAGCGCCATGATTTGGTTAGCGACCCGCAGCGCGCTGGCCTCGCCCAGATCAGGCAGCAAGTTGACGCCAGGAGCATCGGGTGTCGCGGCCCACTCGAGCGGGATGCCGCTCGATGTCGATCCGAACGCAAAGATCAGGAGCCGCGCATCGGCAAGGTTCAACATTGCGGGTGCGCATGCTTCGCGATCGTCGCGTCCCGCGCCCGTCGTTTTGATATTGAGTTTCTGCAGAGCCGTCAGCGTCTCGAGGAGGCCGGCGCGGCCCCAATCAAGCACATGGTTGTTGGCCAAAACGCAGCAACTGATGTTGGCGGCCGCGAGACATTGTGCATTCTCGGGACTGATGCGGTAGTTGATGCCCTTGTTCGCAGGGTCGTTGCTGCGGGTCACCGCTGTTTCGAGATTGACGATCCGCGCGTCCGGCTGCATGCGCTCCAATTGGTCCAGCGCGGCGCCCCAAACGTAAGATGGCCTGTTGCACCGCGGAATGGGCCCGTTCGCCTGCTCGGCGAGCAGCACGTAGCCTTCCGCTGATCGCATGTGATATTCGTAAATCTCGGGGCCGCAGGGGTGCGCCAGCACCTGGTCGATGCCGCGGCCGCACATAACATCTCCGCATAGAAAGAGTCGCACCGGTTTTAGATGCCCAGCCGGCAAGTGTGCTTCCTGGGACATGACATACCCTCTCAGGTCTTCGCGTCAGAAGGCAAGATTCCTGAACGCCGCCGTCACCTCGGCTCAGTATCCGCTCTTCCTCTCCCGCATCGCGTGCCGAAAAATGAACGGCTCGACACGGCGCACGCTGGCTTGCCGCGCGATTTCTCCGGCAGCCGTCGTTGTAAGATGGGCCCGGTCCCTCGCCAATGCGACGTCCGCCGCCTGCAAATGCTGACTTGACGACTACCCGCGCAGTAATCCCACGGTCCGTGCTTTCGCATGCATTCGCAGGGACGACAGGAGAGAATTCGGCTGGACGGTATTTATCCAGCGGGTTAATTTCTCCCCAAAGCAACAGGAATGCGGGAGAGAGACGCCAATGACGATGCAACGCCTCGGCGTGATCATGAACGGGGTCACCGGCCGCATGGGGCTGAACCAGCATCTGGTCCGCTCGATCATCGCAATCCGGGATCAGGGCGGCGTCAAGCTATCCAACGGCGATCGCGTGATGCCGGACCCGATCCTGGTCGGCCGCGATGCCCGCAAGGTCGAGCAACTCGGCAGACAGTTCAATGTGCCGCGCTGGACCAGCGATCTCGACACGGCGCTCGCCGAGAAGAACGACACCGTGTTCTTCGATGCCGCCACCACGCAGGCGCGCCCGTCGCTGCTGACCAGGGCGATCAATGCCGGCAAGCACGTCTATTGCGAGAAGCCGATCGCAACCAATCTCGAAGAGGCGGTGGCGGTCGTCAAACTCGCCAATGCCAGGGGCATCAAGCACGGCACCGTGCAGGACAAGCTGTTCCTGCCGGGATTGAAGAAACTCGCATTCCTGCGCGATTCCGGCTTCTTCGGCCGGATGCTCTCGGTGCGCGGCGAATTCGGCTATTGGGTGTTCGAAGGCGACTGGCAGGAGGCGCAGCGGCCGTCGTGGAATTACCGCAGCGAGGACGGCGGCGGCATCATCCTCGACATGGTCTGCCACTGGCGCTACGTGCTCGACAATCTCTTTGGCGAGGTCGAAAGCGTGAGCTGTCTCGGCACCACCGATATTCCGGAGCGCGTCGACGAGCAGGGCCAGAAGTACAAGGCGACCGCGGATGATTCCGCCTACGCGACCTTCCGCCTCAAGGGCGGCGTGATCGCGCATATCAACATGAGTTGGGTGACGCGGGTTTATCGCGACGATCTCGTCACCTTTCAGGTCGATGGCACTCATGGCTCGGCGGTGGCAGGGCTTTCCGATTGCGTGATCCAGGCCCGCCAGGCGACGCCGCGGCCGGTGTGGAATCCGGACGAGAAGCGGCTGCACGATTTCTACGCCGACTGGCAGAAGCTGCCGGAGAACGTAAGTTACGATAACGGATTCAAGGAACAGTGGGAGATGTTCATCCGCCACGTCTGCGAGGATGCTCCCTACAAGTATACGCTGCTGGAAGGGGCCAAGGGCGTGCAACTGGCGGAATGCGCGCTGCAGAGCTCGCGGGAGCGTCGCTGGATCGATGTCGCTCCGATCAAGGTGTGAGGTCGTCGCCATGAACAAGCCCGTGTTGCCAGTCTCCCCGCTATCGTTGAAATTGCCGACGGCCAATCGTTCGCTCGAGACCTATCGGCTGGCGGCGTCGCGCACGTTTCCGTCCAGGCTTCAAGGCACGCTGAACCGCGTGGCGTTTTCCGCCGCGCATGTTGTTTGCGATGCGCTCGCCGACGTCGATCCGTGGCTCACGGCGGCGATCGACTGGGACAAGACCATTGCGTTCCGCGAACACGTCTGGGATCTCGGCCTTGGCGTGGCGGAGGCGATGGATACCGCGCAGCGCGGCATGGGACTGGACTGGCTGACCTCGCTCGAATTGATCCAGCGCTCGGTGAGGGCGGCCAAGGCGCGCGGCGATGCGCTGCTGTTTTCCGGCGCCGGCACCGATCATCTCGCGGCGGAAGATGCCAGGCACCTCGACGATGTGATCCGCGCCTACGAAGAGCAGATCGAGACGATCGAAAAAGCCGGCGGCCGCATCATCCTGATGGCTTCGCGCGCGCTGGCGAAGCTCGGCCGCAACGCCGGCGATTATGCCAAGGTTTATGATCGCGTGCTGTCGCAGGTCCGTCAGGGCGTGATCATCCACTGGCTCGGCGACATGTTCGATCCGGCGCTCAAGAATTACTGGGGCACGTCCAGCCTCGATCAAGCGATGGACGCCGCCGTCGGCATTATCAACGCCAACGCCGCCAAAGTCGACGGCGTCAAGGTTTCGCTGTTGGACAAGCGGCGTGAGATCGACATGCGCCGGCGGCTCGATCCGCGCGTCAAGATGTATACCGGCGACGATTTCAATTACGCCGAACTGATCGCCGGCGACGAACACGGCTTTTCCCACGCGCTGCTCGGCATCTTCGATGCCATCGCGCCGGCGGCATCCTATGCGCTGTCGCGGCTCGCCGCCGGCGACCAGGCCGGTTTCCACGACGTGCTGGCGCCGACGGTGCCGTTGTCGCGCCATATCTTCGAGGCGCCGACACGGTTCTACAAGACCGGCGTCGTGTTCATGGCCTATCTCAACGGTCATCAGGATCATTTCACCCTGGTCGGCGGCCAGGAAAGCGCGCGCTCGACCCTTCATCTGGCCGAACTGTTCCGGCTTGCCGACAGAGCAGGGCTGCTGGTCAATCCGGAAATGGCGACGCGGCGCATGAAGGCGGTGCTGGCGCTGCGCGGCGTCGAGCCGTGATGCGGGATTTTTCCGCCGATCACCGCTGGCTGTCGCTCAACACCGCGACCGTCCGCAAGCAGGGCGATCTTGCGCACATCATCGAGGCCTGCGCGCGGCATGGCATCCGCGCCATCGATCCCTGGCGCGACCAGGTCGGAGCCATCGGCCTCGATCGGGCGGTGCGCGCGGTGCGCGACGCCGGCCTTGAACTATCCGGCTATTGCCGCGGCGGCATGTTTGTTGCGGACGCCGCGCATCGGATCGAAGTGCGCGACGACAATCGTCGTGCGGTCGATGAGGCCAAGGCGCTCGGCGCGCCATGCCTCGTGCTGGTGGTCGGAGGCTTGCCGCAATATTCGCGGCCGGGGAGCGCGGCCTCCAAGGATATTGCGGGAGCCCGCGCGCAGGTTCACGATGCCATCGCCGAAATGCTGGAATACGCCAGGCAGGCCAAGATGCCGCTCGCAATCGAACCGTTGCATCCCGCCTATGCCGCCGACCGCGCCTGCGTCAACACGACCAAGCAGGCGCTCGACATCTGCGACGCGCTCGATCCCAAGCGCGGCGGCGCGCTCGGTGTCGCGCTCGACGTCTATCACATCTGGTGGGATCCGGAATTGCTTCCGCAGATCGCGCGCGCCGGTAAAGACCGATTGCTTGCGTTTCACGTCTGCGACTGGCTGGTGCCGACCAAAGACATTCTCAACGGCCGCGGCATGATGGGCGACGGCGTGATCGACATCAGATCGGTGCGCCGCGCCGTCGAAGCGCAGGCCTTTGATGGTTATTGCGAGATCGAGATTTTTTCCAACACCTGGTGGGAAAAGCCAATCGATGAAGTCTTGCAAACCTGCATCGCGCGACATCGCTCGGTGGTTTGATTGCGTGGATGGGTGGGGTGGGCAAAGGCGCCCTCGCGCCGTGCCCACCATTTAGCGTGTCGCACCGAATTGGTGGGCACGCGGAGCCTGTCATCGGGCGCGCATTCGCGCGACCCGTTGGCTTTGCCCACCCTACCTTTCAGCCGTGAAAGAAAACCAGCGGCAAGATGATGTAGGTCCAGCCGAACAGGACGGCCAAACCGCCGAGCACGATGATGTCCTCGATCATGGAGATCTCCGAGTTCGTGGACAATCGCGATCTGCCTCGCAGAGTTCCAATCAAGACAAGTCCTGCTTCAAGGTGGCTTCGATCCGCTCCAGCGCCCAATCGACCTGATCGCTCGTGATCACCAGCGGCGGGGCGATCCGGATCGTATGAACGTGCGTGTCCTTGGCAAGGATGCCTCGCGTCTGCAGGGCCAGGCAATAGCGGCGCGCGCCGCCCGCTTCCGGGTGAAGCTCGACCGCCATCATCAACCCGCGTCCGCGCACCTCGCGAATGATGTTGGCGCGGATGCTCTTGAGGCCCGCCAGGAAACGCTCGCCCTGCACAGCCGCGTTCTCGATCATGCCTTCCTCGACAAGCACCCGTAGCGCCGCCCGCGCCACCGCGCAGGCGAGCGGGTTGCCGCCGAAGGTCGAGCCGTGCTGGCCGGGTTTCAAGGTGCCGAGCACTTCGGTGTTCGAAAGCACGGCCGACACCGGATAGAAACCGCCGGACAAGGCTTTGCCGAGCAGCGTGACGTCGGCCTCGATGCCATCGTGCTGCTCGGCGAGCAGCTTGCCGGTGCGACCGAGCCCGGTCTGGATCTCGTCAAGGATCAGCATCACGTTGCGCGCGGTGCAGATCTCACGCACGCGCGCGAGATACCCTGCCGGCGGAATGATGACGCCGGCTTCACCCTGGATCGGCTCGACCAGGAAGGCGACGGTGTTCGGCGTGATCGCTTCTTCCAGCGCCTCGGAGTCACCGAACGAGATGATCCGAAAGCCCGGCGCGAACGGTCCGAAATTGTCGCGCGCCGCGGGATCAGTGCTGAAGCCGACGATACCGAGGGTACGTCCGTGAAAATTATCAGCGCAGACGATGATCTCGGCTTGCCCTTCCGGCACCCCCTTCACCTCGTAGCCCCATTTGCGCACCGACTTGATCGCGCTCTCCACCGCCTCCGCGCCGCTGTTCATCGGCAGCACCTTGTGCGAGCCGGTCAGCGCCGCGATCTCTTCGTAGAAGGGGGCGAGTTGGTCGTTGTGAAAGGCGCGCGAGGTCAGTGTCAGCTTGCTCGCCTGTTCCATCATGGCGGCGAGGATTTTCGGATGGCAGTGGCCCTGATTGACAGCCGAATAGGCCGAGAGGCAATCGAGATAACGGTTGCCGTCGATATCCCACACCCAGATGCCTTCGCCGCGCGACAGCACGACGCCGATCGGCTCGTAATTATAGGTACCAAGGCGGGCTTCCGTCGCGAGGAAATCACTGACCGATCGACCCATCTTCGTCACCGCGCCGTTGTTCTCTCTTCGATGAATATAACGTCGAGATGGCGATCGGTCGAGTGCGACGCGTCGCTTGATCGCTAAGGCTCGCTCCTGTGCGCAGTCTCGAGCGTGACCAATCTCGCCAGTAACGTGGCGGGATAGAGCTGGCCGAAGATCGCTTCCAGATTGCAAAGGCTGCGCGCCAGCGGATGAACGGGGTGAATATCGCCATAGCCGGTTGTCGTCAGCGTCGCGAAACTGAAGTAGATCAGCTGGCTCGCCAGCGCCGGACTGTCTTCCACCGCCATGCCGGAAAAAGCCTTGGGCACCAGCGTTCCAACAAACGTAAACAAGGCTGCGAAGGCAACCGCGATCGTCAGATAAAGCAGCACCGCACCCATGATGCGATGATAAGTAATGCGCCCGCCGGTAAACGTCGCCCGCGCAACCACGGAAGCCAGCGTAATCGCCATGATCAACCAGGAACCGGCAAACAGATTGAGATCGAGTATCGACGGCGATCCCAGTCGTAGCGTTGCGCCGACCGTGACCATCACAAGCGCGATCAGCATTGCAACGACAGCTATCCGGCTCCCCGACACGATGAAAACGCCCACCACGAGAACGATGGCCAGCACCAGTTCGAACGCCTGAAAAACGAAGATCCCGAGCGCCTGCAGGGTGCGACGACAAATAACATGACGAGCAGCAGCCCGGTGAGAGCTGTCAGCAGCGGGTCGCCCCACCGATCCCGCAGGCGAGCCATGGTGTCGTCCATCGGATCAAGCTCCATCTTGTCGTTGATTGCAGTCGTGGTGCTAACCCACCACGCACGGCACGCTCATAAATCCGCGAAATCGCACGCGGCCGCCGCGCACCGGCTCGCCGTTCAGCGCATAATCCGGAAACCGGGCGAGAAATCGCGAGATCGCGATCGCGCCTTCGAGCCGTGCCAGCGCCATCCCGGCGCATTGGTGCGCGCCGGTGGCAAACGCGAGATGGCGGTTGGGGTTGCGGCCGATGTCGAGCCTTTCGGGATCGGAAAACTGCGCGGGGTCGCGGTTGGCAGCACCTATGCACAAGGTCACCGGCGTGCCGGCTTGCAGCGTGACGCCGCCAAGCTCGACGCGCTCTGTGGTCATGCGGTTGCCGAGCTGGTTGGAGCTTTCAAACCGCAGGATTTCCTCGACCGCAGTCTTGATCAGATCGGGATGTTCGATCAGCCGGCTTTTTTCCGAAGGATGCTGCGACAGCGCTACCAGGCCGTTTCCGATCAGGTTGGTGGTGGTCTCGTGCCCGGCATTGAGCAGGAAGATGCAGTTGTGCAGGAGCTCTTTCTCGCTCAGCCGTTCGCCATTATCTTCGCCCTGAATGAGCCGCGTCAGCACGTCACGCTCGGGGTTGCCGGGGTTGGCGCGACGCCGCTCGACCAGGGTTTCCAGATACTGAAGAAAATCCTTTACCGCCTTGTTACCGCGCGCAAAAATCTCGTCGCTAATGACAGGTTCGAGCGCGCCCAAAATCGCGAGCGACCAGTCGCGCAAGGGTCCGCGCTCCTCGTGCGGCACGTCGAGCAGATTGCCGATCACCTCGACCGGGATCGCGGAGGCGAAATCGCCGATCAGCTCAAAATTCTGTTTCGCGGCGATCGCATCGAGCAGCCCATCCACCAGGGCGATCAAATCGGGCTCCATGCCCGCAATCGCCCGCGGCGACAGCGCTCCCATGATCAGCCGCCGCACCCGGGTGTGCGCGGGCGGGTCGTTGAAGACGAGGCTCGTGGTGTGGTGGTCGTAGAGCAGCGAGTTTCCATATTTCGGCGCGAACTCGCGTCGCTTGTCGGATGAGAACGCCTTGGTGTTCTTGTAGGCCGTCACCAGATCGTCGTAGCGGGTCAGGAAGTAGGAGCCGTTGGGCATCCGCTTGACCGGCTCGTTCTCCCGCAGTGCACGATAAGTCGGGTATGGATCGGCATAGAATTCGCCCATCAGCTGTGCCGTCTACAGTCCCGCGGCCCGGCTTTCCAGCTACCCGATCGGAAACGTAAATGCACGCCCGTGCCGACGCACCCTCAGAACAAGCTGCCGAAAATGCAGCCGCTTGGCCGGAGGAGATCTTTGCTATCCTGCAGCGCTTCGATGTCCGTCAGGTTCCTTACGTGCCGGACGCCGGGCATTCGCAACTGATCGAGCGCGTGCTGGCCTCGTCCTCGATGCGCGGCATCGCGCTGACCACGGAGGAGGAGGGCGTGGCGCTACTCGCGGGCGCCTGGGCCGGCGGTCAGCGCGGCGTGCTGCTGATGCAATCGAGCGGCGTCGGCAATTGCATCAACATGCTGTCGTTGACCCAGATCTTCCGCTTTCCGTTCCTCACCTTGGTGACGATGCGCGGCGAATGGGGCGAATTCAATCCCTGGCAGGTGCCGATGGGCTCGAGCACGCAAGCGGTCTTCGAACTCTCGGGGATCAAGGTCTTGCGGGCTTCGCATCCGCAAGAAGTGCACGAGGTGATGGAGGCAGCGGCGAGCCAGGCCTACAACGCCTGCACGCCGACGGCACTTCTGCTGTCGCAGCGCCTGATCGGCACCAAGGTGTTCGTCAAATGAGCAAGACAAACCTGCTCGACCGGCGCGCTGTCGTCTCCCACCTGCTGGCCAATCGCAAGGGCGCCATCGCCGTCGGTGGATTGGGCGCCTCGACCTACGATATCGCAGCGGCCGGCGATAACGATCGCAACTTCTATCTGTGGGGCGCGATGGGCGGCGCCGTCATGATCGGGCTTGGGCTAGCGCTGGCGCAGCCGAAGCTGCCGGTCGTGGTGATCACTGGCGACGGCGAGATGCTGATGGGGATGGGGAGCCTCGCTACCGTCGGCCTGCAACAGCCGGGCAATCTCTCCATCATCGTGCTCGACAATGAGTGCTATGGCGAAACCGGGGGACAGGTGAGCCATACCGCCAGCACCGCCGACCTTGTCGGCATCGCCAGGGCTTGCGGGATTGCGGACGCCCGCGCGATGACGACCATGGCCGAGGTCGAGGTCTTCGCGCCGTCGCTCCAGGACATTGCGGCCGGGCCGCGCTTCGCCAGCGTCAAGATCGACGGTGCCAATCTCGAGCGGGTGCTGTCGAACCGCGACGCCACGTTTATCGTGAACCGGCTTCGCGGTTCCCTCGGGTTCCAGCCGATTTAGCTTTAATCGACCTGGTGCGCTGCAATAATTGGTTGACTTTTGGTAAGGTGAGTGATTACTCACATTCCCATGTCTACCCTTCGCATGACCAGCGACCTGCGGCGGCAGCTCATCCTTGGTGCAGCCAGGCGTTGCTTTGCCCGCAACGGCTTTGCCGGCACCACGACCAAGAGCGTCGCGGCGGCGGCGGCGATATCCGAAGGGCTTTTGTTCAAGCACTTTCCTTCCAAGGCCGCGCTTTACGCCGAAATCCTCGCGGAGGAATGCGAGGCCGATCCGGAACTAGCTCATCTGTTGGGCCAGGAACCGTCGACCGCGACGCTGGTCGAGCTGATCAAGGGCATGGTCGGGCACTTCATGGCGATATCCGAGGGTCCCGATCAGGAAGAGACGCAGCGGTTGCGGCTGATGGTGACGAGCCATCTCGACGACGGCGAGTTCGCGCGGCTGCTCTACGTCAAGGTCGAAAAGTTGATCGGGCGCATGTTCGTGGACTCGCTGGAACGCGCGACCGCGGCAGGCGACGCATCGCGGATCGGCAACGAACCGCTCAACCTGTTCTGGTTTGCCCATCACACGCTAATGAGCGCCGCGATGACGAGGCTTCCGGCGGTGCCGTGTCTTGGCTACGGCAATGCGGCCAACCTGCAACAGCAGCTTTGCGAATTCCTTCTTCGTGGGATCGGACTTAACGAAGCCGCAATTGCTTCGCATTTGGATCGCGAATGGTCGCCGGCGCAGGGACAACCGGTAGCTGCAGAAAGTGCATGACATGAATATTGTGACCGAAGCCAATATCTCGGGCAAGCCGATCGAAAAAAAAGCGCACACGCGTCCGATCCGGCCGGTGCGGTGGTTCATCATCGTCGGTTCGCTGTTGGCGCTGCTGGTGGGCGCGTTGGTCGGTTTCAACGCCTTCCGCAGCCACATGATCTCGCAGTTCTTCGCCAACAATAAGCCGCCGCCGTCCAATGTCAGCGTCGTCGAGGCCAAGTCCGAGGTGATTCCGAACCTCCTTGTCGCGGTCGGCGATCTCGCGGCCGTGCATCAGGTCAATGTCACCTCCGATGTCTCCGGGCGCATCACCGACATCATGTTCTCGGCGGGCTCCCACGTGAACGCGGGCGCGCCGCTGGTGCAATTGTTCGACGGTCCCGAGCAGGGCGACCTCGCCAGTTTCAAGGCGCAGGCCACGGGTGCGCAGGCGGCGCTGGAGCGCGCCAAGCAATTGGCGGCGCGCCAGTTTGGCCCGCAGTCAACCGTCGATGCGGCGCAGGCCACCTATGATACGGCCGTTGCGGGTATCGCCAAGACCGAGGCGATCATCTCGCAGAAGCTGGTGCGCGCCCCGTTCGACGGCGAGCTCGGCGTCCGTCATGTCGAAGTTGGCCAATACCTCACCGCCGGTACGCAGATCGTGACGCTAACCGATCTGTCGACGCTGTACGCCAACTTCACGGTGACGGAAAAGGACTCCGGGCAGCTCAAGGTAGGACAGACCGTCCGCCTCGCGGTCGATGCCTATCCGGGCCGTACTTTCGAGGGCAAGATCAACGCGATCGAACCGCAGATCTCTACCGATACGCGAAACATTCACGTCCAGGCCACGATCGACAATCCCGATCACATCTTGAAGCCCGGCATGTTCACGACCACGACGGTAGTGCTGCCAGACAAGCCCGCGGTCGTTACCGTTCCCGAGACAGCCGTCGATTATACGCTCTATGGCGACTCGGTTTTTCTCATCACCGAGAAGAAAGAGGATGACGGCAAGACCAGCCTGAGCGCGGTCCGTACCTTCGTGCGCACGGGCAACCGGATCAACGGAAGGGTCGAGGTCCTCTCTGGGTTGAAGCCTGCCGATCGCGTGGTCGCCGTCGGCCAGCTCAAGCTGCAATCGGGAGCGGCGGTCGCGATCTCAGCCGATGCGCCTCCGCCGATTCCTGCAAATCCGCCGCGTTACTAAGGCATGATTCGGAAAAGCGTGCCCTCAAGCCACGGCCCGATGGGTGCGAAACCCGGTTTTTCCGAAAGCAATCATGCTCAAACCAAAAGGGAGATCGTGCTCCGACCCAATCGGACCATGATCTGACTGCTCGGAGCACACCGCGATGGTCTGGACTGACATTTTCATCAAGCGCCCGGTGCTGTCGGTTGTCGTCAGCCTGCTGATCCTGCTGATCGGCTTGAGGGCGGCGACCGTGTTGCCGATCCGGCAATACCCGAAGCTGTCAAATACGGTCGTGAACGTCACGACCTCCTATCCCGGCGCATCGGCGGATTTGATCCAGGGCTTCATCACGACGCCGATCGAGCAGGCCGTGGCGTCGGCCGAAGGCGTCGACTACATGACCTCGTCTTCAGTGCTCGGCACCAGCACCATCCAGGTCTACATCAAGTTGAATTTCGATCCGAACCAGGCCCTGACCGAAGTGCTCGCCAAGGTGAATTCGGTCAAATACCTGATCCCAAAGGAATCCAACGATCCGGTCGTGACCAAGACCACCGGCCAGACCACGGCGGTGATGTATCTCGGCTTCTCCTCTGAAGTGCTGTCGGGGTCGGCAATCTCGGACTACCTGACGCGGGTGGTGCAGCCGGTGCTTTCGACCGTCGACGGCGTCGCTTCCGCCGACATTCTCGGCGGCCAGACATTTGCGATGCGGTTGTGGCTTGATCCGGTCCGAATGGCCGGCCGCAACGTTTCGCCTGCCGATGTTTCGGCCGCGATTGCCGCCAACAATTTCCAGGCGGCGGCGGGCCAGGCCAAGGGCTATTTCATCGTCTCCAACGTCACCGCCAATTCCGATCTGCAGAACGTCAGTCAGTTCAAGCGCATGATCGTCAAGTCCAAGGACGGCGGCTTCGTGCGGATCGAGGACATCGCGACCGTCGAACTTGCGGCGCAAAGTACCGACGCGAGCGTCGCCTTCAATGGCGAACACGCGATCTTCATCGGCATTCAGGCAACGCCGCAAGGCAACCCGCTGACGCTGGTGAAGGGCGTGCGCTCGCTGTTCCCGGAGCTTGAACGCAATCTTCCGCCCTCGATGAAGATGAAGGTGGCCTACGATTCCACCAAGTTCATCCAGTCGTCGATCGATGAAGTCGAGAAGACGCTCGGCGAAGCGGTGCTGATCGTCGTCGTCGTGATCTTCCTGTTCCTGGCCTCGCTTCGTTCGGTCGTGATCCCCGTCGTCACCATTCCGCTGTCGCTGATCGGCGTTTGCTCGCTGATGCTGGTCGCGGGATTCACTTTCAACCTGTTGACGCTGCTCGCCATGGTGCTGGCGATCGGGCTCGTCGTCGACGATGCCATCGTGGTGGTGGAGAACATCCATCGGCATCTGGAGGAAGGCAAACCTCCGGTGCAGGCCGCCATGCAGGGCGCCCGCGAGATCGTCGGCCCCGTCATCTCCATGACCATTACGCTAGCTGCGGTGTACGCGCCGATCGGCTTCCTCGGCGGCCTCACCGGTTCGCTGTTTCGCGAATTCGCATTCACGCTGGCCGGCTCGGTGATCGTCTCCGGCGTGATCGCGCTGACGCTGTCGCCGATGATGTGCTCGATATTCCTCAAGAGCGCCGAGGAGGGACGCTTCGCCAGAATTGTCAACAAGGTATTCGGCGCGATGACGCGCTGGTACGGCAGGCAGCTCGATCGTTCGCTCGACTATCGCCCCATTACGGGATTGTTCGCCCTCACCATCCTCGGCCTGGTCGGCTTCCTCTATTTGCACACCTCAAAGGAACTGGCGCCGGAAGAGGATCAGGGCATCGTGTTTGCCGTCACCAAGGGGCCGAAATACGCCAATATCGATTATCTCGATTTTTACGGCGAGAAGCTCGACAAGGCGTTTGCCAGTTTCCCGGAAACCGATCTTCGCTTTGTTCTGAACGGCATCAACGGCCCGCAAAACGGTATCGCGGGCATGTTGCTCAAGCCGTGGGATGAGCGAAAGCGCTCCTCGATCGCGCTCAAGCCGCTGGTGCAGGGACAGATCGGCAAGATCGAAGGCGTCAATGCGTTCGCGTTCAACCTGCCGCCGTTGCCCGGCGGCCCCGGTGGATTGCCGGTGCAGATGGTGATCAATTCGACCAACGGTTTTCAGTCGGTCTACGAGCAAATGGAGAAGCTGAAGGATGCCGCGCGCAAGAGCGGCCTGTTCATCGTCTCTGACAGCGATCTAAATTTCAATCAGCCGGTGGTGCGGGTCAAGATCGACCGCTCGAAGGCGAGCGATCTCGGCATCACCATGCAGAACATCGGCAGTACGCTGGCGACGCTGCTCGGCGGCAATTATGTGAACCGCTTCAACCTTGAAGGGCGTTCCTATCAGGTGATTCCGCAGGTGCCGCGCGACCAGCGGCTGTCGCCCGAAGCGCTTGGCCAATATTACTTGCCGACGTCGACTGGCCAGCAAATGCCGCTCTCGACCGTTGTCTCGATCGAGACCGGGACCGACCCGAACGCGCTGACCCACTACAACCAGTTGAACTCCGCGACCTTCCAGGCGGTGCCGATGCCGGGTGTGACGGTCGGCCAGGCGGTCGACTTCCTCGAGGGTGAAGCAAAGAAAATGCCGGCCGGCTTCAGCCACGATTACCTCGCCGATTCCCGCCAATATGTGCAGGAAGGCAATCAGCTCGCGATCACCTTCGGCTTCGCGCTGATCATCATCTTCCTGGTATTGGCGGCGCAGTTCGAAAGTTTGCGCGACCCCCTGGTCATCATGATCAGCGTGCCCATGGCGATCGTCGGCGCCTTGATCCCGCTGTTCTTCGGCATGGCGACGATGAACATCTACACCCAGGTGGGATTGCTGACGCTGGTCGGCCTGATCTCAAAGCACGGCATCCTGATGGTCGAGTTCGCCAACGAGTTGCAGCTCAATGAGGGCCTTGATCGCCGCTCCGCCATCGAGATGGCGGCGCGGGTCCGGCTCCGCCCGATCCTGATGACGACGGCGGCGATGGTCACGGGCCTGCTGCCGCTGTTGACCGCGACCGGGGCGGGCGCCGCAAGCCGCTTCTCGATCGGGCTTGTCGTCGTTGCCGGCATGTCGATCGGCACACTGTTCACCTTGTTCGTGCTGCCTGCGGTTTATGTCGCGATTGCCACCGATCACCGCGCCAAGGCGGGCTCGGAGCGGGCCAAGGAAATCGCGGATTTCGATCTGGGCAGCGCACTCAAGCCGACCTGAGGCTTTGGACTAGCCTTGGGGTGAGGTGGCTCAAGCGGCGGCCGGGTCATGCGCGGCCGCCGTTTTTCGCTTTACCCTGAGTAATTCTCCCGCATTGCGGTAAGAGACAAGGTCCTGCCTTCTTGCTAAAAGGCGGCCGATGAGCATTTCCCTCCACCCCGACACGGCGGAAGGGCGGACGCTGGCGGCTGCGCCGGCCGACGCAGTGCCGAAGCCTGTCTCATTGGGCACGAAAATCCGCAGCCGGCTGTTTGCCAAATATGTCGCGCTGTTCGTAGCCGTGGTCGGCGTCGCGCTCGCATCCAATGGGATTTTCGAAGTCTTCTTCTATTACCGCGAGCACAAGGCCTCGCTGATCCGCATTCAGCACGAGCAGGCCGAAGCTGCAGCCGCCAAGATCAGCCAGTTCATCAAGGAAATCGAGAGCCAGCTCGGCTGGACCACCCAGTTGCCATGGTCGGCGGGCTCGATCGAGCAGCGCCGGTTCGACGCGCTGCGGCTGTTGCGCCAGGTGCCGGCCATCACCGAACTGGCGCAGGTCGACTCCACCGGCAAGGAGCGGTTGCGGGTATCGCGCCTCGCCATGGACGTGGTGGATTCAGGGCTCGACTTGTCCAAGGACCCGAAATTCACCGAAGCGGTCGCGCACAAGGTCTATTACGGGCCGGTGTATTTCCGCCGCGAGTCCGAGCCCTACATGACGCTGGCACTGGCGGGCACCCGCAAGGACGCGGGCGTCAGCATCGCCGAGGTCAACCTCAAACTGATCTGGGACGTGGTCTCCCAGATCAAGGTCGGCGAACACGGCCATGCCTATGTGGTGGGTGTCCAGGGGCGGCTGATCGCGCATCCCGACATCAGTCTTGTTTTGCGCAACACCGACATGTCGAAGCTCATTCAGGTGCAGGCGGCCTTGGCAGAACAGGCCGCCTTGGCAGAGCAGGCTGCATTGGCCGAGCAGGCTGCGCTGGCGGCTCAGGCTGCACCCGGAGTGCGGACAATCCCGCCCCCGCCGGTACCGCCGCCACCGCGAGCAGCGAATTCCGATGTAGATTCCTTGCAGGGTGCGCTGAACATCCAGGGCCAGGAGGTCCTGACGGCGTCAGCGCCGATCCTGCCGTTGCGCTGGATCATGTTCGTCGAGCTTCCGGTCAAGGAAGCCTATGCCTCGCTCTACGCAGCCTTGCAGCGCCTCGCGATCGTGCTGGCGGCGGCGTCAATCTTTGCGGTGCTCGCTGGAATCTTCCTGGCGCGGCGCATGGTCGGCCCGATCCAGGCCTTGCGCGCCGGCGCCGAGCGCATCGGCGGCGGCGATTTCGCCCAGCGCATCTCGATCAGGACCGGCGACGAGCTGGAGGGTCTCGCCAACCAGTTCAATGACATGGGCGCGCGGCTGCAGGAATCTTATGCGGATTTGGAAGGGAAGGTCGAGCAGCGCACCTCGCAATTGAGCGAGTCGCTGCAGCAGCAAACCGCGGTCGGTGACGTGCTAAAGATCATCAGCCGCTCGACATTCGATTTGCAACCGGTCCTGGATACTCTGGTGAAGACCGCGGCGCGACTGTGCGATGCTGAGATGGCATTCATCTTGCGCCGGGAAGGGGGCATGTATCGGGCGGGCGCAGCCGTTGGCTTCTCGGACGAGTATATCAAGTTCCTGCAGGGACATCCGATTGCTGTAGACCGTGGCAGTATTACCGGCCGGGTCGCGCTTGAGCGGCGGCCCGTGCAGGTTCTGGATGTGGCCAATGATCCTGACTACAAGATAAGTGAGTCGATCTCGCTGGCTGGCCAGCGTACCGCTCTCGGCGTTCCGCTGTTGCGCGAGAACGAGCCGATAGGCGCGATCATCCTCGCGCGCCAGCGGGTCGAGGCGTTTACTTCGAAGCAAATCGAACTGGTCACGACCTTTGCCGATCAGGCGGTGATCGCGATCGAGAATGTGAGGTTGTTCGATGAACTGCGTGCACGCACCGACGATTTGTCACTCTCGCTGGAAGAACTGCGCACCGCGCAGGACCGCCTGATCCAGACCGAAAAGCTCGCTTCCCTCGGCCAGCTCACCGCGGGTATCGCGCATGAAATCAAAAATCCGCTGAATTTCGTCAATAATTTCTCGGCGGTATCTGCCGAGCTGATCGACGAAATGAATGACGTGCTCAAGGACGCCAAGCTCGAAAACAAGACGCGGGAAGAGATCGACGAGCTCACGCATATGCTGAAGGGTAATCTTGAAAAAGTGGTGCAGCACGGCAAGCGCGCCGATTCGATCGTCAAGAACATGCTGCTGCATTCGCGCGAGGGCTCCGGCGAGCACCGGCCCGCCGACATCAACGCCATTGTCGAGGAAAGCCTCAATCTCGCCTATCATGGCGCGCGCGCGGAGAAATCCGGCTTCAACATCACGCTGAAGCGCGACCTCGATCCGAAGGCTGGCATGGTCGATCTCTATCCGCAGGAAATCACCCGCGTCTTCCTCAATCTGATCTCGAACGGCTTTTATGCCGCGACCAAACGCAAGGAGGCCGGCATCGACGGTTTTGAGCCGACCTTGAGCGCGACCACGAAAAACCTCGGCAATGCCGTTGAAATCCGGATTCGGGACAATGGCACTGGAATCCCATTGGAAATAAAGGAGAAAATGTTCAATCCGTTCTTCACCACCAAGCCGGCCGGCGAGGGGACCGGATTGGGGTTGTCGATGAGCCACGACATCGTGGTGAAGCAACATGGCGGCAAGATCGACGTCGATACGCAGCCGGGTTCATTTACAGAATTCATTATTACGCTGCCGCGGACGATGGCGGCGCGCCCAGATGCGGGACAGGCCGCATGACGACTGCGACCATTCTCTTTGTCGATGACGAGCCCGATTTGGAAGCGCTCGTGCTGCAGAAATTCCGCCGACAGATTCGCGACGGCACGGTGAGTTTCTTGTTCGCCCGAGACGGCTTGGAGGCGCTGCAATCGATCGAGCAGCATCCGCATGTCGACATGGTGGTGTCCGACATCAACATGCCCAGGATGGACGGGTTGTCGCTACTCGCGAGGCTGCAGGAGGCCGAGGACAAGAAATCGACCATCATCGTTTCCGCCTACGGCGACATGAGCAACATCCGCACCGCAATGAACCGGGGCGCGTTCGATTTCCTGACCAAGCCGATCGATTTCGGCGACCTTGAATTGACCATCGACAAGACTATCCGGCATGTCGAGACAATTCGCGAAGCGCGCCGTCGTCAGGCCGAGGCCGAGCGTGCGCACGCCTCGCTGTCGCGCTATTTCTCGCCGCAAATTGCAAGCCGCCTTGCTTGCGACGGCGAAGCCGACGGCATGGCCGTGCACTGGCGCGAGGTTGCCACCATCTTCACCGACATCACGAGCTTCACCTCGCTGGTCGAAACCGCGGCGGCCGAAGTGCTGGCTGAGTTGCTCAATGAATATGTCGGCGGCATGACCGACGTCGTGTTCGCGCATGAGGGCACGGTTGCGAAGATCATCGGCGACGCGATCCAGGTTCTGTTCAATGCGCCCGGCGAACAGCCGGACTACGCTGAGCGCGCGATCGCCTGCGCGCAAGATCTCGATGTGTGGGCGCAGGCCTTCCGCGAGCGCTGGAAGGCGAAGGGCATCAATTTCGGCGTGACCCGGATTGGCGTTCACGCCGGTCCCGCGCTGGTCGGAAATTTCGGCGGCAGCCGCTTCTTCGACTATACCGCCTACGGCGACACCATCAACATCGCAGCGCGGCTTGAGGCCGCCAACAAGTTCTTAGGGACCCGCATCTGCGTCAGCGTGACGGTGGCGAAGGCAGCGGAGAATTTCAAGGGGCGGCCGGTCGGCGATCTGATGCTGCGCGGGCGCAGCGAGCCGCTGCGCGCCTTTGAGCCGCTGTGCGCGGAGGTGTTCATCGCACCCGCGATGACGCAATATTCGCAAGCCTTCGCCAAGCTGGAAGCCGGTGATGCCGCGGCGATGCCGGCCTTTGCCGCGCTGGTCGGGCTGCACGCCGACGATCCGCTAGCCGGATTCCATCTCAAGCGATTGCTCAACGGCGCCAAGGGCGTCCGCATGCAACTGGAATAAGTCAGCGACAAACGCGGAACGCGTTGGCGCGGAGATCCGAAGGGACGAACATGACCAGCGATTTTGCACCCGGCAATTACCGGTTCATTCCCGCGGTGTTTCAATATTCGAGCGGTGCTGCGGCCAACCCCGGTTACGAGATCGAGCGGGTGCGCTTCGAGCGATGGCTGCCGCTCGCCGACGGCTTTGCGAAAGTTGCGAAATATATTCAAGGGGCGGGCCGGCCGCTGACGTCGTTCTGCGCCTGCGAGCTGCGTTCGCCGGCTGCCTTCACCGAAGACGGCTTTCGCCAATTCAACGAGCATTATGTCAAGACGCTCGCCGGGTGGGGCCTGTACGATGGCTCCGTCAATCCGGTGGCGCGCAGCAATGTCTGCCCCGAGATCGATCCGCCGCCGGAGCCGTCATTTTATGCGTTCTCCTTCACCCGACCGAGCGGGAGCGCGACGCCGACTTTCGTGATCGCCGGCGGCGCCGAATTGCGCGGCGGGGTCGGAACCTATCCCGAGCGGACGGTGCGCTACCGCGATCTCAGCCCTGATGGCATCAAGGAAAAAGTCCGCTTCACCACGCGGGAAATGGAAGGCCGCATGGACGCATTCGGCTTCGGTTGGAAGGACACCACCGCGGTGCAGGCCTATACGGTGCGCGATTTCCACCCGGTCGCTGCCGACGAGCTGGTTCGCCGCGGCGCCGCGCGTTCGGGCCTCACCTGGCATTTCGCCCGCCCGCCCGTGATTGATCTCGAATACGAGATGGATTGCCGCCGCGTGATGCGGGAGACCGTGATTTAGTGGGCCTTCAGCCGTCATTGCGAGCCAACGGGTCGCGCGAATGCGCGCCCGATGACAGGCTCCGCGAAGCAATCCATAGCGCGGCATAGTGACTATGGATTGCGTCGTCGCTTCGCTCCTCGCAATGACGAGCCCAATCACCGCTCCCTCGGATCGAGCGCGTCGCGCAGGCCGTCGCCGACCAGATTGAGTGACAGCACGACGACGAAAATCGCGAGCCCCGGCCAAATCGCCATCCACGGCGCATTGGTCAGGAAGCGCTGCGCGGCGTTGAGCATGCTGCCCCAGGAAGGCGCCGGCGGCTGCTGTCCCAGGCCTAAGAACGACAGCGCGGCCTCGGCGATGATGGCGGCCGCAATCGACAATGTCGCCTGCACTAGCAGCGCCGGCATGATATTCGGCAAGATGTGGAACAGCGCAATCCGCCAGCGCGGATTGCCCATGGCTCGCGCGGCCTCGACGTAGTCCTCGACCTTGACGCTCATCACCTGGCCACGGGTCAGCCGCACGAACACCGGCGTCGCCGAGATCCCGATTGCGATCATGGCATTGCCGAGGCTCGGCCCCAGGAACGCCGCCAGCGCGATAGCAAGGATCAGGAACGGGCAGGCCAGCATGGCATCGGTGATCCGGCTGATCAGCGCATCGATGAAACCGCCGCGATAGCCCGACAACAGCCCGAACGGCACCCCGATCGACAGCGCAATCCCGACCGAGATCGCACTCGCAAGCAGCGAAGCACGGGCGCCATAGATCACGCGGGACAGCACGTCGCGGCCGAGATCGTCGGTGCCGAACCAGTGCTGCGCCGAAGGCGGCTTTCGCACCAGCGTCCAGCAGGTCGCGATCGGATCATAGGGGACAACCAGCGGCGCAAACACCGCAAGCAGGATGAAGGTCACGATCACGATAAGGCCTACCACCGCGCCCTTGCGCTTGAGGAGCCGACGCAGCGCGCGCCGCGCCGGGCTTTCCAGCGCTTCGTCGATATCTGCGGCCGGGAAGGCTGTGAGCGCGGCGTCGGTCATGCGTTACGCCCTGAGCCTGGGATTGACGAGGATGTAGGCGATATCGGCAATGAGATTGAGCGCGATGTAGATCGTCGCGGTCACCAGCACCACGCCTTGCACCACGGCATAGTCGCGGTTGAACACGGCATCGACGATCAGTTTGCCGAAGCCCGGGATCGAGAAAATCTGCTCGGTCAGCACCGCGCCCGACAGCAGCGTGCCGAGCTCGAGCGCCCCTAACGTGATGATCGGCGTCAGCGCGTTGCGCATGGCGTGCTTGAGAATGACCGAGCGCTCGGAAAGACCCTTGGCGCGGGCGGTGCGAACATAATCGCTCTCCAGCACCTGCAGCATGGCGCTGCGGGTATGCCGCATCAATATCGCCGCGATCGCGTTACCCAGCACGAAGGCGGGCATGATGGTGGAGGCAAGGTTGGCGCGCCAATTCTCCGACAACGGCACGAAGCCCGACGCCGGCAGCCAGCCGAGTTCGATCGAGAACAGGAAGATCAGCATGATGCCGAGCCAGAAATTCGGCGTCGAGATGCCCCACAGCGCGAACAGGTTGGCGCCATAATCCCAGGCGCTGCCTTTCTTGACCGCGGAAATGATCCCGGCGGGAATGCCGATCAGAAAGGCAATCACGATCGCCATCGAGGCAAGCTGCATCGTCACCGGCAGCTTTTGCCCGATCAGGCTGAGAACCGGCGCCTTGACGCGAAGCGACTCGCCGAAGTCGCCGGACAGCACTCCTTTGACCCAGTAAAAGTACTGCACCGGGATCGGCCGATCGAGGCGGTATTGCTGCCGGATCTGCTCGATGACGGCGGGGTCGCGCTCCTCGCCCGCCATCACCAGCGCAGGATCGCCCGGCAACAGATGCTGCAGCGAGAAGATCAGGATCGACACGAAAAACAGTGTCGGGATCAACTGCAGGATACGCTTGCCAAGGAAATTCAGCATGGGTCAGACCGTGTGCACGATCATACTCACTTGAACTTCAGCCCGACCACGCGCACCAGGCCGTCCGGCATTTGCCGATAGCCCTCGAGCTTCGCGGTGTGCGCAATCAAAAGCTTGCGATGATAGATATAGATGATCGGCTCGTCGTTGAGCACGACCTTGGTCATCTTCTCGTAAATCGCCTTGCGCTGCGCGGGATCGCTGACGAGGCGCGCATCTTCCATCGCCTTGTCGGCTTCGGGGTTGGAATAGCCGCCGTCATTCTGCGGCGCCTTGGTATGCAGGAAGACATAGGAATTGCCGTCGGGATCGATCCGGCCGCTCCAGGGAATCTGAAAGATCTGGAATTCACCCGCCTGCGCCTGCTTGAAGGAAGTCGCAAACTCGATCACGCGGATCTTCAGGTCGAAACCCGCTTCCGCCGCCATCGACTGAAGGACCTGCGCGACGGCCTGCTCCTCGGCTCCCTGTGGGACCATGAAATCGACCGGGATGGGCAGCGGCACGCCGGCCTCTTTCAACAGCGTCCTCGCCTTTTCGACGTCGCGTTTTTGAACCGGGAACGCTTGTTGGTAGTAAGGATGTTGCGGGCTGACCCATTGATTACCCGGCGTGAACTCCCCATTGAACACGACCTGATTGAGTGCTTCTCGGTCGATCGACAAATCGAGCGCCTGGCGCACTTTCTCCGACCGGCTGAGCGCGCCCTTGTTCTTGTCGTTGGCGATATTGATGGTGAGGCCGGAATAGCCAAGTTCGGGCGCGGTCGACAGCACCAGCCGCGGATCCGATCGCACGTCCTTGATGTCGGTGGCGAGCACCCGCTCGATCAGGTCGAGGCCGCCTGACTTCAGGTTGGCGAGGCGCACCGTGGCATCGACAATCGGTTGGAACACCACGCGATCGATGAAGATATTGTCCTTGTTCCAGTAATCGGCGAATCTCTCGAACACCAAACGGTCCTGCGCCACGCGTTCGACAAATTTATAAGGGCCCGCGCACACCGGGTGCAGCCCGAACTTGTCGCCTTCCTCGTTTGCCGCCTTTGGCGAAACCATCATCCCGGAGCGATCGGTGAGCTGTGTGATCAGCGGTGCAAAGGGCGTCTTGAGAACCAGCTTGATCGTCAGCGGATCGACCACCTCGACATGATCGACGCTCGCAAGCTCCGACTTGCGGAACGAGGTCGGCAAGGTCATGTGGCGTTCGATCGAGAATTTAGCGGCTTGTCCATCAAGCGGTTCGCCGTCGTGGAATTTTACGCCGGGACGCAGCTTGATCGTCATCTCCTTGCCGTCGGCGGAGTTTTCGTAGGACAGCGCCAGCTGCGGCACGATGTTCAGCTTCTCGTCGATGTCGAACAGCTTGTCGCAGAATGCCGAGAACACGATGCGGCCGACATAGGTGCGGCCGATCGACGGATCGAGAATGTCGGGATCCTGGGCAATCCCGATACGCAGCGTGGTCTCTGCGAGCGCGCCCACCTCGAAAGACAGCAACAGTGCCGCCGCAGTCACTGCTGAACGAACAATCTTCATCGTACGCACCTCATCTTCCTCGGTCACAACGCCGTTGTTGTGGTCCCGACTATACCAACCCCGGCCGATGCCGGTACTTCCGTTTGCGCGCTGAAAGCCGCCACCAGCCGTTCCAGGCTCGGCGAGAAGCCACTGTCCGACGGCACGATCGCATCGGCCGGCGGTAATTCGCCGGTGCGATGGCAAGCAGTTGCATGTCCCGCGCCATCCGCTTGCAGTTCCGGCACTTCGGTGCGGCAGCGCTCGATCAGGTAAGGGCAGCGGGTGTGGAAACGGCAGCCGGAAGGCGGATTGAGCGCACTGGGCAACTCTCCCTGAAGCACGATGCGGCTGCGCTTTGCCTGCGGCTTGGGCAGGGGGATCGCAGACAACAGCGCCCGGCTATAGGGATGGCGCGGCGAGGCGAACAGCGATTGGGTATCCGCCGCCTCGACAATGCCGCCGAGATTCATCACCGCGACGCGATCGGCGATGTGCTTCACAACGGCGAGGTCGTGCGATACGAAGATGTAAGCCAGCCCAAGGCGCTCCTGGAGGTCGCGCAGCAGGTTCAGGATTTGCGAGCGGATCGAGACGTCGAGTGCGGATACCGGCTCGTCGCAGATGATGAGTTTCGGCTCGACCGCCAGCGCCCGCGCAATCGCAATGCGCTGGCGCTGGCCGCCGGAGAATTCGTGCGGGTAGCGCCGCGCGAAACGGGGCTCGAGCCCCACCAGGCGCAGCAATTCATCGACGCGGGCGCGCCGCTGCGTCGACGGGACGAGATCGTGCAGCGCAAGCGGCTCGCCCAGGATCTGGCTGACCGTCATGCGCGGATTGAGCGAGGCGTAGGGATCCTGGAAGATGATTTGCGCCTTGCGACGGAAGGCGCGCAATTCGTCCGCATCGAAGCCGAGCAGGTCGCGGCCTTCGAATTGAATGCGGCCTTTGTCCGGCTCGATCAGCCGCAGCACCAGCCGGCTCACCGTGGATTTGCCGCAACCGGATTCACCGACCAGCGCCAGCGTCTTGCCGGCCTCGACGGCAAAACTCACGCCGTCGACGGCCTTGATGTACGCAGTCGGCCGCCCGAACAGCGAACGCTCGGCGACGAAATGCTTGACGAGATCTTTCACCTCGAGCAGGGCCGTCACGACACCAGCCTCTCCAGCGGCGCCTTGATGCAGCGCGACCAGTGCGTGGGATTGAGCTGCGCCAGCGGCGGCGGCGCTTTGACGCAAGCATCGCCGACGAAAGGGCAGCGCGCCGCAAAACGGCAGCCGGACGGCGGCTTTGTCATATTCGGTACCACGCCTTCGATGGTCGCAAGATGCGCCGCGCGGCGTCCAAGCCGCGGGATCGAGCCCAGCAATCCGACTGTGTAGGGATGCTGGGGGGACGCGAACAATTCACCGACGGCCGCGCGTTCAACGATTTCGCCGGCATACATCACGGCGACCTCGTCGCACACTTCGGCGACGACGCCGAGATCGTGGGTGATCAGAATGATCGCAGCGCCGCTTGCGGCCTTCAGCTCGCGCATCAAATCGAGAATCTGCGCCTGCAGGGTGACGTCGAGCGCGGTGGTCGGCTCATCCGCGATCAGAAGCTTCGGATCGCAGGCGAGCGCCATTGCGATCATCACGCGCTGGCGCATGCCGCCGGAAAGCTTGTGCGGGTATTCGTCGATGCGCTTTTCGGGCGAGGGGATGTGCACGCGGCGCAACAGCTCGATCGCGCGCGCCCGCGCCTGGCGCCGCGAGCCGCCGCGATGGCGCAGGATAGTCTCGATGATCTGGTCGCCGATCGTAAAGCTCGGATTGAGCGAAGTCATCGGCTAGCAGATCGAAACCGTCAAACCGGATCGAGCCGGCAACGTCAGCCGAGTGTTTCGAGAGCAGGCCCATGATCGCGAGCGACGTCACGCTTTTGCCGCAGCCGGATTCGCCGACCAGTCCCAGCGTGGCGCCGTTCTCGACGGAGAGGTCGACGCTGTCGACGGCATGGGTCGTGCGGCCGTCATCACCATGGAACAGCACGCGCAGGTCCTTGATCTCAATCAGCGGCGGGACCGTCATTTCTCGCCCGCAATCGCGGCTTCGATGCCGGCCTCGATGGTCGCGCGATCGGTGATCCCGGCCGGGTTGTCGCGCGTCGGCAGGAATTTCCGAAAATGCACCCAGCGCTCGCGGCTCACCTGTTCGAGGCGTTCGAGCTCGGCGAGTGGATCGGCGTGGTCGTCGACGCGCAGGTCGAGATCGGACCATTCCTCGCTGCCGTGGATCAGGAGCGCCGCCGATTGCTTGCCGCGCTTGTCACCGCCCGCGGCTTCGCCCGCCCGCATCGCCGCGATCAGGCGTCGCGCAAACGGCAGCGCCGCGTTCGCCAGATAGGCCTTCGCGGTATCGTCGAGCACCGCCGCGCCTGCCAGCATGTTGCCGGCGATCGAAAAGCTGTCGCCCTCGGTATGGCCGCACCAGTCGACGCAGTCGCGGCCGGTATGGGCCGAGATCCGGCCGGTTGCATCCATGATATGGAGCTGCCGGCTGTCGCGGCCGGCGTCGGCTGATATCAGCGTGTCCACTACCTCGCGCGGGCTCTTGCCTTCGCGCAACAACTTTAGTCCGTCGATGCCGTAATAGGGATTGACCAGCGCTTGCGTCGCGATGCCGCCGATGCCGGGCGCGATGTGCGGCACCCGCGCGCCGACTGCGAAGAACTTGGTCGCGACTGCAATGCCGATCTGGCCGGTGGCGCTGTCGCGGGCGATGATCGACCAGGTCATCTTCAGTTATCGTCCGGCCGCATAGGCCTGCATACCCCGGGGATTGGCGGCGGCGCGGCGGCGACGGCCAACACGAGAGGCGGCAGTGAGACGGCCTTCCGACCAATCGGGCCCGGTCTCGACAAGATGGCCGCGGCTCGTCAGGGCATCGACGGTCACCTTCGGCACGCGGCTCTCGACCACCAGCACGCCGGGCCGCGCGGTGCGTGGCCAGAACGAGATCGGGAAATGCTCGGAATGCCACGCCGGGGCGTCGATCGCTTCCTGCAGATTCAATTTGGCATGGACATGCCGCAGAAAGAACTGCGTGGTCCATTGATCCTGCTGGTCGCCGCCGGGCGATCCCCAGGCGAGATACGGTTCGCCGTCGCGCAGCGCCAGGGTCGGTGACAGCGTGGTGCGCGGGCGCTTGCCCGGCGCCAAGGCTGCCGGATGGTCTTCCTGCAGCCAGAACATCTGCGCGCGGCTGCCGAGGCAGAAGCCGAGTTCGGGAATCACGGGCGAAGATTGCAGCCAGCCCCCGGACGGCGTCGCCGAGACCATGTTGCCGGCCTGGTCGATGATGTCAAAATGCACGGTATCGCCGCGTACCTCGCCGAAACGCCCGACTGTCGGTTCGCCTGCACCCATGGCGCCGACAGCCTCGCGGTTACCCTCGGCGCGGCGCAGTTTTACGATCGAACCAAAGCCTTCGACCGAGCCCGGCATGAAATCGAGCGAGGCTTTTTCCGAGATCAGCCTGCGGCGCGCGTCGTTGTAGGCATCCGACAACAGCGTCCCGATCGGGATATCCGTGAAATCAGGATCGCCGTAGAATTTCTCGCGATCGGCAAACGCGAGTTTGGCGCATTCGACCTGCAGATGAATGAATTCGGGGCCTGCGGGATCGAGCCCGTCGAGCTCAAAACCTTTCAGCAGCGCAAGCTGCTGCAACATCACCGGGCCCTGGCTCCAGACGCCGGCCTTGCACACGGTGTAGCGGCCGTAGTCGTAAGTGAGCGGCGCCTCGACCGACGGCTGCCAGCGCGCCATGTCGTCGGCGGAGAGCACGCCGCGATGCGGCGAGCCCGAAACGTCCATGACCTCCTGCGTCCGGCAGAATTGGTCGATCGCTTCCGCCACGAACCCCTGCGACCAGGCCTGGCGCGCGCGTTCGATCTGGGCGGTGCGGTCGCTTCCCGCGCCCTCGGCTTCTTTGAGAATGCGGGCATAGGTTTCAGAAAGCCGCTGGTTGGTGAAGAGCGTGCCGGGTTTTGGGACTTCGTCGTTCGGCAGATAGACCGCCGCCGACGTCTTCCAATGCCTCCGGAACATTTGCTCGACGGTCTTGATTGTGGCGGAGGCGCGTTCGACCAGCGGGTACCCATCGCGGGCGTAGGCGATCGCAGGTTCCAGCACCTCGCGCAGCCGCATCGTGCCGTAATCCCGCAGCAGCAGCATCCAGGATTCGAACGTGCCGGGCACGCAGGCCGCCAGCAGTCCGGTGCCGGGCACCATCTCAAGGCCCTCGCTGCGGTAGTGCGCGATGGTGGCCCGCGCTGGGGCAGGGCCCTGGCCGCAAATCACCTCGGTGCGGCCGCGTTTGGTGTCATGCACAATGATCGGCACGTCGCCGCCGGGACCGTTCAGATGTGGCTCGACCACCTGCAGCGTGAAGGCGGTGGCGACAGCGGCGTCGAACGCGTTGCCGCCCTTTTCCAGCGTGGCCATCCCAACTGCGGTGGCGATCCAGTGGGTGGAGGTCACGACGCCAAACGTGCCTTCGATTTCCGGCCGGGTCGTGAACGGATCGGGATTGATGTTGCTCATCGAAGTCCATCATTCTGCATTAAGCGTTGGCGCGGCGCACTTGACCACAGGGTAGGCCTTCTGCCAACCGCGGCGACGCTCTCATCGCTGTGATCAGGCCGGCGCGGGAGCCGTGTTAACCGCGTGGCAGGCGACCCCGTCGATCAGCGCCGGCGCCTCGCGGCGGCAGAGCTCGAAGGCCAGCGGACAGCGCGGGTTGAACGCACAGCCGGGCGGGGGATCGATCGGATTGGGGATTTCGCCTTTGACTGGAATCCGCTGCCTGCCGGACATCGCGAGATCGGGCACCGCGCCCAAGAGCATTTTCGTATAGGGCATGCGCGGGCGTGCGAACAGTTCGCGCCCTTCCGCGATCTCGACGATGCGGCCGAGATACATCACGCCGATCCGGTTCGCCATGTGCCGCACCACCGCGAGATTGTGGCTGATGAAGAGGTAGGTGAGGCCGAACTTGTCCTGCAGGTCGCGCATCAAATTGAGGATTTGCGCCTGCACCGAGACGTCGAGCGCCGAGGTCGGTTCGTCGCAGACGATGAATTCGGCTTCCGAGGCAAGCGCGCGCGCAATCGCGATCCGCTGCCGCTGCCCGCCGGAGAATTCGTGCGGATACTTGATGCCGTCGTCGGCGTGCAGGCCGACCAGGCTCAACAGCTCGCCGACCCGATCCTGGATGTTGCGTTCGCCCTGGATCAGCTCGAACGCGCGGATCGGCTCGGCGACGATCGCATCGACGCGGAAGCGCGGATTGAGGCTCGCATAGGGGTCCTGAAAGATCATCTGGATGCGGCGGCGCAACCGCTGGCGCGCCTGCGCCTGTCTAGTATCCGTCATCGATACGCCGTCGATCACGACTTCGCCCGAGCTTGGCGGCAACAGTCCGACCACCATCCGGGCTACGGTGGTCTTTCCGGAGCCGGACTCGCCGACGAGGGCAAAGGTCTCGCCCTTCCTGATATCAAAGGTCACGCCGTCGACCGCTTTCAGAAATTCCAGATGTCCGCCTTCGAGAGCGCGGTTGAGCCATGGTTTTGAGACGTCGAACGCGCGACGCAAGTTCTTGATGTCGACAAAAGGCGCCGCACTCATGCCGCGGTCTCCTTGACGCTGGCATCATAGAGATGGCAGGCCACCGCCTGCGTGCCGTGCCGGATCGGTTCCGGCCGCTCGATCCGGCACCAATCGAAGGCGAAAGCGCAGCGCGGGTTGAACGAGCAGCCCTGAGGGATCGCGGACAACCGCGGCATTGAGCCTGGAATCTGCACCAGCCGCTTGTCTTCGCCGGCCAGCGTCGGGATCGCGCCCATCAGTCCCTTGGCGTAGGGATGCATCGGGTTCTGAATGACGTCCTGCACCGGGCCGATCTCGGCGATGCGGCCGGAATACATCACCGCGACGCGGTCGGAGGTTTCGGCGATCACGCCCATGTCGTGCGTCACCAGCATCACCGCGGTGCCGTGATCACGCCCGAGGCGTTTGATCAGCGAGATGATCTGCGCCTGCACCGAGACGTCGAGCGCCGTGGTCGGCTCATCCGCGATGATCAGCTCGGGCTCGGCGCAGATTGCGAGCGCAATCACCACGCGCTGGCGCATGCCACCGGAGAATTCGTGCGGATAGCCGTCGATGCGCTTGTCCGGCGCGGGTATTCCGACTTCGGCCAAGAGGTCGATGGCACGTTTGCGGGCGGCCTGTTCGGAGAGGTTGGTGTGCGTCCTGATGGTCTCGACGATCTGGTCGCCGATCCGGTACAGCGGATTGAGGCTGGTGAGCGGATCCTGAAAAATCATGCCGATCCGCTTGCCTCTGATACGGCGAAGATCTTCCGGCGGCAGATGGTCGATCCGCAGGCCCGAAAGATAGATCTCGCCGCCTGCGATGCGGCCGGGCGGATCGATCAGGCCGATCACCGCAAGGCCGGTGACGGATTTTCCGGCGCCGGACTCGCCGACCACGCCAAGCACTTCGCCTTTGGCGATATCAAAGGACACACCGTCGATGGCGCGCAGCGCGCCGCGGCGAAGCGCAAACTCGACCTGAAGGTCACGCACGGAGAGAACAGGCTCGGTCATCTCAGCTTCGGATTGAGCGCGTCGCGCAGCCAGTCGCCGAGCAGGTTGATGGACAGGATCAGCGCAGCCAGCGTTATCCCCGGGAAGGCGACGATCCACCATTCGCCCGCGAACAGGTAGTTGTTGCCGATCCGGATCAGGGTGCCGAGCGAGGGCATGGTATCGGGCATGCCGGAGCCGAGAAACGACAATGTCGCCTCGGTGATAACGGCGAGCGCCAGATTGATGGTCGCGATCACCAGCACCGGCCCCATCGTATTGGGCAGCACGTGACGCAGCATGATGACGGGCGCAGGCAGGCCGATCAGCTGCGCGGCTGCGACGTAATCCTTGTTCTTCTCCACCATGACGGAGCCGCGCACCGTGCGCGCATATTGCACCCAGAAGCTCAAGCCGATCGCAACCACCAGCACCGCCAGCATGCTCATGGCATCTAACCGGTTGCCGAACACGGACTTGACGACGCCGTTGATGAGCAACGCGATCAGGATTGCCGGGAAGGTGAGCTGAACGTCGGCAATGCGCATGATCAGGCTATCAACGGCGCCGCCGAAATAACCCGCGATCAGCCCGAGCACGATGCCGAGCGTGCCCGAGAACAGCACGCCGAGCAGGCCTACGGTGAGCGAGATGCGCAAACCGTACAGGATCGCCGAAAACACGTCGCGGCCCTGCTCGTCGGTGCCGAGCAGGAACGGGCTTTGGCCGTCGGCGGTCCAGAGCGGCGCGATGCGCGAGTTCATCAGTTGCAACTGCGCCGGGTCGAACGGATTCTGCACCGCAAGCAGGGGCGCAAAGATCGCGATCAGGAAAAACAGCAGTGTCACCGCGGCGGCCGCCATGGTGAGACGGGAGCGGCGGAATGAATAGAACACATCGCTCGCGCCGAGCCGGGCCAGCCAAGGCGCCGAAGCAACGCCCGCGCGCGGGGCGCTCGAACCGGCTTTATGGGGGACGACGGTGTCGCTCATCGTCAGGCCGCGCCGCTGATGGTCGAGCGCAGGCGTGGATCGACCACGGTGTAGAGGATATCGACCACGAAATTGATGGTGACGAAGATCAGCGACACCATCAGCAGATAAGCCGCCATGATCGGGATATCGACGTTTTGTACGGCTTGCACAAACAATAGTCCCATGCCCGGCCATTGGAATACGGTCTCGGTGATGATCGCGAATGCAATTACCGAGCCAAACTGCAGGCCGGCGACAGTGATGACGGGAACCAGCGTGTTCTTCAGCGCATGGCCGAAATGGATCGCGCGCGTCGTCAGGCCTCGCGCCCGCGCAAAGCGGATATAGTCGGTGCGCAGCACCTCGAGCATCTCGGCACGCACCAGGCGCATGATCAAGGTCATCTGGAACAGGCCGAGCGTCACCGACGGCATGATCAGCGCCTTCAACCCGGAGACCGTCAAGAGCCCCGTCGTCCACCAGCCGATCCGCACCACGTCGCCGCGGCCGAACGACGGCAGCCAGCCCAGCGTTACAGAAAACAGGTAGATCAGCAGAATGCCGATCAGGAAGGTCGGCAGCGAAATTCCGATCAGCGAGATCGCCTGGAACGCCTTTGCTAATAGCGTGTCGCGGCGCAACGCCGAATAGACACCCATCAGAATGCCGAACACCATTGCAAGCACGGTGGCACAGGTCGCGAGTTCGAGCGTCGCTGGCATCCGCTCCATCAATAACGCTGTAACCGGCTGGCGGAATTGATAGGAAACGCCGAACTTGAACTGGGCGGCATTGCCGACGTAGCGCGCGAACTGCACGATCACCGGATCGTCGAGACCGAGCGATTTGCGCACCTCGGCGCGCTCGGCGGGCGGCGTATCCAACGAGACGATCTGGTTGACCGGGTCGCCCGCGAAACGAAACATCGAAAACGCGATGATTCCGACCGCGATCATCACGCCGATCGCCTGGATCGCCCGGTGCAGAGTGAAAGCGAGCATCTGGTCCTTTCACTGCCTGTTTTGACTAGCGCGCATCGTTGCGAGCTGAAATGAAAAGTCCCGGGAGCATGAAGCCGCCGGGACTGTCGAAATCGGGCCTGTTCTACTCGTCCTGTTTCACCATCCAGTAGGGCAGGACCTGATTGTCGGCGCGCTGCACCACTTTCAGTTTTTTCGATACGCCCCACGCCAGCGCCTGTTGGTGCAGCGGGATGTAGGCGTAGTCCTTCATCGCGATCTCGAACGCCTGCTTGATCAACAGATTGCGTTTGGCGGGGTCGATCTCCTGCAACACCTGGTCGGTCAGCTTGTCGAATTCCTTGTTGCAGTAACCGCCGAGATTGGTTTCGCCGCGCGGGGATTTCGGATCGTCGCGGCAGCCCATGATGTCGTACATCACGTTGTGCGAATCCAGCGTCCCGGGCGTCCAGCCGAGCATGTAGAGAGAAGTCTGATAGCCGCCGGGCTTCAGCACCTTGGCGAAGTACTGGGCCTTGGGTTGCGCCAACAGATTGATCTTGACGCCGACGCGGGCCAGCATGCCGACCACCGCCTGGCAAATCGCGGCATCGTTGACATAGCGGTCGTTCGGGCAATCCATCGTGACTTCGAAGCCGTCGGGATAACCGGCTTCGGTCAGGAGCTTCTTGGCGCCGTCGGGGTCGAACTTCGGCCGTGTGAAGTCCTTTGACAGCGCAAAGAGCTGCGGCGCGATCATCAGCGCCGACGGCGTCGAGAGCCCGCGCATCACGCGGGTCTTGATCGATTCGATATCGATCGCCTTGTAGAAGGCTTCGCGGACGCGGATATCCTTGAACGGGTTCTTGCCCTTGACGTTGGAAAACAACAGTTCGTCGCGGGTCTGGTCCATCCCTATGAAGATGGTCCGGATTTCCGGACCCTTGAGCACCTGCGCGTTGGGGCTGGCATCGACCCGGGCAATATCCTGCAGCGGAACCGGTTCGATGATGTCGACTTCACCTGACAATAGTGCCGCGACCCGGGTCGCCTCGGACGCGATCGGCGTGAAGATGATTTCCTTCAGATTATGCTCGGGCTTGCGCCACCAGTTCGGGTTGACCTTGAACACAGTCTTGACGCCGGGCTGATGGCTCTCGACAGTGAACGCTCCGGTGCCATTTTCATGCAACGATGCATAGGTCGGGGTCGTCGCCGCGGCCGGCGTCGGTGCCGCTGCGCTGTTCTCCTCGGCCCACTTCTTGTCCATGATGTACCAGGTATCCCATTGCGAATTGAGAATGGGATTAGGCTTGGTCAGGATGAAATCCACGGTGTAGTCGTCAACCTTGACGACCTTCACGTCGGCGTCGATACGGGTCTGCAGGTTCGAGCCTTTGGCGCGAACGCGATCGGCCGAGAACACGACGTCGTCGGCGGTGAAGGGATCGCCGTTGTGGAATTTGACGCCCTTGCGCAGATGGAAACGCCAGCGCGTCGGCTCGGGCGTCTCCCAGCTTTCGGCGAGCGCAGGGGCGATCTTCAGCTCCTTGTCGCGCGTGATCAGGCCCTCATAGACCTGTCCGAGATGGGCATGGGTCGTGGTCTCGTTGAGCGTGTAGGGATCGAGCGATTTGAGGTCGCCCTGGTTGGCATAACGCAGCGTCTGGCTCGATGCCGGTGACATCAGGGAGGCGGCGATTGCGAGGGTGGCTGCTGCAACCAGGGTACGACGTACCGACATTTGTTTACGCTCTCCGCTGGGGCGCCGCGCAATTTCTGCAATATCGGCCGGCCATGATCGAGCCATGTTGCCAGAGTTTGGCTGCCGCGCAAGCGCGATTTCGGCCCGGTTTGCGCACCCGCGCCGCAATAGCTAGCTTCGGCTAGCGGTGGTGGCGGGACGCATTCAACTTTCGGAGCGCCGGATGGCGGAACTCAAGGCCGACGTTCTCGTACTGGGTGCAGGCATGGTCGGCGTCGGCGCCGCCTTGCATCTGCAGAAGAGAGGACGTGACGTCATCCTGCTCGATCGCCAGGAGCTTGCCGGCGAAGGCACGAGCTTCGGCAACGCCGGCATTATCGAAAGCGCTTCGGTCTTCCCCTATATGTTTCCCCGCGATGCCCGTGAGATTCTGCGCTATGCGCTGAACCGCTCGCCGCAGGCGCATTACAGCATCACCGATTTGCCGGTGTTCCTGCCATGGCTGGTACGCTACTTCCTCGCATCCTCGCCAAAACGGGCGCTGCATAGCGCGATGGCCGAACTGCCGTTGATCCGGCGCAGCATGATCGAGCATGAAGAACTGATCGCGGAAGCGGGCGCGGGCGAGCTGTTGCGGCGGACCGGCTGGATCAAGCTGTATCGTTCCGAGGCGACGCTTGCAAAAGCGCTAAGCGAATTCGAGCGGGCGAAGCAGTATGGCGTCGCAGGTGCGGTGCTCGACGACGCGGCGATCAAGCGGCGCGAACCTCATCTGAGTGGCGAATTCGCGGGCGCGATCCATTTTCCGGCACCGGGATTCGTTCCCGATCCCGGCGGGTTGGCCAAGGCCTACGCCGCGCTATTCAAGCGCAAGGGCGGCCGTTTCGTCGCAGGCGATGCGAAAACACTCGAACAGGCGGCCGGCGGCTGGCGCGTGAATGCCGATCACGGCCTAGTGAGCGCCCGCGAAGCCGTGGTGGCGCTCGGACCGTGGTCCGATCTGGTGTTCGGTCGGCTGGGATATTCAATTCCGTTGAGCGTCAAGCGCGGTTATCATCTGCATTTGGCGGCGCGCGGCAATGCCGTGCTCAATCATCCGGTGCTGGACGCCGATCAGGGTTTTGTACTGGCGCCGATGAACCGCGGCATTCGCCTCACCACCGGCGTTGAGTTTGCCCGCCGCGATGCCGCGCCAACGCCCGTTCAGGTGCAGCGGGCGCTGCCGCGGGCGCATGCGCTGTTTCCGCTCGGCGAGGCGGTCGACGCCAAACCCTGGATGGGCGCGCGGCCCTGCCTGCCCGATATGCTGCCGGTGATCGGCAGGGCCCCCCGGCATGCCGGGCTGTGGTTCGACTTCGGCCACCAGCACCACGGTCTGACCCTGGGGCCTGCGAGCGGGCGCCTGCTGGCGGAGATGATGACCGGCGAAACCCCATTCGCCGATCCGTCGCCGTTTGCAGTCGAACGCTTTGGTTGACCATGTCGGCCGAACGACCGCCTTGTGACGTCAGGTCGCTTGCGTCGGGCTCCAACTCGCGGTGTTATGTGCGGTGTAATGTGATGCGCCGTCAATAAGCGATCAGGAGCGGACATGAAGGTTAACGTCGAGATAGATTGCACGCCGCTTGAAGCCCGCCAGTTCTTCGGACTTCCGGACGTATCGCCGATGCAGACCGCGGTGATGGAGCGGCTGCAGCAGCAGGTGATGGCCAACATCGAGAAGGTTTCGCCGGAGGCTTTGATTCAAAGCTGGTTCACCTTCGATCCGAAATTGGCCGAGCGATTCCAGGATATGTTCGTCACCATGGCGGGCCTCGGCGGCTCGCGCGGCAGCGACAAGAAAAAATAATGCCGATCGACCGCAACGAAGCGCGCGGTACAGGCCGGCTTCGTCCCCCCGGCCTTGGCCTGCTGTTGGCCGAGGCCAGGGGAATCCTCGAATTCAATACCAGCCTGTTGCTGTCGCCGCTGTTGATGCGCGCGCCGAGGGGCGATGGCCATCCGGTGCTGACACTGCCGGGATTTCTTGCGAGCGACCTGTCGATGGCGCCGATGCGGCGTTATCTGAGCGAGGTCGGTTACGACAGCCACGCATGGCGAATGGGGCGCAATACCGGAGGCCTTGTGCGCATGCAGACCGCGCTGCTCGATCGGCTCAAGGAAATTCATACCGAGACCGGGCGCAAGGTCAGCGTGGTCGGATGGAGCCTCGGCGGCATCTATGCCCGCCACCTGGCGCTGCAAGCGCCCGATAAGGTCCGATCCGTGGTGACGCTGGGAAGTCCGTTTGCGAACGACGTGCGGGCGACAAATGCCACGCGGCTTTACGAAGCGCTGTCGGGCGAAACCGTTGAACAACATTCCGAGTTGCAACAGGCGATCGCGGGCGACCTGCCGGTGCCCACCACGTCGATCTATTCGAAGAGCGATGGCATCGTGAACTGGCGAACCTGCGTACTGCGGCCCTCCGATACCGCCGAGAATATCGAGGTGCGGCTCGCGAGCCATGTGGGTTTAGGCGTAAACCCGGCGGCCCTGTTTGCGGTCGCCGATCGTCTGGCCCAGGGCGAGGGCCACTTCATGCAATTTGACCGATCCGGGCCGTTTGCCATTGCCTATGCGCCCGCAGAACATGCACAATCGGCCTGAACACGAGAAGCGTAATCAATACGCCGCGTGATCTCCTCGGGAGGAAGACATGGGTGACGGCAAAAAACTGTCCTCGTTAGACGCATCCTTTTTGTACCTGGAAACGCCGGAAATGCCGATGCATGTCGGCAGCATGGCGATCTTCCGCCTCCCTGACGATTACCAGGGTGATTTCTTCGAAGAGTTCAAGGCGATGATCGCCTCCCGCCTGCACATCGCGCCGATCCTCAAGGCGCGGCTGGAAAAGGCGCCGCTCGACATCGATCATCCCTCCTGGGTCGAGGACGATCAGTTCGACATCGACCGCCATATCTTCCGTGCCAGCCTGCCGGCGCCGCGCGATCGCGCCACGCTGGAGCGCATCGTCGGCTGGATGCATGCGAAGCTTCTCAACCGCGCCCGGCCGTTGTGGGAGTTCTATGTCTTCGAAGGCATGAAGGACAACGAGATCGGGCTCTATTCCAAGATGCATCACGCCTGTATCGATGGCGGCGCCGGTGCGGCGCTCACCAACATGATCTACGACATCTCGCCGGTGCCGCGGAACGTCGAGCCGCC
>VAZV01000098.1 GCA_005884765.1 Alphaproteobacteria bacterium
TGTTGTATTCCTTCAGGTCGAACTGGACGGATCGGCCATCGTCGGTGCGCACCGACATCGATTTTTCATTGACCTGTTCGATGGTCCCGAGCGTGCCGTTCTTCACGCCAAGGCCACGTTCGTTTTGCAGGAATATGACGCGATCCCCGCGGGCAAAATTTCTCAGGCCGCGTTCGACGGTCACACGCACCTCGTCGCCTAATTCGCCCGCGGCTTGCATCCGCTCGCGCGCAGCCTCGTTGAGTGCGCGGACTTCGTCGTTGGTGTGGGTGAGGATGATCCGGCTGCAATCCGGTGATCTCTGCCGGTCGTGGTCCCAGCGCTCGATCAAATCGCCGCGCGCCTGCTCGCGTGTTGCTGCTTCGTGCACCATGTCGCGGGAACGATAAGTTTCAAGCGCATGACCGGTTTTGCCATTGGCGAGATCGTGCGTGGCGTCGCGCTGCCAGTCCTCGCGCTGGCGGCGCACCTCACCGATTTCCGCGCCGCCGTGACGCTCATGGATCGAGCGGAACGCCGCGCCCGCTTCTATCGCTTGCAGCTGCTGCGGATCGCCAACAAGCACCACCTTGGCTTCGGCCTCTGCCGCATGGGACAGTACCCGTTCCAACTGGCGCGTACCGACCATGCCCGCCTCGTCGATGACAAGAACATCGCGCGATGTGAGCAGGTCGCGGCCCTGTCGCCAGCCATGCTCCAGGCTGGCAATGGTGCGCGACGATATGTTAGATCCGCTTTCGAGATTTTCCGCCGCGATGCCCGAGAGCGCCACGCCTCGGACCTCGTAGCCGGCCGCTTCCCAGGCCTCCCGCGCGATGCCCAGCATCGCGCTCTTTCCTGTGCCGGCATGGCCGACCACGACGCTCAAATCGCGCCCGTCCGTGACATGCGCTAGTGCGTCGACCTGCTCGCCCGAAAGGACAAGACCGCGCCGTTCCGCAAGCGCCAGCGCCGCTTCGCGGTCCCTGTCGCGCACCTCATGGCGCTCCTGCTCGGCCATGAGTTCGGCGGCGCGGTGCAAACGCTGTTCGGCCTCAATCATTTCGCGGGTCGTAAAGCGATCTTCGCCGCGCGCGTCCTTGCCGAGATCGACCAAATCTGGCGCGCTACGCATCGCGCCCATGACCTCGTTGAACTGGTCGATCCCGTCGCTGTGCCGATGCACGAACTTCGCCATGTCGCGTCGCGTGAAGGTCGACTGTTGCTGGGTGATCGCGTCCAGCCCAAGGGAGGGATCCGCGATGATCCGCGCGCCATTGCCGCGCGCGATCTGGCGGTGAATCTCGGCGCGGTCGGCCTCGATCCCTTGGCCCTCGATGCCCCGATCCTCGATACGCTTGGCGGGCGCGCCAATCTGGCTCTGCGGCTCCAGCGCGATACCCTGGGCTTCCAGACTGCGATGGTCAATGCGCGCGTCGATGTCGAGTTCGGCCAGGCGCTCGTTCGCAAGCGCTGCCCAGCGTTCGCGCCAGCGCTCCACCATCTCAGTCCGGTTCCAGTCCCGCACCTTCGGGCCAAAGCCGTTCTCGTCTACCGCGCGCATGGTCAGCATGACATGGGCGTGGGGCTTGGGCATGCCGTCCTCAGCCATGTCCCAATGTACATTGAGATCGGCGATCATGCCCCGATTGACGAATTCGCTCTGAGCGAAGTCGCGGGCGAGTTCAATGCCTTGTGCTTGCGTCATCTCGCGCAGGATCGCAAATTCAACCTCGCGGGCTAGCTGGGCATCTTTCCGGATTTCGAACGCCTCGACATCGTTCCAGAGCCGTTCGCGGTCGCTCCATGCTTTCGGCGCGTTCTCCGGCAGCATCACCTCCGAATGGACGACATCGCGCTTTCGGGAAAAATCGTGGTTGCGGTCGAGACGCTCGTCACGCAGACGCGAGGCAGAGCGGTAGGCGGCTGACGCCACCGCGCTGGAGCCGGACTTGCGGCCAATGACCTTGACGTGAAGATGATAGATCGCCATCGCGATCAGATCAGTGGCACAGCGGAGCGCACGTCGGAACGACGTATAAGCGCGCCCTCCCTCGAAAAAATCTCGGGCGGGAGTACCGCGTCTCAGGCCGTCCCGATGACCTTACAGCATTGTGCCGGGTGCCCGGCTATCATTTCTCCATCAACACTGACGGAGATGACGATGCGCAAGCCAAGAGACTTTGATAGCGAACTGAAGGCACTTGGGGACAAAGCGCGTAACCTCAAGAGCCGCAAGGTGCAGCAGCTTGATGAACTGGTCATCGCTACCGGGGCAGACGCGCTTAACGCCGACGAACTGGCCGGCGCGCTTATCGTGCTGGCCGAGACAAAAGAGGCCGGAAAGAGGGAGCCATGGGCCACGCGCGGCGCCGCGTTCTTTCAAAGCCGGGCGCGGCGAACTGCACCGGCAGCTGAGCGGAACACTGGCAGCGCTTCGGCGCAACCAGACGGAACGCAACCGGCATCAAGCCGCAAGGGCGCGACATGACATGCGCACGTGGCAGGTCGAGCGCCGCAAGCGCACGCGGCATCTGATTGAACTCGGCGGCCTCGTCGTCAAAGCTGGTATAGTGGATCTAACCGGCGACGACCGCGCCACGATCTTCGGCGCGCTGCTATGGATGGCCGACAAGCTCAAAAGCGATCAGAGCGAACCGGCACAAACGCTGTGGGCCGCAAAGGGGAAGCAAGCGTTTGAGGCGGACCTGGCGACGCGTAAGGGGACAGAGCGAACTGTTTCAGCAGTTCGTCGTTGATGCACGACAATGGCATGTCAGCCGAGTGCCTGCGTGCGCGAAGCTTCGTTCGAGCATGCGATGGGCGCTGGAAGCGGGCGACGGAACTCGCGATCTGCCGAAAGGATAGCTTGCTTCGCGCGCTCGAAGATCGCACCCAACAGCCAATGCGAAAACTTCGATCATGTCTCTCCTGAGGCCGCGGTGCGACTGAGCCAGCCGATCCAGCCTGCCACTCGATTTCCGCTTTGGTCTGAAAGCGACCTAATCGTTGTGGGCAGCAAAATGACGCGATGGGCCGTGAGGCGACATACCGGCAACAAAAAGTTTCTGTCAACGTAAGGTAGTTCACATCCGGCAACCAAGCCGCGGCCGTAGCATCCCTTGATCCTGATCGAATCAGTTCCGCAGCCTTTTGGACACAGTGCGTTTTGAATCTCCAATCCTTTGACGGGGTAAGAACATGACCGTCGCGGAAGAAACAGGAGAACTGAGGAATCCGGGCCTTCCAGGTATTGATGAATTCGACACCCTGATCTACGGCTCGCCGCCTCTCGCCTATCCGGCGACACTGTCTCAATACGTGATCTACAACACCCCGGACCCGGCCTACGTCACGGGGCGGATCAATGTTTCCGCGTTCGCTAACCTAGGGAGCGCGCCGTGGCCCTTTACCAACACGAACGTACCCCTCAACGGACACATCTGCATTCCGCGCGGAAGAGGGCCCTTCCCGCTCGCCGTATTCGCGCACGGCAACCACAATCCGTTCGAAAATTCCACGCCCGGTTACCTGTATCTGTGCCAGTTGACGACGCGCGGGCCATCGTTCATCTCGAGCACCTGAAACAGTTTCGGACCTGGGACAGCACGGCCGCCCATCCGCTGCATGGCAAGGTGGCCCTGAACCGGATTCTGATCGTCGGCCATTCGCGTGGAGGCGAGGCCGTCGGCCACGCTTCCTTCTTCAACCGGCTGGCCGCAATTGGCGCCGTTATTCTCGATGGCTCCGCGGGGCTTGGCCCGTACCGCTTCGGGCTGAGCGCAGCAGCGGCCATCGCCCCTACGGATCGGCAATTCATCCCCGCCACGGGGCCCACGGTCGTCCCGGATTCCTACTTCATCATTCACGGCAGCAAGGACTCAGACGTCTTCACCTTCGAGGGCTATCACACCTACGAGCGCGCCCACGCCGTGGACTTGGCCAACCCCACGGTCTCTGACGGCAAGTTCAAGGCCATGCTCTGGGTGCACAAGGCCAATCACAACCAGTTCAATAGTGTGTGGGCTCCGGAGACCCCGCCAGGTGTGGCGATGCCGCGGCCCAGCCAGGAGCAGATCGCCAGAGTTCATCTCGGCGCGTTGGCCTTGGCCGTTCTGCTTGACCGCCGCAAGTACTTCGCCGTCCTGCGCGATCACGCTTTGGCTACCGCATGGGACCCCGCCGGCACCGAGCTCGTCTCGCAATATCAGGATCCCAAACGCATCTTCGTTCAGCACAACCAGGAAGGTCTCGCGCCACCGGTGGTCTCGCTCCCCGTACAGGGCACCGTTGCCGCCGATGGCGTGGCGGCAGCGCGGCAACTGTCGGCATTGGTCGGCGGCGCTCCCACGACGACCATCACACTCCGCCTAGCCTGGAACAGTGCCGGCACCCGGTTGCTGCTGCAAGTGGATCCGGCCACGCTGCCGGCTGAACTCTACAAGGCGATAGCCCTTCGCGTTGGCCAGTCCAATGAGGCCGCAAACACTGTAAACCGGGACCAGGATTTCACCCTTGAGGTCTCCAGCGGTTCGCGTACGGCCGCCTTTCGGGCGAGTTCCCTCCACAGGCTGCTGTTCCCCGACCCGCCGCCCTTTGGAGCGGCTAAGATCGTGATGCAGACATTGCGATTGCCCGTGGCCCGACTCGTTGAGTGCGGCGTGGATCCAAGCGACCTTCGCTCCATCGCCTTGGTATTCGACCGGCGCCAAACGGGCGTTGTCTACACGGGCGATTTGCAGTTCACTAACTGATAATGCACTGTTCGAGGTATCGTCATGCAGTTGCCTGAGCCACCGAAAATAGCTGCGGTCGAGGTCGTACCTGCGCAACCTACCGAAGCCGATCGCGCCGCAATCGCGCATATGGGGTTGAAAGAGGCGAAGGCCGTCTACGTTGTGAAGGTGCGGCTCAAAGCCAAGCCTCCGGTCACGTCGATGGCCTGGGCTCTGTATGTTGGCGACGAGCGCGTTTCGAAATATTGGGAGTACAAGGACGGGATTTATTTCGTCGTTTTCGACCCCCAGTTCTTCGTCAGGCACAAGGGGAAGCGATTACGCTTCTCGCAGAACGACACCGACTTTTTCGATACCGACGTGGAGCTCGCGCCGGCCCCGTCCGTCGCCGAGGGCAACGCGATGCCACTGCAGTCCGATGTGCTGAACTAGGTTGCGCTGCGGGGCGTTCTACCTTTGGCCTATCATCGGATTTATCAAACCCGAGAGCAGGCTTACTTTCGGATGTTCGGCAC
Source organism: Alphaproteobacteria bacterium (assembly GCA_005884765.1). Taxonomy (GTDB): domain Bacteria; phylum Pseudomonadota; class Alphaproteobacteria; order Rhizobiales; family Xanthobacteraceae; genus Bradyrhizobium. The sequence goes on from VAZV01000098.1 coordinate 5,231, forward strand.
TCGCCCTATTCCGTTCAAAAACGCGGCTGCGCGGACGCGCTCTCATTCGGCCGGGCTCGTGGTCTTGGATGAATCGTTCGAGCCGCGATGGTCCCTCACAGCGGCCAGCGGCGGATGCAGCTCGGCCAATCACCTGTAGTGCCCGTGCAAATCCGATAAGGAGAATCACCTCAGCGGACTCGCCAACCGCTGATACGCTTCAAGCAGCTTCCGTCACGTCCAAGTTGGGAAATTTACGACCGAGCCATCGAACTCAGCCTACGAGTTGATGTCCGCTTCGACCTCGAAAGCGACCAAGATCGCGCGGCGACGCAATATGTCGCGAAGGGCCGTTTCCGGACTCATGAATCGCAGCAAAGCAAACCCTATTCGATCACTTCGTCCGCGCGGGCGAGCACCGATGCCGGCAGATAGAGGCCGGGCGCCTTGGCGGTTTTCAGATTGACCGCCAGCTCGTACTTGGTCGGCGTCTGCTCCGGCAGATCAGCCGGTTTCGCTCCGGCCCTTATCAGCGCAATCATGGGCCATGTAGGAGCGGCCCCAACGTCAGCGTCCTCTTCGTCCAAAGACGAAGTTTGCCGGGCGCCGGGGCCTCGGCCTCAGTCAAATCGGACGCCAAATGCCCGCGCTGCTTAGCTTTACATTTCTGGATCTGAAATGCGGGTCAGCATCTTCACGTGCGGTCCCGCCCGTTTGAAGATCGGCTCCCAAAAGGCATAGGCCTTCTCGGCGAAACTCGCGCTTACGGTGAACTTCGTTAACGCCCCCCGATATGCGGCCTGTCGCCGGCAGCCCTGCCCCTCGACAAGGTGCCAGATGAATTGAGCGACCTGGCGCGCGTACGTGCTCGGACGACCTCGGTGGTTGGGTACGATCTCGAGCCGCATGGTTCCGGTGTCGCGCGTCTCCGGTTCGGTGATATTGGCAAGCCAGATGAAGATTGATGGATCAATGCTCACGGCATAGCCGTCGCGCTTGAGCTGCTGATTGATCATAGAGAACGCGCTGGCGGCTTCTCTGAAGCATTCGCTCAGGATGAAGTTCGCCTGATTCTCCAGCTTGCCGCTCCGAAGATCGTCCAGCAATCTGACCGCCTCGCCAGTGAGCCGCCGCATGTATCGCGGTTGCGGCTGCCCTGCGCTGTCGGCTGGTTCCTTCTGCACAATCAATTCGACCGCATCCGCGCGGAACTCCGTTGCGGCTTCTTTGAGAACGGTCAAAAAATTGCTTTCAAGACTGGAACAGCCGATGTCTTTCGACGCCGCTTCGCCTCCCACCCGTGTCTCTACGAGGTCCTTTGCATTGTCCAACGCAGCATTCAGGCTGGCTTTGATGTTTTCAAAAGCTCTGTTTTGATAGTCCTTGGCAATCTTCACCATCATCTCGGTGGTAGTGTCGGAATCTAGGAGTTCGTCCTTGCGCGGCGCCGCCGCATTCCGAGATTCAAGCACGGCAACGGGACTCGGAGCCATCGCTTGCCTTGCAAGGATCGTTTGATCAGACGTCTTCGCGCCTGTGTGCTCCGATCGCGGATTGGAAACAGCAATCCCGCTGGACAACACAAACAGGCCATCGTCAACGGCTCGGCTCGCCGCCGCGGTAAGCTCCACGAGCGAGCGTCGCGCGCAGCGTGGATCGCTAGCACGCCGCCTGTTTTGCGTGTGGCTCATGATCTAACGACCCCTCGACAAGCTTTTTCAAGACCCAGCGCCACAGCTCACGAACTTCCTCCGAGGTTCTTCCCACTTGTGCAAACTCGGTCACGCCCAACCCCGTCCCCAGCGCGTCCTGGTGGTCGTTGCGCTGTCCAACATAAGGAAGCGCAAGCATGCCGAGCGAATTGAGCGAAGTTGCAGCTTCGCTCAAACGGCAGCCCCGCGGTGGCGTCTGATTGAGGACGAAGGCAAATCGGCGGTTGAACCTACGAATAGCAATCAGCGTCGGTATTGCAGCTTCGATGTCGGCGGGACTCGGACGCGTCGGGATCAGGCAAAGATCGGCCTTCGTGATGGCGAGCGTGGCCCGCGCATTGTTCGTGGCGGCCGTATCGATGATCGCAAGCCAGATCCCCTCAGCTTCGAGGCGGACCAGCGCCCCCTCTATCTCGGCAGGATCGGCGACCCGAACGACCCGCGGAAAGGGATTGCCGCGCCGCTCCTTCCATTTTGAAATCGCGCCTTGTGGATCAGCCTCGACAAACGCGACGCGCTCCCCGTTCTCCATTGCCGCGACTGCAAGTCCGACGGCCAGCGTGCTCTTGCCGCTTCCGCCTTTTTGGGTGACCAGAGCAAGGACGTACATCTCCTGCGCATCCCAGATAAACAAGACATGAAACGCACGTGTCGTCGAAAAAATTGGGCCTACCAATCGGTGACCTACCATTCCCCATCGTGAATCGCATCAAGAGCGAGCGTGGAACTCACAACCAAATCAAGGCCCAGCCACTAACGATATACCGCGCTATACGTCGCTCAACGCCGGCCGGTCCATACATTTGCGCCACTCGCGGACATCCCACGGCCAAGCCTGAGCGTTTAAAGATGGCGCAAGCGCTCGAGGTTGAGGGACCACCGGATGGAGATCCGAGAACTCTTCGCGGAAAAGGGCGAGCCTCCTCGATAAAATCGATCGACGTCGGATAACAGGGGATCGCGGGATCTCCCCGCGGCTCGTGCCTCGTCCGGGTGATGTCTCTTCTGGCCCATTCGCGCTGTTCTGACGATCAGCCGGTCACTTCCGGTCTACCCCCAGCTCCAGACCTTCGCTGCACTGCTCTAACCGACGCGAAGGGCCAATAACCGAGGTCGCTCGATTGCTCCATCGACCGTTGGTGAGAGCCAGAAGTTACTCCTCTAGTGTAAATCCAACCCGCAAGATGACTTGGTAATGGCGAACGGACCCATTTTCGACATGGCCTCTCGTTTGCACGACTTCGAACCATTTCATCTCGCGGATGGTCTTTGATGCGCGGGAGATGGCATTCTGAATGGCATCTTCGATGCCTTTTTCAGAGGATCCCACGAGCTCTAGAATCTTATAAATATGATCCGTCATTTCAGCTGTAGCGGGCATGGCGAGCCTCCTTACATGCCAGTGGGGACATATATTCAATCTCAACGAGTCCGAATCTCGCAAGTTCCGCTATATCAGCACGAGAGTCTCTGACTCATCGCTACGGCGATCGCGATGCGATCTTCGTTAGCCCTCGTCGAGGTCGCCGATATGATGTTGGGCATAGAGCTCAAGGCCGAGCTTGGCGACTAGGTCGAGTTGGGTTGAAATCGATATGATGTTCCTCGTCCTGCATCAGTTGCTCGAAGAGGCCGCGCGTCACGTAGTCCTTCACACTGTGGCAGTGGGGTTGCCGCTTCTTCGTAAAGCGCCTGCGCATCCGTTTCCGCCTTTAAATCGCGGTTAAGCACCTCTTTCACCGTTTGACCGATACGAAGAGATTCGAGGGTCTGCATGTTGGGATTGCCATCGAGGAAAATGATCCGCTCGATGAGCTTGTCGGCATGCTGCATTTCCTCGATGGATTCCTTGCGCCATTGCCTTGCAAGCGCTTTGTAGCCCCAATTATCCAACAGGCGGTGATGCAGCCAATATTGATTCACTGCGGTGAGCTCGTGGCGCAGCGCCTTGTTTACTCGATAACTTTGGGGTTACCTTTCATGAATCACTCCCTGTTGCCGATCGCCGCCGATGCTTAGCGTGGACAGTTCCGATTCATTTCGATCATCCGGTTAGCCATCCCAAGCAGGGTTGGCGGAATTTCGATCGCGAGCGCCTTTGCAGTCTTGAGGTTGCTGACCAGTTGGAATTTCGTTCGCTGCTCGATTGGCGAATCAGCTGGCTTGGCGCCTTCAAATATCGTGTTTCCCAAAAGACTACCACTTTGCGACCGGGCTGCGAGTGAGGAATGGTAAAAAATTCGGCCCTGCATGTCTCAAACGTGCAGATTTTGTTGCAAAAGTCGGTTGAGAGAGGCCGCGAAGCGTGATTCCGTTTTGTTGACGCGAATCGCGGCGAGGTCGACCCATGATGGGCCGTTTGAAGAGTGACCAAGGTCAACTGTTCTACGAGTTTCGACTTGGCGACGCGGTTCCTGAAGATCATCTGGTGCGGAAGATCGATGCTGCTCTCGATCTGT
>VAZV01000053.1 GCA_005884765.1 Alphaproteobacteria bacterium
CATCATGCTGCCCCAGGTTGAGCCATGGCTGCCGGCCGAGCGGCTGCGGCGCGAATATGACGCCATCGGCTTCTTCCTGTCCGGCCATCCGCTCGACGACTACGCGATCATCTTGAAGCGGTTGAGGGTGCAGTCCTGGGCCGAGTTCTCCCGCGCGGTCAAAACCGGGGCGACCGCGGGCAAGGTTGCCGCCACGGTGGTGTCGCGGATGGAGCGGCGCACCAAGACCGGCAACAAGATGGGCATCATGGGGCTTTCAGACCCGACCGGGCATTTCGAGGCGGTGCTGTTCTCCGAAGGGCTCGCGCAATATCGCGAGGTGCTGGAGCCGGGTGCCGCAGTGCTGTTGCAATTGGGCGCCGAATTGCAGGGCGAGGACATCCGTGCCCGCGTGCTGCATGCCGAGCCGCTCGATGATGCCGCCGCCAAGACGCAAAAGGGCCTGCGCATCTTCGTTCGCGATACCAAGCCGCTCGATTCCATCGCCAAGCGGCTTAATATGCCGGAAGCGTCTCCTCAGAGCGGAGCGGCCCGCGGGCCGCAGGCAAAGCCGGCCGCGGCTCCGAACAGGGCCGACGGTGACGTGTCGCTCGTGATCATGCTTGATCTCGAAACCGAAGTGGAAATGAAGCTGCCGGGTCGCTTCAAGGTCTCGCCGCAGATTGCCGGGGCAATCAAAGCGGTGTCTGGCGTGGTCGACGTGCAGACGCTGTAAACTTTCAGGGGGAGGGAAGTTCCGATGTGCGAGACCTGCGGCCGGGAGTTACATCATCCGCTCGCGCCATCGCGGCGCAAGTTTATCCTCGGTGCAGCGGCCATCGGGCTCGCCTTTGTGGGGGCGGCTGAGGCCAAGGAAAAGAGGAAGCAAAAAGAAAACGAGGAGGAGAAGAAAAAGAAGCCGCCGAAGCCACAGAATGTGCTGTCGCCGGATGCCGCGCTCGAACGCTTGCGAGAAGGCAATGCGCGCTACGTCCGCGGACTAGCGCTGCGCCACGACTTCAGGCATGAGCGCGAGGCATTGGCGGGAGGGCAGAACCCTTACGCGGCAATCCTAAGCTGCGCGGACTCGCGCATTGCGCCCGAGTATGCCTTCGACAGCGGCCGCGGCGATCTCTTTGTCTGCCGCGTCGCCGGAAACTTCGCCAGCGATGAAATGATCGCCAGCCTGGAATATTCGGTCGCGGTGCTGAATGCGCCCTTGATCCTGGTGCTGGGCCATGAGAGCTGCGGCGCGGTCGATGCCGCTATCAAGTCGCTCAAGGACAACACGACATTGCCGGGACAATTGCCGTCGCTGGTCGCGGGTGTTGGCCCCGCCGTGAAAGCGGTTTTGCAACAGGGCGGCGATACGCTCGGTAGTGCCACGCGGCAGAACGTGATCGACACCGTCAGCAAGCTGTTAACCGCGGGCCCGATTCTGAGCGCGGCAGTCGAGCAAAAAAAGCTGAAGGTGGTCGGCGGCATCTATCGATTGAAGGACGGCAGGGTCGATATGGTCGCTTGAGCGTTGCAGGATAACGAGGCGCCCGGCTTGCTACTTCTAAAGCCGCGTAAAGCCATCTGCGCTCCATTCGTCGCTGCCAACGCCATGATGGGTGAAGAAGAGACCTTCCGGATCGTAGCGCTGCTTGACGGCGGCGAGGCGCTCGAAATTCGGTCCCCAATAACTCCGCTTCCAGTCCGGATCAAAGAAATCGGCTTCTGATACGTAAGCTCCGGCGCCGGGCGCGATCTTCAGCAATGCGGATGCGGCCCGGTCGATCGCCTGCGCGTTGGCGCGTGCCAATGTCAGATCGGGCTCGTGGCCGGCGACGCCTGGAAAAGCGGGCGGCCCGTGGCCTGCGATAATGACGAGCGCAAATGCGTCAAGCACGGCGGGATTCATCGCAGTGGCGCGCGCTGCCTCAATCTCCTCCGCCGCGCCGCCGGCCAGGCCCTTGTTGAAATGGAAAGCTACTTTCCAATGCCGCGTCGCGGCGAAGATGGCCTCGACCAGCTTCGGTTTTTCTGTCGGCTGAAGCAGCGATGCCGGCAGCCAGGCTGACTTGTAACCGTGAATGAAAAATCCCACCTGGCCGCTGTCGCCTACGTAAAAAATGTTGCCTTGCGGCGCGCCGACCCGGTCATCCCCGAGAACGAGTCCGGGGGCATTCTTGATCAGAAACGCGGCATCCCAAAAATGTCGCGCCGGGACAGAGTGGATGGAGAAAGCGGTCTCGATGGAAAAATCGTTGGGCGCGGCCGCAAGCCAAGACCGGTACGGCGCCCAGAGGGCCTCCACCTCGGACTGATCGAGCCCCTGGAACACCATCGCAAAGCTGACGCTGTTGTCGCTGCCGAAGGCGATCTGCTCGCCCCAATGTTCGTTGAACAATTTGTCCGCGTAAAAATCCATTGTCTTGGCGATGAGCTCGCGAAATGCCGCATCCGACCTTGCCTTGACGGTGCCAACGACGATGCCGAATATCGCCGGCAGCTCGCGCGTGCGCAGCGTCAGCCTTGTCAGAACGCCGAACGCGCCGCCGCCTCCGCCCTTGACCGCCCAGAACAGGTCCGCCTCATTGCATGCGTTAATGACGCGTGCCTGACCATCCGCGGTGACGATTTCCGCCTCGAGAAGAGCGGCGGCTCCGAGGCCGTATTTCTTCGAGAAGCTGCCGAAGCCGCCTCCGTGAATGAAGCCGGCGACACCGACCGTGGTACAGCCGCCGCCCTGCACGTAACGGCCACCGCGCGTCGTCACAGCCTCGTAGACCTGCAGCCAGCGTGCTCCGGTTTCGACGGTTACCGCGGGCTGCGGCGGCATCGTCGCGCCGCAGTCTTGGGGAACGAACGCCTCGTGGAGAGTGATGCCGTTCATTTCCTGCGTCCAGATCAGCAGCGAATCGGCGGCATCCGACGTGCCCTGATAGCTGTGGCCGCCGCCTTTGATGACCAGGCGCAATCTGTTCTCGCGCGCAAAGTTGACGGCCGCCACGACATCGGCGGTCGACTGAACCCTGACGGCATAGACGCTCGGCGCGGAATTCCAGCCGTCCACCCAGCCGGATGTTTCGGTCAGCGCCGGATTGTCACTGAGGAAGTAGGGGTTCTTCATCTCCTTGAGGAAGGCTTGGCATGCAGGGCCTTCTGGCGCGTGACGGCACTCCGCCAGGGGATCCTCGATCCTGACGAGCCGGCCACCGACGGAATTCGATAAGACGTTCCACCGCGCTTGCGAAGGCCACCTGGCATCGCCAGGCCGGACCCTTGCGAACGCCTCGCTCCCCCGTGTCGAAGCCCGCGCAATCCCGACGCCGGGGAAACAGCTGCCAATTATTGTGGCGGCCACCGTCCTGAGAAAGGTTCGCCTGTCCATCGCCGGCGCTCCTGCGTTTGAAGTGATTTCGGCACTTCCCAGTCATCCCCGCCGCCACGCGCCCGCCTTAATGGCAGCGCTTTTCGTTCAAACGGTGTTCAGCTAGTCGCGTGCTCAATGGCTGGGTGAACGCAATTGAACCTTAAGCGGGCAGAAAAATCATGCGCGGGACCAGAAGTTTTTCGCTTCTTTCGCTATCTCTGATGTTGCTTTCCGCCCTGGCGGGAACCTTAAGTTCCGCCTCAGCCCAACAGCAGGAAAAACGTATCGCGCTTGTCGTCGGCAACGGCGCATATGCCAAGGCGGCGCTCGCGACGGCCGCCAACGACGCCGGCCTGATCGCGCAAACCTTGCAGGCGGCGGGCTTCGACGTGGTCGGCGCCCGCGACCTCGATGGCGATACGCTGCGCAAGAGTTTTCGCGATTTCATCCAGAAGGCTGAAAGCTCGGGCCCGGACACGGTCGCGATGGTGTACCTGGCGGGCTATGGAATCCAGCTCGCCGGCGAGAATTACTTCATACCGGTGGACTCCACGCTTGGCCGCGACGTCGACATTCCAACCGAAGGATTGCGGGTTAGCGACTACCTCCGCCAGCTCGCCAGGCTGCCGCTGAAGGCCGGCATCGTCGTGCTGGACGCCGCGCGCCAGCAGCCTTTCATCGAAGGCGGCGATCCGATCGCGAGCGGGCTCGCTTTGGTCGAGCCGGATCCGCATATGCTGATCGCGTTCAATGCCGCACCGGGCACGGTTGCGCCGAACGAACAGGGCAATTATGGCGTCTACGCCCAATCGCTCGCCGAGATGATCCGCACCGGCGGTCTGCCGCTGCCGGAGGTCTTCAACCGCCTGCGGCTGCGCGTCAATGACGCGAGCAAAGGCGCGCAAGTACCGTGGGATGCCGAGAAGATCGACGCGCAATTCATGTTCTTCGATCGCGCGCCGGATGCGCCGGCGGCGGCGCCGCCGGACCAGGTCGCCGCGATCAGGAACAAGCCGATCCGCGATCTTGGGGTGCAGGACGCCTATGCCGCGGCGCTGGAGCGCGACACCTTGCCCGGCTATGAGGATTTCCTCACCGCCTATCCCGGCGATCCCCTGGCCAAACGGGTCCGCGCCATCGTCGCTGCACGGCGCGAGGCGATCACCTGGCTTCGCACCTACCGCGCGGACACGCCGCAGGCCTACTGGTCGTATCTGCGGCGCTATCCGCGCGGGCCTCATGCCTATGATGCCCGCCGCCGGCTTGCCATTCTCACCGCGCCGCTGGAGCCGCCGCAATCGTTCGCCATGATCGACTACGACATACCGCCGCCACCGCCCGACGAGATCGTCTACGTCGATCGCCCGGTATTGTATTTCGGCGATCCGGATTTCGACTTTGCGCCGCCACCGCCGCCTGCGGTGTACTTCTGCCCGCCGCCGCCGCCGGATTTCGTGGTGTTGCCGCCGCCGTTTGTCGCAGTCGGACTGTTCGTTCTGCCGCAACCGGTGTTTGTGCCGATCCCGGTCTTCGTGCGGCCGCCGGTCTATGTGGCGCCACCGGCGAACAACGTCATCTTCGCCAACATCCACAACACCACCGTCATCAATAACGTCATCAACAAGCCGCCGCCGTCGAATCCGGCAACGGCTGGCACTACGAACGTTCAGCCGAACACCAAGGGTGGACCGGGGCAGGGCGCCATCACGCCGGTCAACGCTGGTGCGCAGGTTCAGACTCCGACGGCCGCGCATAACAAGGCCCTGGCGATCCAGAGAGGGGACGTGCCACCGCCGAAAAGCCTCGAGATCAATGGCTCCGTCAAATCGGGAGCGTTGGGTACGGCGTCCGGTCAGAAAGGAACCACCAGTGGGCCGGCCTCAACCAGTCTGTCGCCCAACGGCGTACCTGCCGGTCATGAATTGCCGAAGGACAATCCGAACGCGAAATTTACGCCCGACACCAAGTTGGGGACGACGTCTCCGGCGTTAACCGGCCCGAACAATCCGTCGGGGGGCGCAGCAAACCCGAACGCGAAACTTACCCCCGAAAACAAAAAGCTGACCCCTGAAAACAAGTCGATCACAACAACCACTCCGTCGACGCTGGGGGCACCCTCCGGTCCGGGTGGCGTAGGCGGTCCGAAGACCCAGGCTACAACGGGGCCGGCAACGGGCGTGACGAATCCTGCTGCGAAGCTTCCTGAGAACAAGCTTGCCCCTGAAAACAAATCGGTGACGACGGCTCCATCGAGTCCGGCGGGACCGACGTCGGGTCCGGGCGGCGCGAAAGCAATGCATGTCGTTCCGGAAATAGAGCACGGCCGCAAAGAAATCCCGCCGCCGCCGTCGAAACCTGCGGCAGCGCCTGCGAAGCCGCCTCCGCCGGCAGCACGGCTGGAGCCACCACGCCAGCCGCCGCCACCACCACCGCCGCGTCCGGCTCCGCAGGTAGCAAGACCCGCCCCGCCGCCGCCTCGGCCCGCCCCGGCGCCACCGCCGCCTCCGCGCCCGCCCCCGGTTGCCGCTGCGCGTCCGGCGCCGCCCCCGCCACCACCGCGGCCGCCCCCGCCGCCAGCAAGACCGGCTCCGGCCGCTGCCAAGAAATGTCCGCCGAACAACCCGAGATGCTGAAAGCCGAGCCGGTCAGGCCCCAATGGGGCCTGACCGGCGCCGTTTGGTGGCGTCAAAACCGGATGTACCTAACAGCGTTCCGGTGTCGACTGCCCGTTGGGTCGTGCTGGTCAGGACCAGTCCCACAGGAAAACGTCATGGCCCGAAGATCGCGTCGGGAAGCCACAGCGTGAGCACCGGCACGTAGGTGATGATGGCAAGCACGATCAGCAGGATGGCAAGAAACGGCAGGATGCCCCGGATCGCTTCGCCCATCGGCGCGACAGCCACCGACGAAAGCACAAAGAGGTTGAGGCCGACCGGCGGATGGACGAGCCCGATCTCCATATTATGCGTGAAGATGATCGAAAAGTGGACGGGATCGACGCCCATCCGGCCGAGTGCCGGGGCCAGGATCGGCAGAACGAGAAGCAGGGTCGCTGTTACCTCGAGGAAGCAGCCGAGCACGAGAAGCAAGGCGTTGATCGCCAGCAGAAACTGCCACGTCGAGAAGTGATGGCTCAGCAGAAATTCGACGAGGCGGGCAGGGGCGCCCGATTCCGTCAGCCAATGCCCGACTGCGAGCGCTGTTGCGATAATCAGCATGATGCTCGCGGCGCTGCGTAGTCCCATCGCGACGACGGATAGTGTTTCGCTCCAGTGGAATCCACGGTAGAAAATCAGCGAAACGCAAAGCGCTACGACCGCAGACAGTGCCGCGGCCTCGGTCACAGTGACAAAGCCGCCGTAGATGCCGACCATTACGACCAGCGGCACGAGCAGCGCGGGCAGGGCCGATGGCGTCGCGCGTATCCGCTCGCTGAAGGCCAACGCCGGCTCGACCGGAAATTTGCGGCGGCGGGCTTCCCACAGAACCCAGATGAAGAAGGAGGCAGCCTGAAGCAGCCCCGGCAGAATGCCGGCGAGAAACAGCCGCGGCACCGACTGCTCGGCAACAATTCCGTACAGGATCAACGGCAGGCTCGGCGGAATGACGATGCCGATCGTTCCCGACGCCCCGACAACACCCAACGCGAACGACCGTGGATAGCCCCGCTCGAGCATCGCAGGGATCAGGATCGTCCCCATTGCCAGTGCGGTCGCGACGCTCGAACCACAAACTGCTGCAAACAAAGTGCACGCAACGACGGTGACGAGGCCAAGGGACCCCGGGAAGCCACTGAGCCAGGCTGCGGCCACATCCACCAGCGCCTTGGCGACACCGCCGAACCGCATGAACGTCGCCGCCATCACGAACAACGGCAGCGCCATCAGGGTCGGTGAGTTGAGCTCGTTGATGACGAGCTGGGCTGCGCCCACCAGCGGCTGACCGGATGCCATGAACATTGCGCCGGCACAGAGCCCAAGCACCAGAAAGACCGGAATTCCGGTCGCAAGCAGGATGAAAAAAAGCGTGAGGAAACCTGTCATGTCGTCCGCTTAATCGATGCCTGGCAGCTCATGGCTGCCCGGACGCCGCGGGAGCCTGGCGCTCCCTGAAACAAGTCCAACCAACCTGATGACATAGCGGATCAACATCAGCAGGCCGCCCGCCGGCAACGCCGAATAATAGATCCACATCGGAAAGCGCAGATCCGAGGCGCTGTGCTCGTCGATCAGCGATGCGATCTCGACGACCTGCCAGCCGTACCAGACCAACGCGCCGCAAAACGCGATGGCCGCGACGCAATTGAATATCTCCATCCATCGCGCCACTCCGGCCGAGACCACGTTGAGCACAACATCGGGTCGGACATGGCTATCGGTGCGGACCAGCTGGCTCGACACGATCATGATTGCCCAGACCGACAGATAGACGACGACCTCCTCCGCATATCCGATCGACTCTCGCGGAAACAAATAGCGCGATAAAATCTGCCAAAGCGCAAACACGAGCGCGGCCAGGCTGAGCAGGCCCACGAGCGTCTGCTCGGCGCGATCCCAAATCTTCATCATCGGAGTCGTCAGTCGATGCCCGAGAGGTCCGCCGAAACGGCGGCGAGCATTTCGGATGAGATATTTGACAGCCTGGCTACTTGTCCCTGAGATGCTATCATTTCGCGCCGCGCTGCCGCGAGGTCGTCCGGCGACGGCACGACGATGTTGATGCCGTGCGCCTGCACCAGCTCGCTCGCGCGAGACTGCGCAGCCGCCATGTTGGCCCGATAGCCCTGAACGTTCTCGCGCCAAAGATTGGTGAATACCTGGCGAAGCTCGGGAGGCAGTTTTTCCCAGAACGCGCGACTGACGATCGGAATGTATTCACCGATGAATTGGTGGTCTTCGAGGGCATGGCGGATTCCCGATTCCCAGAATTGTCCGCTCGCTACCGTTTCATGTGTCGTGATCAGCCCGTCGAACGTGCCTTGCGACAGTGCCAGAGGCACGTTTGGCAAGGGCGTGGTATTCGGGATCGCGCCCATGAACTGCGTGCGCCACGCTTGACCTGCTCCGCCGTTGTTGCGGATTTTCAGCCCCTTGAGGTCGTCATAGCAATTGAGCGGCTTGTTCGTGCTGTACCAGTTGAAAAATCCAAGATCGAGCCAGGGACCGATGACGTGCGAACTGAGCCGTTGTTCGAGCTGCATCGCGAGCAGCTGCCCCGACTTGCCATCGACGACACGGCGCAACGCCTCGATCGGGCGCCCATAAAGGATGGGCAGTTGAAAGAAATCTGCATCGGGCACGATGCCGGTTAGAGACCAGCTTCCCGGTGCCGCCATCTCGACCTGTCCCTGCAGCAGCGCCTTGCCGACCTGGAGATCGGGAAACAGTTGTCCGCTCTCGAACAGTTGCGTCTTGATCTTTCCAGCTGCGGCAGTCTCGATCTTTCCGAGATAGTCCCTGATGACGACATTGCGCGTATGCGATGGCGCGGTCTCCAGCGAGCAGCGCAGCATCAACGGTGCGTCGGCGCGTGCCGCCCCGGTGCGAAGCGCAGGTGTTGCCACCATTGCCATTGCGGAACTCACGAATGCGCGGCGCGACCATGACGGCTTCGAGTTCATTGTATCAATTCTCCTGTTTTCAAATTTGATTCACCGGCCGGCGGCATCTCGGCGGATAGCCGTGACATGAGAGTTCAAGCCTTTCAGAGAAATAGACCCACGCCCGCCCCGCGCCCGCGACGCCGAGCACAGGCACGACATGCCAAAACAGCTCATTGACAGCGGCAAGGCATCTTAAGCAGGGGAAGGGAGGACCCGGTCGATCGCTATTTCATCGGCGCGTGGTCGCACGTGACCATCGGGTTCATGTCAGCGTAGGTGCCGTGCGGGTTAGCTCTCCAGGCCCAGACGTGCAGTTCGTAGAACGGGCCGAGGCCGTAGCGATTGGGAGCACTGTTGAAATTGAGCAGCTGACCCTCGAGCGCGGCGGGTCCTTTCGAGGTGATGTATTCGACCGCTACCAGCTCCATTTTGCCGTCGGGCATCGGCTCATACATGACGGCTTGCGGTTGCTTGATATCGACGGCGTCGCCGATCAGCTTGGCGTTGACGTAATGGATACCCATCGCGCCGCCATCGATGCCGCTGGCGCAGGGGATCGGTGCATATCCCTCGGAAAGGGCGACCGAGACATCCTTGAATCGGTCATTGGCAGCGCGCACATGCTCCGCGAGTATATTGTGGGCGCGGTCAGCGGCGAAGGCACTTCCGACCGCCAGCAAAGACAACAGAGCTAATTTCCTGGCCCAGAAAATTGGTTTCAATGTTTTCTCCTTGAGTTCAATGAAAAAAGACGCGCGGCTTCGGCCGACAAAGCCGCGCGTCGCGGCGGCCCGCGTCGTTGGAGGCCGCCGATGGCCCTTGCGAAAAGTTGGGAGCCGGGGCGATGGATAGCCGGAGCCTGGGCGAAAGACTTTGCCCTGAGCTGTATTTTTGCCCTAGAAGCGCTTGATTTTTAGCCGAGGAGGCGTCGGGTTCTCGAGGGCCGCGTGCAATTTCTGTTTGCCGATCATACGCTTGATACCGACCGGCGCGAGCTGCGCCGGAGTGGCGCGGCGATCGCAGTCGAGCCGCAAGTATTCGAACTCTTGACCTATCTCGTGCAAAATCGCGAACGAGTAGTCAGCAAGGATGATCTGTTCGCCTCGGTCTGGGGCGGCCGGATCGTGGCGGATTCCACGCTCGCCAGCCGCATCAACGCAGCGCGCAAGGCGATCGGCGACAGCGGCGGGGAGCAGAGGCTGATCCGCACCATCGCGCGAAAGGGCATCCGATTCGTCGGTGAGGTGCAGTTCCGGCCGGAGAGCGATGTGCCTGCGTACGGCGCCGCGGCGCCGCAACCTGGCACTCGCGAGCCGGCGCGAGCGGCAGTGCGGTCTTCCGACCGGCCGGCGATCGCCGTGCTGCCCTTCGCCAACATGAGTGGCGAGGCGGAGCAGGAATATTTTTCCGACGGCATCAGCGAAGACATCATCACGGCGCTGTCCAAGCTGCGCTGGTTCTTCGTGATCGCGCGCAACTCCTCTTTCACCTACAAGGGCAAATCCGTTCACTTGAAGGAGATCGCCGAGGAACTCGGTGTCGACTATGTGATCGAGGGCAGCGTGCGCAAGGAGGGCCAGCGCGTACGCATTACGGCTCAGCTTAACGACGTCACGACCGGCAGCCACCTCTGGGCTGAGCGTTACGACCGCGACCTTGCCGATGTGTTCGCGGTTCAAGACGAGATCACCGAGGCCATCGTTGCCACGATTGAACCGCAGCTCTACGCGGCGGAGAATTTTCGCGCTCAGCGCAAGGCGCCCGAGAGCCTCGATGCCTGGGATCTGGTCATGCGGGCGCTGTCGCATTACTGGCGCGTTACCCGTGAGGACAACCTCGCGGCGCAGAGATTGCTCGATCAGGCGATCGCCATTGATCCAAATTATGCCCAGGCGCTCGCCCTGCTTGCGGTCAGCCATTTGTTCGGCGCGCGCATGGGATGGGAGGATGTGGCAACCGTCAGGCCGGAGGCCGAACGCAACGCGTTGGCGGCTGTCCGGGCCGACGGCGAGGACCCCTGGGCGCATCTCGCGCTGGCCTGTGCCTATGGGTACCGCGGCCATCTCGAGGACTCGTTCGCCGCGTTCGAACAGGCGCTGCGCCTCAATTCGAACTTTGCGCTGGCCCAAGGCTATTATGGCTTGATGCTGTCCTGGGGTGGGCGCTGGCGTGAAGGTGCCGAAGCCGCCCGCCGCGCGCTGCGGCTGAGCCCGCGAGATCCATCCTCCGCGATCTATAACGCGGTTGCGGCCTATGCCGCCTATGTCGAACGCGATTACAAGGAGGCGATCCGGCTATCGCGCGAGGGCATCCGTCAGCGCAACGACTTCGCCGGCGCCTATCGGGTGATCACCGCGGCCGCCGCCATGGCGGGTGAAATGGACCTCGCCACGGCCATGCTGCAGGAGTTGCGTCGCGCGCAACCCAACATCTCCCTGGAATGGATGGCGAGGCAACTTCCGTTCAGGCAAGACGAGCGCGAACACTTTTTGGAAGGCTTGCGCCGTGCCGGTCTGGAATAGCCCGGCGGCATGAAAATCCGGGGAAGGCGCCACAAGGGCCGAAATCGGACCCTTCCACCCATGCGCCCAAATACCCCGGACAGACGCCGGACACCGGACGTTTTGCCCGCCCACCGCCCGCCAAATGGCTCGTATTTCCTTGCTTCCCCCGAAAATACGGCTATATACCGCGCCATCTCACACGGAAACATGGCTTAAAAGGCCGTCCGGTGGCAGCCGGGCCGAAAGGCTCGTTTGCTCACACGTTTCCGGAGGAACCAACCGGAGAACTGATATCATGGCGCTACCTGATTTTTCTATGCGTCAGCTGCTTGAAGCTGGCGTGCACTTTGGCCACCAATCGCACCGCTGGAATCCGAAAATGTCGGATTTCATTTTCGCTGCCCGCAACAACATCCATATCATCGACCTCGCCCAGACCGTGCCGCTGCTGCATCGCGCGCTCCAGGCGGTGAGTGACACCGTCGCCAAAGGCGCCCGTATCCTGTTCGTCGGCACCAAGCGCCAAGCGCAGGACGGCGTGGCCGAAGCCGCCAAGCGCTCCGCGCAGTATTTCGTCAATTCGCGCTGGCTCGGCGGCACGCTGACCAACTGGAAGACGGTGTCCGGGTCGATCAAGCGGCTGCG
>VAZV01000310.1 GCA_005884765.1 Alphaproteobacteria bacterium
AAATTCAATGCTATTTTGGCCGAAGCTATCATTTTCCCCAGGCACTCTGTAACCTACTCCATGCCAAACGTGCGATCGCTGCCGGTGCCTGGTCCGGGATCGCGAAGACCGAACTGACGTTGATTTCGCACAGGACGTAGCTATCTTCGCCCGACGCAGTGCGTGGCCCGTAGAGAAAATCGGCGTCCCAGATGATCGGAAGGGACGCGGCATCGATGCCCAGGACCTCCATCATCTGCGGCGTCCACTCGGCTTCCATCTTGGCCCTGAGCACCTGAAATGGCTCCGCCTCAGCGCCATGCATGATACGTGGACCAGGCTGCGCGCCTGGGGAATCCGGGCCTTCAGGCGGCGGCGGTATCAGCGCCTTGATGAATTGGTGACCGAAGCCAACAACCTTATCGACGCCCATGTAACAGCGGATCATGCCGTCAGGAAGGCGGGGTTGAAACGGTTGATCGACGATACATCCGTTGGATGCGAAATATGGCTCGCAGCGTGTCATGAACTCCCCAAGCGGCATTTCTTCGGGCATGCTCCCGCGGCGCGCATGCAGGATTCGTACGACGCTCGTCTTGCTTGCCGGCCTGGAAACCACTTCGACCTTCCAAACCCCCTCGCCGCCATTGCCCCGGTTCTGCTTGAGGACACGCGGGCCTGCCGATTGGAGCCGTGACGGGAATGCATCGCCGAACTCGACGGCTGTGCAGTAAAGGTGGGTATCGGTGCCCCATCCGAGATGTCTCGTGCGGAACAGGACCTCTTTCACGCCCATCTTGAGGATCACATCGGGATGCGCGCTGACCCAAGGTCCACGCGATGCTACGTCACGTAATATCGCGTCGAGCACAGTCCGGGTCTGCCCTTCATGGGTCGGATCGACCCACACGAGCACTCCATCAACCGATAAAAGCTGCTCACGCACCTCGTCGGCAATGTCGTCTTCGAAGACGCGGTGATAGCGATTGTTCTGGGGCGTAGCGGCTCGCCGTGCCTCGCGATCGCCGCGCCAGAGAACTGCGATTCTATGGTGTTTCACATTGGCCATGTCGCTTCCTTGAAGTTGATAGAACCGGAATCGCGACCGCCTGGATCACCACGCGTGCCGCCATCGATCCCTATGCCACAAGCGCTGGGCTCTCGACCCGAGCCGATGCCCCTTTGATGCGAATCCTGTCGAGCTGCTGCGCATCCGCCGCTGCCTCGGCCAGGAGCCAATCACGGAACGCGGCGATCTTTGGAAGTGCCGAAGTCGCCTTGGGGCACACGATCCAATAGGTATTTTTCACTGGCAGGGTGGTCTGGAATGGCCGCACCAAGCGACCATTGATCAAGTCGGCTGCAGCAAGAGCGGTACGGGCAAGTGCGATCCCCTGACCGTCGATCGCCGCATCGATCAGCATGCTGGCGTGATTGAGGATCGGGCCGTGCAAGAGCCCTTCTCCCGATGCGCCTGCCGCTTCCAGCCATCTCGACCAGTCTCTCCGATCGTTCAAATGCAATAGCGGAAACTGCAGCAAGTCCTCCGGACTGTGGATTCCACGCTGGCTGCCGAGGAGAGCCGGGCTGCAGACCGGAAACAGCGTTTCCGCGCACAGATTGACGGCATCCAGCCCAACCCAATTGCCGGCGCCGTGACGGATCGCGAGATCGATATCCTCGCGAGCAAAGTCGACGTGGTGCATCGTCGCC